>JANXUP010000129.1 GCA_025356175.1 Sphingomonadaceae bacterium | reverse complement strand
ATTGCCCACAGAACCGCTCGCTCTGCAGCGAGGGAGGCTCTAAGGACGGGTCATGGCTAATGCAAGTTCGACCAGCACCATTCTTCCGCACGAGGCGCAGCATTTCGGCGCACTGGCCGCCGAATGGTGGGACCCCAAGGGCTCATCAGCGATGCTGCACCGGCTCAACCCGGTCCGGCTGGGCTTCATTCGTGCCGCGATCGACGCGCACTGGCCCGGAGACTCGTGCGCAGTGCGCCCGCTTGCGGGCAAGCGCGCGCTGGATGTCGGCTGCGGAGCGGGTCTGTTGTGCGAACCGCTCACCCGGCTTGGCGGGGCAGTAACCGGGGTCGATGCGGCGCCTGAAAACATTGCCGCCGCACAGGCCCACGCGGCAGGCGCTGGCCTGGGCATCGACTATCGCTGCGGTGACGTGGGCGCGCTCGGCCTCACCGGATACGATCTCGTCACCTCGCTCGAAGTGCTCGAGCATGTAGCCGATCCCGCCGAGTTCATTGCCGCGCTGCGCGCCGCCATGACGCCGGGCGGGCTGATGATCCTGTCCACCCCCAACCGCACCGCGCGCTCGCGGTTGCTGCTGGTCGAGGCGGCGGAGCGCAGCGGCATGATCCCGCGCGGCACCCACCATTGGGACCAGTTCATCACGCCGAACGAACTTCGCGATCTGCTATCCGCCGCGGACCTGGTTATGGCCGAACCACAGGGCGTCGCCTGGTCGCCCGGCAAAGGCCTGCACCTGTCGCGCGACCTTGCGCTCAACTATATCGTGACCGCCGCTATTTCGGGGTGATCGCGAGCAGCATCCAGGACAGCCCGGTGCCGATCGCGAACATCACCCACGACCAGTAGAGGTTGTGATTTTGAATGTGATAGTGCTGGATCTGTAGCCAACCGCCGGTGCTGTGGCCTGCACCCATGATCATGCAGACCACGAAGGTGAGGATTGCGCCGGGGATCAGGGCCTTGAAGAAGTCCATGGGTCGCCTCCCAGAGTTTCTTGGCACCAACGAAGCCGCAAAATGCCTCTGCGGTCAAGCTTTGATCACGGGCGCGGCGGCGGTGCAAGTGCGCAAGAGCGCGGAATTACGGGCGCAATCGGCGCAGAGCCGAACCGTTCGGACAGTTCGGGATGGTTGCCATGCAGCCCGGCGATCTCGTTGGCGCGGATCTGCAGGTAGTAAATCCGCTCCGACGCGTAAGGGTCGCTGGTCTGCTCGCGAATGTAGGTCTGCCGGGCATCGAAAGTGATCCGGTCATCGAGCGACTTAAGCGCGCTTTGCGGGATCGAGAATTGCGGCTTGTTAAACGGCGTGCCCACTGCGGTGGGCAGCATCGCCAGGTCGATCACCCGCCCGAACATGTCGCGCACCGTGGTCGGGCCGATCAGCGGCAGGTACAGGAACGGCCCGGGCTTGACCCCGTAATATCCCAGCGTGTCAGCAAAGCCGTTGTTGTGGTGCTGGATGCGAAACGGCTTTTTCTTGGCAATATCGAACAGCCCGCCCAGCCCGATCGTCGAATTAATCACGAAGCGAAGCAGTGTCTTGCCCGCGCGCACCGGGTGCAACTGGAGCAAGTCGTTCACGAACACCACCGGCTCGGTCAGATTGGACAGCGCGTTGTGCAGCCCATCGCGCGCGGGTTCGGGAACGATGTGCCGGTACCCCTTGGCAACCGGACCGACGAACAGGTCATCCACCTTGTTGACCACCGCAAAGCTCTGCGCATTGATCGCGCGCAGCGGGTCCTGCTTGCGCGCCAGCACGTCGCCGCTGACGACGATCTCCTTGGGCTGATCGCTGCCTGCCGGAACGATTGCAGGCGATGCCGGATCTTGGGCAATCGGAGGCTCCGCAGCAGCAGGCGGAGCAATCAGCACCGGACACTTGTCATCTGCCGGCACGCCGCCGTCAGCCGGGGCGCTGACGACCGGCGGTACGGCTACCTGATCGATGGGCGCACCGCTGGCAACGGTTACCGCAGCGAGCGCCAGCAGCAGGGTCAAGAGCCAGTCTCGCCGGCCGGCCGGAACATTGGGGGGCATCCTCTCATGGTCTGCCTCCGCTACCAGCAAAAGGACCCGCTAAATAATTAATTATCGCGGTGAATGCGGCAGGCCGAGCCTATTTCGACGGCCACACTGCCTTTGCCGCTATCAGCGTGGTGATGGCCGTGCGCGCAGCCTTTTCGCGCTCGATCCACCCGCCAGAAATCGTCACGTATTTGACCCCGGCACGCAGCAGCACTTCTTCGGCCAGTGCGGCGAAGCGGCTGCGCAGCGGGCCCTTGCCGAAAAAGCGCG
This sequence comes from Sphingomonadaceae bacterium, assembly GCA_025356175.1. Classification (GTDB taxonomy): domain Bacteria; phylum Pseudomonadota; class Alphaproteobacteria; order Sphingomonadales; family Sphingomonadaceae; genus Novosphingobium. Next base: position 3,844 of record JANXUP010000129.1, on the reverse strand, counting down.
TGCCATCGTCGATCCACGGCACGTCGGGGGTGAACAGCAGGTAGAGATCGGCTTGGGGATAGGCGGTCAGTTCGCCGGGAACTTGGCTGAACAGCATCTCGGCCCAGGCTGCGGTCATCAGCTGGTCGGTATCGAGCAGCAGCAGCTTGGGATGGGCGGCCATTGTCGCCGCGACCGCCATGGCTTGCCCTTCGGCGATTGCCAGCAGGTCGGCCATGGCCAGGTCGGTGCCTTTTTCCTCGCAATAGGTCCGGCCATATTCGGGGACCCAGGTGCCGCCCAGTTCGCGGCTGAGCTTTTCGGCCAGCACCGACTTGCCGGTGCTTTCGGCACCGTGGAAACATACTGATATCATGCAAATTGTTCCGCAGGGAGAGAGCGGGCAGCACGCATCCATTCGCGCAGACCGATGATGGAAATGAACAAGAAAGCGACATAAAGTATCGCAAGAAAGTTGAGATCGCGGTATAGGTAGAGCCCGACCGAAACAAGATCAATCACGACCCACAGCACCCAGTTTTCGATCTTCCTGTTGTTCAAAAGCAACTGCGCGGCGATGCTCGCGCCGGTCACCGCAGAATCCGCAAAGGGCAGCGCGGCGTTGGTGAAGCGGTGCATCAGCCAGCCCAGCGAGAGGCTGAGCAGCACGGTAACCGCCGCCCAGACCACGCGTGAGCTTGCGCTCATCCAGGTGACCGGAACAGTATCGGCATCATCCGTCGCGCGGTTCCACTGGACCCAGCCGATCGCGTTGACGATGAAGAAGAACGCCTGCAGTCCGCATTCCGAATAGAGCCGCGCCTCGAACAGGGTGATGCCGATCAGGCTGACCATCGCCATGGCCACGGGGAAGTTCCAGATCGAGCGGCGGACCAGCAGCCAGATCTGGATCAGGCCCAGCACCGAGCCGAGCAATTCGGTCCAGTGTGCCTGCAGGTAGTCGACAACAGTCGCGGTCAAAACTTCGCCGCCCATTCGTCTGGCTTGAACCCGACCAGCAGCCCGCCCGGATGCTCGACCACCGGGCGTTTGATGCACGATGGATTGGCTGTCATCAGCGCCACCGCCTTGGCTGCATCAATGCCCTGTTTGGCGGCATCGGGCAGCTTGCGGAAGGTCGTCCCGGCGCGGTTGAGCAACACTTCCCAGCTTGCCTCTGCAACCCATTCGGTGAGCTTGGCCGGGTCCGCGCCGAGCTTTTTGTAATCGTGGAAAACATAGGCCACCCCGCGCGCGTCAAGCCAGTCGCGCGCCTTTTTGACCGTGTCACAGTTGGGAATGCCGTAGAGCGTGACGCTCATTTTCCCGGCCGTTCATACCGGTGTGTACGCGGTTGGTCGCAGGTGTACAGCGTGTAATCCTGATAATATTCGGCGCGGCCCCTGGCCTGGACCACCGCGTGATCGGGCTGGCTGCCCCAAGCGCGCGCGGCTTCGGCATCAGCCCATTCGCTGAGCGCAATCACCTCGCCGTCGTCAGCGGTATAGCTTTTGAACGAGACGAACCCGGGCTGGGCGCGGGCCATCGCCTCCATCCGTGTCGCATCGGCGCCATAAGCGGCGGCGTCGATATCGGCACGCTTGCGATTGCGAAAGATGACCAGGAACATGGGGACCTCCTAAACCGGATATGGACACGCGCGCAATCTGGCGGCAAAGCCTGGCCCATGTCCGTCAACACCTTTGGCCGCATGTTGCGATTTACCACCTGGGGCGAAAGCCATGGGCCGGCGCTGGGCGCGGTAGTCGACGGGTGCCCGCCGGGGCTGGAACTGAGCGAGGACAAGCTCCAGCCGTTCCTCGATGCGCGGCGGCCGGGGCAGTCGAAGTTCACCACCCAGCGGCAGGAACCCGATCAGGTGCGGATCCTGTCAGGCACGTTCGAGGGCCAGACCACCGGCACCCCGATTTCGCTGATGATCGAGAACGTCGATCAGCGCTCGAAAGACTATTCGGAAGTCGCCAAGGCTTACCGCCCCGGCCACGCTGACTATGCCTATGATGCCAAATACGGCCTGCGCGATTATCGCGGCGGGGGGCGCAGCTCGGCGCGCGAGACCGCGGCGCGGGTCGCGGCAGGCGGAGTGGCGCGGCTGGTCATTCCTGAAGTCGTGGTGATTGGCTGGGTCGCCGAAATCGGCGGTGATGCCATTGATCCCGCAAATTTCGATGCGGGCGAGATCGGCCGCAATCCGTTTTTCTGCCCCGATCCGGTCGCGGCGGTGCGGTGGGAAAAGCTGGTCGATGAAGCGCGGCTGGCAGGTTCGTCCTTGGGCGCGGTGGTCGAATGTGTGGCAACCGGGGTCCCGGCCGGCTGGGGTGCACCGATTTACGCAAAGCTCGATGCCGATCTTGCTGCGGCGATGATGGGGATCAATGCAGTCAAGGGCGTCGAGATCGGCGACGGGTTCGCTGCGGCGCGCTTGACCGGCGAGGGCAATGCCGATCCGATGCGGCCCGGTAACTCAGCGCCGGTCTTCACCGCCAACCACGCCGGCGGGATCGCGGGCGGGATCAGCACCGGTCAGCCAGTGAAAGTGCGGGTGGCGTTCAAGCCGACCAGCTCGATCCTGACCCCGGTCGAGACGATCGACCGCGACGGACAGGCCACTGAAATCCGCACCAAGGGCCGCCATGATCCGTGTGTCGGGATACGCGGTGTGCCCGTAGTGGAAGCAATGATGGCGCTGGTACTGGCCGATCACAAGCTGCTGCACCGCGGCCAGTGCGGCTGAGCAGGCCGGGCGAATGCGTTTCTACTTCGTTGCGATCCTGGCCTTCGCGCTGGTCTTATGGCTCTACAACCACCGCCGCCAGCAGCGGTTCGATGCCGATCCGGGCCAGCAGCGCCTCGCTTCCCTGCTGATCGGCACGGTCAAAGGCGAACCGGGAGCAAGCGAGCGGATGGTCGCCGAACAGCTCGACCGGATCGCCAAAGGCAGCGCGGACCGGCGGGTGCGGCTCAATCATGCGATCATGCTGGTGCGGGGCACTGCCACGCCGGAACTTTACTCCGAGGTGCTGGACCTGGCGCGGAAACTCTAGATCCTCCCCGGCGCGGGGAGGATCTAACCGCGCAGTACCGCGCCCAGCTTCGCAGCCGCAGCGGTGATCCGCTCGGCAACCGCCTTGAGCTGGGCCTCGTCGAAGCTCTTGTCGCCCGGTTGCAAGGTCACTTCGATGGCGAGCGACTTTTGCCCGTCGGCCACGCCAGCCCCGCGGAAGTCGTCGAACAACCGCACTGCAACCACATTGGCCTTGTCGCAATTGCGCACTGCGCGAACCAGATCGCCGGCGGGTAGCGCCGCATCGACCAGGAACGCGAAATCGCGGGTCACTGCCTGCAGCGCTGGCGGGGCATAGGCTGTGCGGGCGAAACTTGCCGCCTTGCGCGGCAGGATCGCATCGAGATGGATGCCCGCCACTGCCACCGGCACGCCGATATCGAACGCCTTGAGCACTGCGGGATGGACCATGCCGAAGCTCGCCAGCTGGGACTTTGGCCCAAGCCGAAGCGTGGCTGACTGCCCCGGATGATAAGCGCTGCCTGCATCGTCCATGACCATCAGGTTATCGACCGGTGCACCGGCTTCGCGCAGCAGTTCAAGGCACAGTGCCTTGGCGTCGAAGGCGTCAAACACTTGCGCCTTGCCGCTTTGCCAACTGCGTGCCGATTTGTCGCCCGCCAGCACCAGCACCAGCGTCGGGTACTCGCCGTCCGCCAGATAGCGCCGCCCGATCTCGAACAGCCGCACTGTTGCGGCGCCGCGATCGAGGTTGCGGCGCACCGCCGAAAGCAGGCCCGGCAGCAGCGACGGGCGCATGACCTTCAGGTCTTCGCTGAT
>JANXUP010000102.1 GCA_025356175.1 Sphingomonadaceae bacterium | reverse complement strand
GACATCTGCTACGTCCGCGTCGACCGCAAGCGCAAGCTGCCGGCCAGCACGCTGCTGTTGGCGCTGGACAGCGCGCATACGGCAAAGCTGCGCGCCGAAAAGGGCAGCGAGCTGGAGCAGAGCGCAATCCGCGGCATGGATGCCGAGGAAATCCTCAACCAGTTCTATGGCCAGGTGGTGTTCGCCCGCGGCCCGAAGGGCTGGAGCCGGCCGTTCGACCCCGAGGCGTTCCGCGGCATGAAGCTCAACGAGGAACTGATCGACGCGCAGACCGGCGAGGTGGTGGCCGAGAAGGACGCCAAGCTGACGCCGCGGACCGCACGTAAGATTGCGGAGAAAACCCGCGAAGTGCTGGTCGGCCGCACCGACCTACTTGGCCGCTACGTCGCCGAAGACCTGGTGGACATGACCACCGGTGAGATCTGGGCCGAGGCCGGCGATGAACTTACCGAGCCGAAGCTGGCGGCGATCGAGACTGCTGGCCTCGACCGGTTGCCGACACTGGCGATCGACCAGACGGTCGGTCCGTGGATGCGCAACACGCTGACGGTTGACAAGAACACCAACCGTGACGAAGCGCTGATGGACATCTACCGGGTGATGCGCCCGGGTGAGCCGCCGACGCCGGAGACCGCGGAGACGCTGTTCAAGGGCCTGTTCTTCGACGGCGAGCGCTATGACCTGAGCGCGGTCGGCCGGGTGAAAATGAACATGCGCCTCGGCTTCAGCGCCGAGGAAGTGCCGGACACGGCGCGCACGCTGCGCAAGCAGGACATCATTGCGACCGTTCGCGTGCTGTTGGAACTGAAGGACGGTCGCGGTCAGATCGACGACATCGACAACCTCGGCAATCGCCGGGTGCGTTCGGTCGGCGAATTGATGGAAAATCAGTACCGCGTCGGCCTGCTGCGCATGGAGCGCGCGATCAAGGAGCGCATGGGGTCGGTCGATATCGACACAGTGATGCCGCATGACCTGATCAACGCCAAGCCGGCGGCGGCGGCGGTGCGCGAGTTCTTCGGCAGCAGCCAGCTGTCGCAGTTCATGGACCAGACCAACCCGCTGTCGGAAGTCACCCACAAGCGCCGCGTCTCGGCACTTGGGCCAGGCGGCCTGACCCGCGAACGCGCCGGCTTTGAAGTCCGCGACGTTCACCCGACCCACTATGGCCGGATCTGCCCGATCGAAACGCCGGAAGGCCCGAACATCGGCCTGATCAACTCGCTGTCGACCTTCGCCCGGGTCAACAAGTACGGCTTCATCGAAACCCCGTACCGCAAGGTGATCGACGGCAAGGTGACCGCCGACGTGGTCTACCTTTCGGCCATGGAAGAGCAGAAGCACACCGTGGCGCAGGCCTCGGCCGAGCTCAACGCCGACGGTTCGTTCGTCGAAGACCTCGTTTCGGCGCGTGACAGCGGCGAATTTGTGATGAGCCCGCGCGATCTGGTGACCCTGATGGACGTCAGCCCCAAGCAGCTCGTCTCGGTTGCAGCTTCGCTGATCCCGTTCCTCGAAAACGATGACGCCAACCGCGCGCTGATGGGGTCGAACATGCAGCGCCAGGCGGTGCCGCTGGTCCAGGCCGAAGCGCCGTTTGTCGGCACCGGCATGGAAGCCACCGTGGCGCGCGACTCCGGCGCAGCCATTGGGGCTCTTCGCGGCGGGATCGTCGATCAGGTCGACGCGACCCGCATCGTGATCCGCGCAGCCGGCGATATCGAAGCCGGTCAATCGGGCGTGGACATCTACACGCTGCAGAAGTTCCAGCGTTCGAACCAGAACACCTGCATCAACCAACGTCCGCTGGTGAAGGTGGGTGAAGTGATCGAGGAAGGCACGATCATCGCCGACGGTCCCTCGACCGAGCTGGGCGAACTGGCGCTGGGCCGCAACAGCCTGGTCGCGTTCATGCCGTGGAACGGCTACAACTACGAAGACTCGATCCTGATCAGCGAACGCATCGTCAAGGATGACGTGTTCACCTCGATCCACATCGAAGAATTCGAAGTGATGGCGCGCGACACCAAGCTTGGGCCAGAAGACATCACCCGCGATATCCCGAATGTCGGCGAGGAAGCGCTACGCAGCCTCGACGAAGCGGGCATCGTCTACATCGGTGCCGAAGTGCACCCGGGCGATATCCTGGTCGGCAAGATCACGCCGAAGGGCGAAAGCCCGATGACGCCGGAAGAAAAACTGCTGCGCGCGATCTTCGGCGAAAAGGCTTCGGACGTGCGCGATACCTCGCTCAAGCTGCCCCCCGGCGTCGCTGGTACGGTGGTCGAAGTGCGCGTGTTCAACCGCCACGGGATCGAGATCGACGATCGTACCCGCGCCATCCAGAACGAGGAAATCGAACGCCTCGCCAAGGACCGCGAAGACGAACGCGGCATCTTGAACCGCGCCACTTACAATCGCTTGCGCGACATGCTGATGGGCCAGGTTGCCGCAGCGGCGCCCAAGGGCTTCAAGAAGGGCGATACCATTTCGGACGAGAACCTCGCCGAAGTCGAACGTCACGAATGGTGGAAGTTTGCGGTTGCCGATGACCGGGCTCAGGGCCAGCTCGAAGCGGTCAAGACCCAGTACGACGAGACCATCAAGACGATCCAGGAGAAGTTCGAGGACCGCAAGGAGAAGCTCGAACGCGGTGACGAACTCGCCCCGGGCGTGCTCAAGATGGTCAAGGTCTTCGTCGCGGTGAAGCGCAAGCTGCAGCCGGGCGACAAGATGGCCGGGCGTCATGGCAACAAGGGTGTGATTTCGCGCATCCTGCCGGCCGAAGACATGCCGTTCCTCGCGGACGGCACCCCGGTCGACATCGTGCTTAACCCACTGGGTGTGCCGAGCCGCATGAACGTCGGGCAGATCTTCGAAACCCACCTTGGCTGGGCGGCGCGAGGGTTAGGCCAGCAGGTCACTGCGGCGCTTGAGGAATGGCGCCATGCCAACCCCAATCCCGAAGCCATGGCTCCGCCGACCGCGCTGGTCGACAAGCTCAAGGAGATCTACGGGCCCAACTATCACGCCGAAATCGAGGCACGGTCCACCGACGAAATCGTCGAAATGGCATCGTACCTCAAGAACGGCGTGCCGATGGGAACCCCGGTGTTTGACGGCGCGCGCGAAGCCGATGTTTCGGCGATGCTCGAAATGGCCGGGCTCGACACCTCGGGTCAGGTCACGCTGTATGACGGGCGCACCGGCGATGCCTTCGACCGCAAGGTCACCGTGGGCTACATCTACATGCTCAAGCTGCACCACTTGGTCGACGACAAGATCCACGCGCGTTCGATCGGGCCGTACAGCTTGGTCACCCAGCAGCCGCTGGGCGGCAAGGCGCAGTTCGGCGGGCAGAGGTTCGGCGAAATGGAAGTCTGGGCGCTGCAGGCTTACGGCGCGGCCTACACCTTGCAGGAAATGCTGACGGTGAAGTCCGATGACGTGGTTGGCCGGACCAAGGTCTACGAAGCGATCGTCAAGGGTGACGACAGCTTCGAGGCCGGCATTCCCGAGAGCTTCAACGTGCTCGTCAAGGAAATGCGCAGCCTGGGCCTCAACGTCGAACTGTCCTCGCTGACCAGCGGCGACGACGACGATTACGCGGAGGCCGCGGAGTAACCGGGACGGGGCGGCTACCCGCCGCCCCGACCTGACTGCCCCGCCCCAGAGAATTTCACCCGTAGAGGGAAAACAACATGAACGACCTCAGCAAATTCACCAACCAGATGGCGAAGCCCGAAACCTTCGACCAGATCCAGATCGGCCTTGCCAGCCCCGAACGCATCCGTTCGTGGTCGTTCGGCGAGATCAAGAAGCCCGAAACGATCAACTACCGGACCTTCAAGCCCGAGCGCGACGGCCTGTTCTGCGCCCGCATCTTCGGTCCGGTGAAGGATTACGAGTGCCTGTGCGGCAAGTACAAGCGCATGAAGTACAAGGGCGTCGTCTGCGAAAAGTGCGGTGTCGAGGTTACCGTGACCAAGGTCCGCCGTGAGCGGATGGGCCACATCGAACTGGCCGCGCCGGTGGCGCACATCTGGTTCCTCAAGTCGCTGCCTTCGCGCATCGGCCTGCTGCTCGACATGCAGTTGAAGCAGCTTGAGCGTATCTTGTACTTCGAAAGCTATGTGGTGATCGAGCCGGGCCTGACCCCGCTTGAACCCTATCAGCTGCTGACCGAAGACGAACTCTACGGTTATCAGGACGAGTACGGCGAAGATGCCTTCTCGGCCGGGATCGGTGCCGAAGCCGTCAAGCACATGTTGATGAGCCTCGACCTCGTCAAAGAGCGCGACGACTTGATGGAGGAGCTTCGCACCACCAAGAGCGAGCTCAAGCCCAAGAAGATCATCAAGCGCCTCAAGGTCGTCGAAAGCTTCATCGATTCAGGCAACAAGCCTGAATGGATGATCCTTGAAGTCGTGCCCGTCATCCCGCCCGAACTGCGCCCGCTGGTGCCTTTGGACGGCGGCCGGTTCGCGACCTCGGATCTCAACGATCTCTATCGCCGCGTGATCAACCGCAACAACCGCCTGAAGCGCCTGATCGAGCTGCGCGCGCCGGACATCATCGTCCGCAATGAAAAGCGCATGCTGCAGGA
>JANXUP010000071.1 GCA_025356175.1 Sphingomonadaceae bacterium | reverse complement strand
CCGAGGTCTTCGAACGCGACCACCCTGGCTTCGCGAATCGCGCGGCTGACCAGGTAAGCCGCGCCGCCGACGGCCATCAGATAGGCAACCTTGTGGCGGGCGATTTCCTGCACCGCGCCTTGCCCGCGCTCGGCCTTGCCGATCATTGTCAGCAAGCCCAGTTCGAGCATCATATCGGTGAACTTGTCCATCCGCGTCGCGGTGGTCGGGCCCGCCGGACCGACCACTTCGCCGATCACCGGATCGACCGGTCCGACGTAGTAGATCGCGCGGCCCTTGAAATCGACCGGCAGCGCTTCGCCTTTTGCCAGCATCTCCTGGATCCGCTTGTGGGCGGCATCGCGCCCGGTGAGCATCTTGCCGCTCAGCAACAATCGGTCGCCCTGTTTCCAGCGCTGCACGATCTCTGGAGTGAGGTGATCCAGATCGACGCGGATTGCCGCCTGGTCGGGCTGCCAGTGGACGTCGGGCCATTCATCCAGCTTGGGGGTTTCGAGGAACACCGGGCCCGACCCGTCAAGCGTGAAGTGCGCATGGCGGGTGGCGGCGCAGTTGGGGATCATGCCGACCGGCTTGCCCGCGGCATGGCATGGCGCATCGAGAATCTTGACGTCGAGGATGGTCGACAGCCCGCCCAGCCCCTGCGCGCCGATGCCCAGCGCGTTGACCCGGTCGAAAATCTCGATCCGCATCCGCTCAATATCGGTCTGCGCCCCGCGCGCTTTCAGCTGGGCCATGTCGATCGGTTCCATCAGCGCCTGCTTGGCGAGCTGCATGCAGTGCTCCGCCGTGCCGCCGATGCCGATCCCGAGCATGCCCGGCGGGCACCAGCCGGCACCCATCTGCGGGAGCATTTCCTCGACCCAGTCCTGCACCGAATCGCTTGGGTTCATCATCTTGAACTTGGACTTGTTTTCGCTGCCGCCGCCCTTGGCCGCGACATCGATGCCGACCGTGCGGCCCGGGACCATCGTCACGTGAACCACGCTGGGGGTGTTGTCGCGGGTATTGCGGCGGGTAAAGGCGGGATCGGCCAGCACCGAGGCGCGCAATTTGTTGTCGGGGTTGAGGTAAGCCTGGCGCACCCCTTCATCGACCACCTCCTGCAAGCTGCGATCCGATTCGAGTCGGCACTCCTGGCCCCATTCGATCAGCACGTTGACGATGCCGGTGTCCTGGCAGATCGGGCGGTGGCCTTCGGCGCACATCCGGCTGTTGGTGAGGATCTGCGCGATTGCGTCCTTCGCCGCCGGGCCCAGCTCGGCGTCGTAAGCCGCGCCCAGCGCACGGATGTAATCCATCGGGTGGTAGTAGCTGATGTACTGCAGCGCGTCGGCCACGCTTTCGATCAGGTCAGTCTCGCGAATGGTCACCATCTCGGCCACGGGTCCGACTCCTTCTATTGTGCGGTTTCCCGTTCCCATAGGCGCAGCTTTGCCCGCCCGTCAAAGCGCTTGGCGCGCCTTGAGCCACCGGTTATGAGGCAAGCGATTGCCTAGCTGTTTTAGTTGTGTAATACAGCGCGCACAAAGGGCCACAGCGAATGACCGCCACCTCTTCAGGATCCGCCACCTTGAACGCACCGCGCCGCGCCATGATCGACAGCCAGCTCCGGGTGAGCGGGGTCAACCACGAACGCGTGCTCGCAGCGATGAACGTGGTTCCGCGCGAGGATTATGTGCCGGCAGCCGCGCGCGGCCACGCCTACATCGATCGCGCCATCCCGCTGGGCGGTGCGCGCGCGCTGGCCGCACCGCTGTTTCACGGCATGATGCTGAGCGAAGCGTTGCCCCAGTCCGGCGAGCGGGTCCTGGTGGTGACTGCGGGCAGCGGCTACCTGCCAGCCTTGGTCGAGGCAATGGGGGCGTTGGTCGATAGTCTGGATGCCGCCGATGTTCTCAAAGCTAAGCGCGGCGCGCAAAGCTACGATCTGATCCTGATTGACGGTGCGATCGAAGCGCTGCCAGACGGCCTCGTCGGCGCGCTCAGTGAAGGCGGCCGGATCGTGACCGGGTTGGTCCTGCGCGGAGTGACGCGCCTGGCCAGTGGCCGCAAACTGGGTGGCACCACGCAGCTGCTCCCGCTGGCCGAAGTGGGAATACCGGTGCTGGGCGAATTCGCCCCCGCCAAGAGTTGGAGTTTCTAGTTAGATGGCCAGGTTCACGGTTTCGCGTCTGGGGCGCGCCATGTTGTTTGCAGGGGCCGCCTCGCTGGTGGCCGGACCGGCGCTGGCCGACGAACTGCGCGACGCGCTGACCCTGGCTTACCAGACCAATCCGACCCTGCAATCGGCCCGCGCCCAGCAGCGGGCGGTTGACGAGAACGTACCGATCGCGCGGGCCGCGGGGCTGCCCTCGCTGTCAGGCACCGTTACTTATACCGAATTCATCAAGACCAGCTCGAACTCGTTCACTTCGCCCAGCCGCGCCTTCGATGCCAGCAGCCAATTGGGCGTGCCAATCTTCAGCGGCGGAGCAGTCAAGAATTCGGTGCATGCCGCCGAGACCCGCGTAGGCGCTGGCCAGGCCGACTTGCGCGGGGTTGAAAGCGGTGTGTTTTCCCAGGTCGTCGCAGCCTACATGGACGTGATCCTCGCGCAGGAAGTGGTCCGGCTCAACCGGTCCAACGTCAAGCAGCTTTCGGTCAACCTGCAAGCAAGCAAGGACCGGTTCGAAATCGGCGATCTGACCCGGACCGACGTTGCGCAATCCGATTCGCGCCTCGCCCTGGCGCGCGGCCAGCAGCGCAGCGCCGAGGCCAACCTGATCGCTGCGCGCGAACGCTATATCCAGGTGGTCGGCAAGGCGCCGGTCGATCTGCAAGCCCCGCCGCCTCTGGCCGGACTGCCGGGCAGCACCGACGAAGCCGTCGCAATCGCGCTCGATCACAACCCCGACCTGCTTGCCGCACGGCAACGTTCGACGGCGGCGGGTTACGATGTGCGGGTTGCCAGTGCGGGCAAGCTGCCCAAGGTCAGCCTGTTCGTAGCGGGTGATTACACCGATTATCTGGGGACCCTGGGCGGCTCGGTCCCGGGCCAGTTTACCCAGAAGTCGACCACCGCGCAGGCCGGCGTGCGCGCATCGATCCCGATCTTCCAGGGCGGCTTGCCCGCAGCGCAGCGCCGCGCCGCGCAGGCGCGCGAAGACGCAACGATGGAGACCGAAGTCGGGGTTGAGCGGGCGGTCGTGGCCAATGTCCGTTCGGCCTATGCCCAGTGGCAGGCGGCGCAGTCGCTGATCGGTTCGTCGCAAACCGCGGTCGATGCCGCCGCGCTCAGCCTTGAAGGGGTGCGCGCCGAAAACACCGTCGGCAACCGCACGATCCTCGACATCCTCAACGCCGAACAGGAACTGCTGGGCGCGCAGGTCCAGCTCGCTACCGCCAGGCGCAACGCCTATGTCGCCGGGTTCAACCTGCTGGCGACAATGGGCAAGGCCGAGGCCCGCGATCTCGGGCTCGACGGCGGCCCGCTGTACGACCCTGAAGTCAATTACGAACGGGTTCGCGGCAAGATCTGGGATTGGAGCACCGACCCCGCGCCGACCACCGAAGCCACACGCACCGTTGACACAGCTGCACAGGACGGTTCAGTAGCCCCTTGATGATTCTGTCCCGTCACGGGACAGCTTGGAGTTGGGGGCGATGCGCCAGGCTGGTGAACCTTCGGTCGAGGAAATCCTCGAATCGATCAAGAAAGTGATCGCGCGCGATAATCGTGCCGGTGCAGCCGAGGAACGGCGTGAGCGCGAAGAGCGCGGCGTGACCGAGGAAGCCGGGCCTGCTGCGGCTGAAGACGTGCTCGATCTCGCCGGGATGGGCCTCTATGTCGAAGCTGATGAAGCTGCCGAAGACGCAGCCCATGCCCAAGCTGCCGAGGCCGGGGACGACGCCCTGGTCGGAACCGAAACTGTCAGCTCGATCAGCGAATCGCTCGCCGCGCTGGCGATGATGGCCCAGCCGCCGGCTGCGCCGCAGATCGTCCGCTCAGGTGAAACCTCGCTCGAAGGCATGGTTCGTGACCTGCTGCGGCCCGAACTCGCCATGTGGCTCGACAGGAACCTGCCCGCATTGGTTGAAAAACTGGTCGCTGCCGAAATCGCGCGGATCGTCGGCAAGAAAAGCTAGGAAGCATCGCGGCGTGAGGCTAGCCTTGGCTGCATGATCAAAACTTCTGCTGCGCTCGGCGCACTCGCATTCTCCCTCATTGCAATCCCGGCCGCCGCGCAGGCCCAGCCGCGGGCGATGACCCCTCAAGACCTCGTCACGCTGAAACGCGTCGGTTCGCCGGCAGTCTCCCCGGATGGGACTTGGGTGGCCTATCAGCAGACCGATACCGACCCGGTGACCTACAAGCGCACCACCGGGCTGTGGCGGGTGCCGGTCAAGGGCGGCACGCCCGAGCGAATCGCCGATCTTGCCGATGCGAGCGAGACTTCGCCGGCCTTCAGCCCTGACGGCAAGCGGCTCTATTTCCTGTCGGGCAAATCGGGCAGCGACCAGCTGTGGGTGATCGATCTCGCCCAGCCCGGCGCTCCGCCGGTGCAGGCCAGCGCGTTCAAGACCGACGTTGCGGGGTTTTCCATTTCGCCTAACGGCCAGCGCATGCTGGTCTGGGGTGATGTCGCGCGCGATTGCGCGACGCTGGGCTGCGACAAGAGCGGCGACACCAGCCAGCCGGGGCCGGGGACGGGCCGCCACTACGCCGATGGCACCGGCTTCGTGCGCCACTGGGATGCGTGGGAAACTCCGGGCAATTACAGCCGCACTTTCGCGTTCGGTCTCGACGGCCAGGGCAAGATCGCTGGCGGCGGGGCCGCGCTAGACGGTCCGGCCGGGACGCTGACCGGCGATACCCCGACCAAGCCGATGGGTGGGGGCGAAGATCTGGCCTGGGCGGCCGATTCGAACGGCGCCTATTTCGCGGCGCGGCAAGCCGACCGCAACGAACCGCGTTCGACCAATATCGATGTGTGGCACAGCCCGCTTGATGGCACCGCCCCGCACAATCTGACTGCGGACAACAAGGCGACCGACACGCTGCCAGTACCCTCACCCGACGGCAAGTGGCTGGCTTACACCGCGATGGCGCGGCCGGGCTACGAATCGGATCGGCTGGTGCTGCAGTTGCTCAACCTGCAGACCGGTGAACACCGCGCACTGACGCAAGGCTGGGACCGCTCGATCGGCTCGATGGCGTGGAGCCCTGACGGCAAAGCGCTGATCGTCACCGCCGAAGAGGTGCTCGACAACCCGGTGTTCCGCATCGACATTGCCAGCGGCAAGGTCACCCGCCTGAAACTTGCCCCCAAGGGCATGGGCGATGGGCACATGGGCTCGGTTATCCCGCTCAAGAACGGCGGTTTCGTCTTTACCCGCGATGGCGTGGCGGGTCCGGCCGAGGTCTACGTTGCCGACGCCCATGCCCTTGGGGGCAAGCCGGCGCGCGCGCTCAGCCATGCCAACGACGCGCAGCTAGCCGCCCTCACTCCCATCACCACCACCCGGTTCAGTTTCAAGGGCGCCGGCGGCGATACCGTGTGGGGCCAGGTGACCGAACCCGCCGGAAGCGCTAGCAGCTCTGGGGCAAGGCTTCCCGTGCTGCTGATGGTCCACGGCGGGCCGCAGGGCTCGTTCGGTGACAGCTGGTCGTTCCGCTGGAATCCGCGGGTCTTCGCCAGCCAGGGCTATGCGGTGGTGTCGGTCGATTTCCACGGTTCGACCGGCTACGGCCAGACCTTCACCGACAGCATCAACCGCGACTGGGGCGGCAAGCCGCTCGAGGACCAGCAGCTCGGCCTTGCCGCCGCACTCGCCGCGCATCCCGAACTCGATGGCGGTAACGCCTGCGCGCTGGGCGCATCCTATGGCGGCTACATGATGAACTGGATCGAAGGCCAGTGGGCCGACCGGTTCAAGTGTCTGGTCCAGCACGACGGCGTATTCGATGCCCGCGCCATGGCTTACGAAACCGAAGAGCTGTGGTTCGACACCTGGGAGCACGGCGGCAAGACCTATTTCGAGGCACCGGAAGAATACGAGAAATGGAACCCGGTAAACACCGTCGCCAAGTGGCGGACCCCGATGCTGGTCATCACCGGCGAGAAGGACTTCCGCATCCCCTATACCCAGGGCTTGGCCGCGTTCAGTGCGTTGCAGCAGCGCGGGGTACCAAGCGAGCTGCTGGCCTTCCCCGAAGAAAACCACTGGGTGCTCAAGCCGAAGGATTCTCTGCAGTGGCACCAGACGGTCTTCGCGTGGCTGGCACAGCACCTGAAACCCTAGAGCCAGATGCCGCGTCCCGATCCCGCGCTGCTGAAGCCCGAACGCTATCCTTTTCGCCATACGGTGACGACGCGCTTCGCCGACGTTGATCCTAACCAGCACCTCAACAATGTGGCGCTGGCGGCGATGATGGAAGATGCGCGGGTCCGCTTCAACCAGTCGATCGGGCTCAAGGTGAAGATCGGTGAGCGCCGCGCGATGGTGGCGAGCGTGGGGATGGAATACTTGGCCCAAGGCCACTTCCCCGATCCGGTTGAGGCCAGCTGCGGGATCGAACAGGTCGGGCGGAGCAGTTGGGGCATTGCGCAGCTGCTGGTCCAGAACGGCACGGTCATCGCTTTCGCGCGTTCTGTGATCGTGGCGATCACCGACGATCGCCCGGCGCCGGTTCCAGACGATACCCGGGCGGCGCTCCTCGAATGGAGCCTCAAGGCATGAGCGGCAACAACATCGATCTTGCCAAAGCGCGCGCGGCCTTCGCCAAGACCGGCGGCGAGCAGGTCCACCGGCACATCTTCATCTGCGCCGAAAGCGAAAAGGGCGAGTGCTGTTCGCGCAGCACCGGCACGCAGGCGTGGAAATACCTCAAGAAGGCGATCAAGACGCGCGGGCTGGAGCAGCGGATTGCGCGGACCAAGGCCGATTGCCTGCGGATCTGCGCTGCCGGGCCAGTGGCGGTGGTCTGGCCCGAAGGGGTCTGGTACCATTCGTGCACGGAAAGCGTGCTCGAACGGATCGTCGAGGAGCATCTGATCGGCGGCGTGCCGGTCGAGGACTACCGGCTCTATCCAGCCGAGCCGCCGGGCGCTGGCGAGCCGCCCGACGACGGCTGATTCGCCAAACGGTGACGATCGTGGCATCCTCATCGGCCTGAACCGCATTCAACCGGGAGAGCCCACATGACGATTGCGCGATTGATCGAGGGACGCAGCGCCGAAACTGTCAGCTGCGATACCGGCACTTCGGTGCGTGAGGCCGTGGCCTTGTTCGCGAGCCGCCGGATCGGCGCGGTGCCGGTGCTGGAAAATGGCGAGATCGTTGGAATTTTTTCCGAACGGGATGTGGTTCGCCAGCTCGCCGAACATGGTCAGCAGATGCTCGATGGCAGCGTTGGCGCGGTGATGACCGCGCCGGCAATCACGGTCGAACCCGGCACCGGGGTGATGGATGCCCTGGAGCTTATGACTCGCCGCCGGTTCCGCCACTTGCCAGTGGTGCAAGGTGGCCGGATGGTCGGCTTCGTTTCAATCGGCGACCTGGTCAAATTCCGGATCGAGCGGATCGAAGCCGATGCCGAGGCGATGCGCGCCTACATCCAAAACGCCTAGGTTGCGCCGCGCCGGGGCAACGCTTACATCTGCGGTATGGACGCACCAACCATGACCTTGAGCCCGTCTGCCGCGGCGCGTGTTGCGCTGATCGCGAGCAAGCAGGGCAAGCCAGCCATATTGCGCCTCGCGGTCGAAGGCGGCGGGTGTTCGGGCTTTCAGTACAAATTCGGCCTGGCCGATGCGCCCGAAGCGGATGACCTCGTGATCGAACGCGACGGTGTCCGGCTGCTGGTCGATGCGGTCAGCCTCGACCTGATCGCCGGCTCGACAGTCAACTATGTCGAATCGCTCGGCGGCGCAGCATTCAAGGTCGAGAACCCGCAGGCCGCCTCTGGTTGTGGCTGCGGTTCGTCTTTTTCAGTATGAATTGCTCGCCTCACGGCTCGGCCGGGGGAGCGGGCTGGTGTTGCGCAAGGCGTCGCGATAGCCATCCCGGACCATGCACAGAATGAAGATCGCCACTTTCAACATCAACGGGATCAAGGCGCGGTTGCCGCGGCTGATTGAATGGCTTGATGAAGCGCGCCCGGCCGTCGCCTGCCTGCAGGAGATCAAGACGCAAGACGAGGGCTTCCCGGCCAAGGATTTCGAAGCGCTCGGCTACCAGGCGATCTGGCATGGCCAGAAGGGCTTCAATGGAGTTGCAATCCTGGCCGATGGATCGCTGCCGGTAGAAGTGCGGCGCGGGCTGGCAGGCGAGCCTGAGGATGAGCATTCACGCTATCTCGAAGCCGAAGTTGGCGGGGTGCGCGTGGCCTGCATCTACCTGCCCAACGGCAACCCGGTGCCCGGCCTCAAATTTGATTACAAGCTGCGCTGGTTGAACCGATTGCGCACCCGGATGCGCGAGATTGCGGCCGAGGAAGTGCCTGCGATCGTGCTCGGCGACTACAACGTGATCCCGCGCGACAACGACGTGTGGTCGCCCGCTGCGATGGCTGCCGACGCGCTGATGCAGCCCGAATCGCGCGATGCCTATGCGCGGCTGCTGGCCGATGGCTGGACCGATGCGCTCGGCACGCTGCATCCCGAAGGCGGGATCTGGACCTATTGGGATTACCAGACCGGTGCGTTGCAGCGCGACCACGGCTTTCGCATCGACCATGCGCTGCTCTCGCCCGAACTTGCTGACCGGCTGGTTGGCGCAGGCGTCGACAAGGATCACCGCGCCCGCGAAAAAGCGAGCGATCACGCGCCTGTGTGGTTTGAGTTTAGGGAAGCCTGAACGCAAACGGAGCGAACCATCGGTCCGCCTTGCTCAAATCTTGAAGCTCCGGGAACCTACCGATAAAATACGTGATTCTCGATCCGGCCAACCCGCTTGAGGTGCCAGCCGGGGCTGACATAGGCTGCATGGAAATAGAGCGCACCTTCAACCGGGCTGCGCCAACTGCCGGCGTGCGCAATCTGCGCGACCGCAACCGCGTTCTTCCACTGCTTCGAGGCCTTGCTGATGCCGGGCATGCCGCCGCCGCGCACGAACGAGAACTGCGAGGGCTGGAACACCACGCCGCAGTACGAATTGGGGAAGCGGCCCGACTTCGAACGGGCGACGATCACCCGGCCAACGGCCAGCTGGCCGGCGAGCGATTCGCTCTTGGCTTCGAAATAGATGGCCCCGGCGAGGCAGTTAAGCTCGCGTGAGAGATCCCCCGGCTGCGGCTGCGCGGCCACCAGCGCGTTGAGCGAAGCGGCGTGGAGCGGCGAGGCATCGACGTCAGGAATGACGGTGTCGCTCACCTGCGGCGTGGTTTGCACGCCGGGCTGCTGAGGGATCTGGATGAGAGTCTGGTCGGCCGTCCGGACGGCCGGGTCCGCTGCAACATTCTGCGCGGAAGCGCCGGAACCGTTGGCGCTAAATACAATCGTACCAATCATTGCGGCCACTGCAATTGCACTGGCGCGGTGGAGCTTCTTGCTCATTTATTGTCATTCTTGGGCGGTTGGCGCGCCTGACGCAGGATTGGCTGGAGCTAATTGCTGATGCTGTGCCCCAGACCGGAACCCTGCCGGCTGCCCCCCGTCTGCGTGCTTGCGAGCCGGGCCGATATGCCCTGCGCGCCGCCCACGCATTAAAAGGTGAGCGCCCTTTGATTGTGCAGTGCAACAGAGTCAACCATTGGTTCCCGGCAATCCGATGAAGCGTTCACCATTCGCGATATCCAGTTCGATGATCCACAGATCAGAATCCTGGTTCCGCCGCCTCTCCAAGTAATCGTCAAAGAGTTGTTTATTTTCAGCATCTTCAGCCTGCGACATGGTCCATTCGCGGTCTTCATCGATACTCGGCATGCGCTCAAAAAGTCGCCGGTTTGCGCCGTTTTCCGTGCAAATCACCAGCAAAGTGCCCGCTTCGGGTTCACCCTTGTTAACCACTGCGGCGAAACCCCCGGCGGAGTTCACGGCGCGGACCAGCGCCGAAACTTCGAGCCGCGCCGGCAGCCGCGCGGTCATTGCGCGAGGCCTAGCGGGGTGGTCAGGCCGCGTCCCGATCGATGCCATTGGCGAGCAGCGCATAAAGCGCCTCGGCATTGGTCGCTTCGCCAAGGGCAGCGTGCAGCTTGTCGTCGCGCATCATCCGGCTGATCCCGGCGAGGGCATGAAGATGTGCTGCACCGGCCGCTTCGGGTGAGAGCAAGCCGAACACCATATCGACCGGCATCCCGTCAGCGGCATCGAAAGCGACTGGCGAATCGAGCCGCAGGAAGACGGCAACCGGGCGGCCAAGATCGGAAATCCGCGCGTGCGGGATGGCGACTCCGCGCCCGAAGCCTGTGCTGCCGAGCTTCTCGCGCTCTTCCAGCCGTTCGAGCACCAGCACCGGATCGAGCCCGTAGACTCCGGCGAAGCGTTCGGTGAGGCGATCGAGGATGCTTTGCTTGGTATCGGCAGCAATCGTGCCGACAGCTTCTGGTAGCAGGGTGAAAAGTGCGGTCATGGCGGGCAATCTGCTCAATAAACTACGTGAACAGGCCGGACAGGGGTCAACGCGGCGGGAATCCCCGACGTTTTGCCCCCCCTCGCCTGACGAAATACGAGCGCGCCTTTACGCTACGCGTCACGAAGGTTCAACCCATCCGATCGAACCGTCGCCGCGGCGGTAAACCATATTATGCCTACCCGTGCCAGCGTTTTTGAAAAGCAGGGCATTGGTGTTGCGCAGGTCGAGCATCATGACAGCATTGGATACCGTGGCTTCGGGCACGTCGACCCTGGTTTCGGCAATCACCAGCGGGGCATCGCCGGTCACTTCTTCGGCTGCCTCATCGGGCTCGGCGAACACGGTATAGGCCGCCTCTTCCTCGCGGATGGCGTGTGCGCTCTGCTCCGAATGGTCGGACAAGCGGCGCTTGTAGCGGCGCAGCTGCTTGTCGATTTTCTCGGCCGCCTGGTCGAGCGCGGCATGGGCATCGTGCGCGATCCCCGCGCCCTTGAGCACGAGGCCCTGCATCACGTGGGTGACGACATCCGCCCGGAAAGCGCCAGCCGGGGCGCGGTTGAAGGTAACGGTGCTCGACAGCGCGCTGTTGAAATACTTGCCGACCACCGCGGCCAGGCGATCCTGTGCATGGCTCTGCAGCGCCTCGCCGGTTTCGACCTGGTGGCCCGATACGCGAATGTCCATGCTTCGTACTCCTGTCTTGAAAACGCACGAAACCAGGTCAGTCGAGCCAAAGCGGAGACTTCAAAGTTTCGAGAAAAGCGGCATGCACGGCCAGTTCGGCTTCGCTCGCAATGTGCGGGCGAGGTGCCCGGAAGGGTCGCTCGCGCTGGGCCAGGCCGGTCACCGCCACTATCGTCTCGCCTTGATCGGCGGCGAGCGACAAACCGATCTGGCGGCCCCCGGTAAGCTCGACATAGACCTGCGCGAGCAGCTCTGCGTCGAGCAGGGCGCCATGGCGGGTGCGGTGACTGCGATCGATCCCATACCTGGTGCACAACGCATCAAGCGACAGTTTCGCTCCCGGATGGCGGACCCGGGCAAGCTGGACCGTGTCGATCATGCGGTCGCGCGGCAAGGGCGGCAGTCCGCACATCTCGAGTTCGGAGTTGACGAAGCCAAAGTCGAACCCAGCATTGTGCGCGACCAGCATCGTTTCATTGCCCAGAAATTCGAGCAGTTCGTGCGCGCGTTCGTGGAACCGCGGCTTGTCCGAGAGGAACGTGATCGACAGCCCGTGGACCGCCTCGGCGGCGGTCGGCATATCGCGGTCAGGATGGAAGTAGGCGTGGAAGGTGGCACCGGTCGGGACCCGGTTGACCATTTCGATGCAGCCGATTTCGACCATCCGGTCACCGCTTTTGGGATCTAGTCCGGTCGTTTCGGTGTCGAAAATGATTTCGCGCATTGCCTGAATGATATCTGCCTAAGCGCGGCGCGATACAAGGGGTCGCAGCGCTATTTTTGCGGGTTGATGATCGCGTGAATCAATTGCTGCACGGCGTGGCGAGTTTCAGCGAGACTGACCCCGGTGTCGATCACGTAATCGGCGCGCGCACGCTTGTCCGCATCGGGAACCTGGAGCGCGAGGATCTGCGCGAATTTCACCTCGGTCATGCCCGGCCGCGCCAGAACCCGCTGGCGCTGCATCTCCGGCGGAGCCGAAACCACCACAACCGCGTCAAGCCCATGCTCACCGGCCTTTTCGAAGAGCAGCGGGATGTCGAACACGATCAGCGGTGCTTCGGCATGGTCGGCGAGGAAAGTGCGGCGCAGGTCGGCGACTTCGGGATGGACGATCCGCTCAAGCAGCTTGAGCGCCTCAGGATTGCCGAACACCGCCGCGCCCAGTTTCTGGCGGTCGATGCCCTGCGGACCGGTGGTGCCGGGAAAGGCCCGCTCGATCGGTTTTACGCAAGCGCCGCCGGGCCCCTGCAGCTGGTGCACCGCCGCATCGGCATCGAACACCGGCACCCCCAGCCCGCGCAGCATCGCCGCGACGGCAGACTTGCCCATGCCGATCGAGCCGGTCAGGCCGAGGATGTAGGGTTTGCTCACCGGGTAAGCAGCTCCCGAAGCTCGGCGTCATGCTGGCGCGGAGCAGACTTGCCGAAAAATTTCTCGAAGGCGGCGGCGGCCTGGCCGATCAGCATGGTGAGGCCGTCGATGGTTGGCAGCCCGGCCGCGCGCGCCGCCGCCAGCAACGGTGTTTCAACCGGATCGGTGACGATATCGTAGACCGTGCTACCGGGCGGAACGTGGCTGAGATCAAACTGCAGCGATGCTTGCTCGGCCATGCCGAGCGGGCTGGCGTTGACCATCAGGTCGAGCAACCGGTCACGGTCGTCGAAGGCAAAGTCGGTCGGCACCGCGAAGTGCGACAGCGGCGGGGTATGATGCTCGCCCCCCGGAGCCAACTCGTCGAGCAAGGCCCGCGCCTGGACCGGATCGCGCGCGGCCAGCACCAGAGTGAAGCCATGATCTGCCAGCGCGGCAACAATCGCCCGCGCTGCACCGCCAGCACCGACAATGCGCGCCATGCGCCACAGGTGATTTTCGGTCAGCAGCGGCAACAGCGGTTCGAGGAACCCGGCGGCATCGGTATTATATCCGGTGAGCGTGCCATCCGCGTTCCGCACGGCGGTGTTGATCGCGCCGATCCGGGCCGCGAGCGGATCGATTTGATCGACTAGCGCCATCGCCGCCTGTTTGTGCGGCATGGTGATGTTGCAGCCCCGCCAGTCGGGGTCGTGCCGCCGCGCGGCGAAGTAATCCGCGAGACCGTCAGCCGCGACATGGCAGACGCGGTAGTCCGCAGTAATGCCGAGTTTGCCAAGCCAGAACTTGTGGATCATCGGCGACTTCGATTGCGCGATCGGATCACCGATCACTTCGGCATAAGTCATGACGCCAGCTCCGCTTCGGCGCGGAGCGCGCCAAGCACGGGAATCAGCGGCATGCCCAGCACGGTAAAATGACTGCCCGCAATATGTTCGAACAACTGCACCCCGCGATCTTCGATCCGGAACACTCCGACGCAGCCCGCAACCGCAGGCCATTCGGCATCGAGATAAGCGGCGATGAAACTGTCCGAGAGTTCGCGCACCGCAAGCCTGGCAACATCGCCGTGGCTCCACACGGTGCGGCCCGCGCGGGCAAGCGCAGCGGCGCTGTGGAGGTCCATCGTCTTGCCCGAAAAGAACCGCAGATGCGCGGCGGCATCTTCGCGGCTCGCGGGCTTGTCGAAACGCTGGCCCGCCACCTCGACCAACGAATCGCTACCCAGGACGAGCGCCTCTGGCCGGATTGCACTGACCGCCTCGGCTTTGGCCTGCGCTAGCGCCAGTGCCACATCCGCAGCAGATGCGCTGGCCAGATCCATTTCAAGCGCGCGTTCGTCGACATCGGCCGGCTGCGTTTCAAACGGCACCCCCGCCGCGTGCAGCATCGCCTTGCGCGAAGCGCTGTTCGAGGCGAGCACCAGCGTCATTTCCCGGCACCTTCGCGCGCGGCCTGAAATTCGTTGTAAAGGTTGACGATTGCCGCAGCGCTCTCCTCGATCGAGCGGCGCGTGACGTCGATCACCGGCCAATCGTTGTCGGCAAACATCCGCCGCGCATATTGCACCTCGCGCGCCACCCGCTCGTCATCGACATAAGCGGTTTCGGGGGCCTGGCCCAATGACAGCAGCCGGTTGCGGCGGACCTGGACCAGCCGTTCGGGCGCGGTGGTAAGCCCCACGACCAGAGGATGTTTGAGCCCGAACAGCAACGAGGGCGGCGGGCTTTCAACCACGATCGGGATATTGGCGACCTTGTAGCCGCGATTGGCGAGGTAGATGCTGGTCGGGGTCTTCGAGCTGCGCGAGACCCCGGCGAGCACGATGTCCGCCTCTTCCCAGTTTTCCCAGCCGACCCCGTCATCGTGGGCGATCGTGTAGTGGATCGCATCGACCCGGGCAAAATAGGCCTCGTCCATGGCATGCTGGCGGCCGGGGCGGGCCTTGGGATGCTGGCCGAGCGCGGCTTCAAGTGCGTCGGTCGCGGCGTCGAGCACCGGCACCACCGGCAAGCCCAGGGTACGGCAATGCTCTTCCAGCCGCATCCGGGTATCGGCATTGACCAGCGTATAAAACACGAGGCCAGGGTTCGCCGCAATCTCAGCCATGATCCGGTCAAGGTGTTGCTGCGAGCGGACCATCGGCCAGAAATGGCGCACCACATCCGCGCCTTCGAACTGCGCCAGCGCGGCCTTGGCCAGCATCTCGAGCGTCTCGCCGGTCGAGTCCGAAAGGAGGTGAAGGTGAAGGCGCGACATGGAACCGGTCGGCTGTGGATGATTGGCCGCATAAACCACGGGACACCTGGGCTTACAAGTTCGGGGACAAATTCTGCCCCCACTCCCGGCATCGCAAACGGACTCTTGTGGACATGTGGGCAGTGGTTCCCACAGGCTGGGGATAGCGGGCAAAAGGTCTGGTTGACTCAGCTGACCCGCGATTCGGATGTGCGCAGGGTCTGTTCACGCCGGGAGAATTCCGGCATGCGGCACCAATCCCCGCTTTCCACAGGGCCAACTACTACAATCACCTTTTATCATTCTAAATTGATTTGAATTGGAACGTGTTTCGATGCCCGGTTTACTGCTCGATACCCTGCGCGGAATCAATGGCGTGCAGCGGCCGGTTTGGCTGATGCGGCAAGCTGGACGCTACCTACCCGAATACCGCGCGTTGCGCGCCGAAAAGGGCGGTTTTCTGGCGCTGGTCTACGATACCGAGGCGGCCGCCGAGATTACCATGCAACCGGTGCGGCGCTATGGGATGGACGGCGCGATCCTGTTTTCAGATATCCTGATCGTGCCTTACGCGATGGGGCAAGACCTTGAATTCCTTGTCGGTGAAGGCCCGCACCTGTCGCCGCGGCTGGTCGATACGGCGCTCGAAAACCTGCATGCCGTGCCCGGTCGGCTCAGCCCGATCTACGCCACGGTCAAACTGGTCAAGGCCTCGCTCCCGGCGGACAAGACCATGCTCGGGTTTGCCGGCAGCCCGTGGACGGTGGCGACCTACATGGTGGCGGGCGAGGGCAGCCGCGACCAGCACCAGACCCGCGCCATGGCTTACCGGGACGCGCCAGCGTTTCAGGCGATTATCGATGCCATCACCGGGGTGACCATCGAATATCTGATCGGTCAGATCTTGGCCGGGGCCGAGGCGGTGCAATTGTTTGACAGCTGGGCGGGCAGTTTGGCACCGGCCGAGTTCGAACGCTGGGTCATCGCCCCCAACGCGAGAATCGTGGCAGCGCTGGCGGCGCGGTTCCCGCAAGTGCCGGTAATCGGCTTTCCTAAAGGCGCGGGCGCGAAATTGCCGGCCTATGCGCGTGAGACCGGGGTAAACGCGATCGGGCTCGATGAAACAATCGACCCGCTGTGGGCGGCGGCGATGCTGCCTCCAGGCCTGCCGGTCCAAGGCAATCTCGATCCATTGCTGTTGATCGCGGGCGGCGCCGAGCTGGAACGGCAAACGACACGCATCCTTGAGGCCTTTGCCGATCGGCCGCACGTGTTCAATCTGGGCCACGGGATCGATCAGACCACGCCGCTCGAACATGTCGGCGAACTGCTTTCGCTGGTGCGCGGCTGGCGGGCTTAGGCTATGGCGCTGGGATGTTGTGGGTGCTTTCGATGACCTATCTCTGGCTCAAGGCGGGCCACATCATTTTCGTGATCTTCTGGATGGCCGGGCTGTTCATGCTGCCGCGCTATTTCGTTTATCATCAGGAAGCCGAACCCGGCTCAACCGAAGAAGCGCGCTGGCTCGATCGAGAGGCCAAGCTGCTCAAGATTATCCTGTGGCCGTCGCTGGTGGTCAGCTGGGTGCTGGGCCTGTCGCTGGCCTATACCATCGGTGCCTTCGCGCAGGGGTGGTTCCACGCCAAATTCACAATCGTGCTGGCGCTGACTGCTTACCATGTCTGGCTGGCTGGCTATCACGCCGCGTTAAAGCGCGGTGAGCGGAAATTCACCGGGCGGCAATTGCGCATGATCAACGAGATCCCCGGACTGGCCGCCGCGCTGATCGTGATCCTGGTTGTGGTCAAACCGTTCTGATTGACGCTGCGGCTTCCCGCGCCTATCTGCTCACCTTGACCGGCAAGGCCAGCGCAGACCAGCGCGGCACGATCTGCTTTCTCCAAGCCCTGTGATCGTCCGGCCATTTCAGGCTGCAAATTTACGGACATCCACAAATGCATCTCAAAGAACTCAAGAAGAAGACCTCCGCCGAGCTGGTCGAAATGGCCGAAGAGCTGGGGGTCGAAGGCGCCTCGACGATGCGCCGCCAGGACATCATTTTCGGTATCCTCAAGGAAGTGGCCGAGGACGGTGAGGAAATCATCGGCCAGGGCACGATCGAAGTGCTGAGCGACGGTTTCGGCTTCCTCCGCAATGCCGAGGCAAATTATCTCGCCGGGCCGGATGACATCTACGTCTCGCCGAATCAGGTCCGCAAATGGGGCCTGCGCACCGGCGACACCGTGGAAGGCGAGATTCGCGCACCCAAGGACGGTGAGCGCTATTTCGCGATCACCAAGCTCGCCACCGTCAACTACGACGATCCCGAAGCGGTCCGCCACCGGGTCAACTTTGACAATCTGACTCCGCTGTATCCGGATGAGAAACTCAATCTCGATACGCTTGATCCGACGGTCAAGGACAAGTCGGCGCGGGTGATCGATATCATTTCGCCGCAGGGCAAGGGCCAGCGCGCGCTGATCGTTGCCCCGCCGCGCACCGGCAAGACCGTGCTGCTGCAGAACATCGCCAAGGCGATCACCGACAACCATCCCGAGGTGTTCCTGCTCGTCCTGCTGGTTGACGAACGCCCAGAGGAAGTCACTGACATGCAACGCAGCGTCAAAGGTGAGGTAATCTCCTCAACCTTCGACGAACCCGCCCAGCGCCACGTCCAGGTCGCCGAGATGGTGATCGAAAAGGCCAAGCGGCTGGTCGAACACAAGCGTGACGTCGTTATCCTGCTCGATTCGATCACCCGCCTGGGCCGTGCCTACAACACCGTGGTGCCAAGCAGCGGCAAGGTCCTCACCGGCGGTGTCGATGCCAACGCCCTGCAGCGGCCCAAGCGCTTCTTCGGCGCGGCGCGCAACATCGAGGAAGGCGGCTCGCTCTCGATCATCGCCACCGCGCTGATTGATACCGGCAGCCGCATGGACGAAGTTATTTTCGAAGAATTCAAGGGCACCGGCAACTCCGAAATCGTGCTTGACCGCAAGGTTTCGGACAAGCGCATCTTTCCCGCGCTCGATGTCGGCAAATCGGGCACCCGCAAGGAAGAACTGCTGGTCGCCAAGGACAAGCTCAGCAAGATGTGGGTGCTGCGCCGCATCCTGATGCAGATGGGCACGATCGACGCGATGGAATTCCTCCTCGACAAGATGAAGGATTCCAAGACCAACGAAGACTTCTTTGCGACGATGAATCAGTAAATGGTCTTGCCTGCACCCCGGCACGCGGTCCTGACCGGCGCGCCGGGGGCGGGCAAGACCACGCTGCTCGATGCCGCCGCTGCGGCTGGGCTAACGACCTCGCCCGAAGTTGCGCGGGTCCTGCTCCAGCAGCCCGGCGGGATGGAATTGCGCGAAGCCGACCCGCTCGCGTTCGCCGAAGCGATGCTCGAGGCGCATGTACGCGAATTCGAACGGCACGAAGGCCAGCCCGGCCCGGTCCTGTTCGACCGGGGCTTTCCCGACGTGGTGGGTTTCCTCGATGTCTCAGGTTTGCGGATGCCCAAGTCGGTCGAAGCTGCCTGCCGCCAGCTACGTTACGCCGGCCCGATCCTCCGCGCTCCGGCCTGGGCCGCCATCTACCAGCAGGACGCCGAACGGATTCAGGATTGGCAGCAGGCCGTGGCGAGTGATCATGCGGTGACTGCGGCGTGGCGGCGGTATGGGTATGAGCCAATCAACCTGCCGTTTGTGCCAGTAGCAGAGCGACTGGCATTCCTGCGCGAGCGGCTTTAGCCAGCCTTCTCCAGCTGCGCCGCCATCAATTCCCACAGCTTGTTCATGGCCTTCATCGGTCGGACCATCACCTTGAAATCTTTAATCTTTCCGGCGTCATTGAATTCGATCAGGTCGATACCGTTGACATGAATTCCATCCAGCTGGTTGGTGAATTCGAGTAACACGTGATTGCCGTCGACCAGTTCGCGGACATATTCGAAGCCGTCCCCGCCAAGCACCAGAGCAGCCGCGCCGAGGTAGGCCATCACTTTGGCCTTCCCCACCTGCGGAGTGTGGACCACCGGCGAATGGAACACCGCGTCATCGTCGATGATCGCGCCGAGCAAGGTCAGGTCGCCGCCCGATTCCATGTATTCGTGCCATTTGGCGAGCCCGTATTCGTCGCCCTTCATGCCAGGTGCTCCTTGAGGAATGCAACGGTGCGGCTGTCCGCCAGCTCGGCCCCGGCTTCATCCCGGCGATCGCCCATTTCGGCAGCGAAACCGTGGTCGAGCCCGGGATAATCGTGCAACGTCACCCGCGGGTGATCGTCCAGCGCGGCATGAATCGCGGCTTGAGCTCCCGCCGTCACGAAATGATCGGCGGTGGGGATATGCAGCATCAGCGGCTTGGCGATGTGATGCGCTTCATCCAGCATCTGGTCGATCATCACCCCGTAATAGCCGACCGAAGCGTCGATATCGGTGCGCGTCGCGGCCATATAGGCAAGTCGCCCGCCGAGGCAGTAACCCGCGCAGCCGACCTTGGCCGTGCCCTGACTGCGCAGCCAGCGGATCGCCGCCTCGATGTCATAGACCCCAAGCGCGGCATCGTATTGCTGGAAGTAACCGAATGCCTCCTGCAGTTGCTCGGGCACATCGGGATCGAGTTCGACTCCCGAAGCGAAGCGCCAGAAGATGTCGGGCGCGACCGCGAGGTAGCCGGCCTCGGCCCACTTGTCGCACTTCTGGCGGATCCCGGCATTGACCCCGAAGATTTCCGGGATGACGATGATGCCCGCGCGGGGCGTCCCGGCCGGCCGCGCGACATAGGCGGGGATCATGCCGTCATCCTTCAGCGAGGCAATCTGCACGGTTTCGGTCATCGGGGTCTCCGCATGCTGGTTTGCGACGCACCCTAAGCGCGGCGTGGACTTTGTGAAGGGGCTATGCCAGCTTGCGGCCTTACGAGGAGCAAGTCCCATGAAAGTCCAGGTCGAGATCGAATGCACCCCCGAAGAGGCGCGCACCTTCCTCGGCTTGCCCGATGTGTCGAAGGCCAATTCGGTCTATGTCGACATGGTCTCCAAGGCGATGAAGGGCGCAGGCAGCGTCGAGCAGATCCAGGACTTTGCCAAGGGTATCGCGCCGATGGGACAGATGGGGATGAAGCTGTTCCAGCAATTCATGGAAAGCGGGGCGGCATTTTCCGCAGGGGGCGGCAAGAAAAAGGACGACTGAGCACCCGCTCGGCCACACATGGCATGACTGATACCATTTTCGCATTGTCGAGCGGCGCCCCTCCAGCGGCAATCGGCGTGATCCGGGTCAGCGGACCCACGGCTGGCACTGCCATGCAAGCGCTGCTCGGCAAGGCGATCGAGCCGCGCCGCGCGGTGACCGGCACGATCCGAGATGCTAGCGGGGCTGTCCTCGACCGCTGCCTCGCCTTGTGGTTGCCCGCGCCCCACAGCGCCACCGGCGAGGATACGCTCGAACTGCATTGCCACGGCGGACGCGCGGTGATCGCGGCGGTCGAAGCGGCGCTTGCTGCGGTTTCCGGCCTGCGCCCCGCTACTCCGGGCGAATTCACTCGCCGCGCCTTTGCCCTCGGCAAGATCGACCTCGCCGAGGCCGAGGGGCTGGCTGACTTGCTGTCTGCCGAAACCGAATTGCAGCGCCAGTCCGCCATGGCGATGGCGGGAGGCAGTTTTTCCCGGCAGGTCGGGCGCTGGCGTGAACGGTTGTTGGAGCAATCGGCGGCGCTTGAGGCGGTGCTCGATTTCGGCGATGAGGACGATGTCGCGCTGCTTCCTGCCGATTTTGCGGTGCAACTGGCGGTGCTCGAAACCGAACTGGCCCAGTGGCTGGCGCGGCCGCGGGCCGAGCAGTTGCGCGAAGGCTACCGGGTGGTGGTCGCCGGACCTCCAAATGCAGGAAAAAGCACGCTTTTCAATGTGTTGGTTGAGTCTGAGGCAGCCATTGCAACGCCGATCCCGGGCACCACCCGCGATGTGTTGACCCGTCCGGTGGCCTATGCTGGGGTGCCGTTCCTGTTTGCTGACACAGCGGGACTGCACGATGGGGTTGATGACGAGGTTGAAGCGATCGGGATCGAACGGGCGCTGGAAGCGCTCGACCGGGCTGACCTGGTGCTGTGGCTTGGCCCGGAAGGGGCGGGGCCCGACGGCGCCTGGGAAATCGAGGCACAGATTGACCGCAGCGGAGCAGTTCCCAAGCGCGCGCCGCGCCACCGGATCTCGGCGCGGAGCGGGGAAGGGATTGATCGCCTGCGCGAGGATTTGATCGCCACTGCGCGCGGCGCCCTGCCGGGGCCGGGTGACGCAGCGCTCAACGAACGGCAGCATATGCACCTGCGCCACGCGCGGCCGGCCCTGGCGGCGGCGCGCGATGAGCAGGACACGCTGCTGATGGCCGAAGCGCTGCGGATTGCGCGACTATCGTTCGATGCCCTGCTTGGCCAAACTACGACCGAGGATATGCTCGACGCGCTATTTGGGCGGTTCTGCATCGGCAAGTAGCGGTGTTCCACGTGGAACAGTGGTCACCCGTGAAATACTAATCCCTGTTCCACGTGAAACATTGCTGGGCTAAGGCGCGGCGATGGAGCGCTTTGACATCATTGTGGTTGGCGGCGGACACGCCGGGGTCGAGGCGGCGGCGGTTGCGGCGCGGATGGGTGTCCGCGTCGCGCTGGTCAGCTTCGATCTGAATGCGATCGGCGCGATGAGCTGCAATCCGGCGATCGGCGGACTGGGCAAGGGGCACTTGGTGCGCGAAGTCGATGCCTTCGATGGGATCATCGCCCGCGCCGCCGATGCCGGCGCGATCCACTACCGCATGCTCAACCGCTCGAAGGGCAGCGCTGTCCAAGGGCCAAGGGTGCAGGCAGATCGCAAGCGGTTCAAGGCGGAAGTGCAGCGACTGCTTAAGCTTCAGGGCGATCTGACCATGGTGGAAAGCGAGGCTGCTGCCTTGCGGATCGAAGGGGGACGGGTCTGCGGGGTAGAGCTGGCAGACGGCACCGCGCTGGCCGCCGCAGCGGTGGTGCTGTGCACCGGCACCTTCCTTGGCGGAGTGTTGTTCCGCGGCGAAGAACGGGTTGTCGGCGGGCGGATTGGTGAGGCATCGGCCCAGCGGCTCGCCGCGCAGCTGCACGACGCCGCGCTACCGCTGGCCCGGCTCAAGACCGGGACCCCGCCGCGGCTCGACGGGCGCACGATCAACTGGGCCAAGCTGGCCGAACAACCATCGGATGCTGACCCTTGGACTATGTCGGCACTGACACAGTCGCGCCCGCTGCCACAGGTGTTCTGCGCGATCACGCGGACCAATCCGGCGAGCCATGACGTCATCCGCGCCAACTTGCATCGCTCGCCGCTGTTTTCTGGCGCGATCGGTGCGTCCGGGCCGCGCTATTGCCCGTCGATCGAAGACAAGATCCACCGCTTTGCTGATC
Organism: Sphingomonadaceae bacterium; assembly: GCA_025356175.1. Classification (GTDB taxonomy): domain Bacteria; phylum Pseudomonadota; class Alphaproteobacteria; order Sphingomonadales; family Sphingomonadaceae; genus Novosphingobium. The sequence goes on along the minus strand of JANXUP010000071.1, from coordinate 17,722 downwards.
GTGACGGGCACCAGGTGTTCCTCGAACCCGAGGGGCTCGACACCCATCTGGTCTATCCCAACGGCATCAGCACATCGCTTCCGGCCGATGTCCAGCTGGCGATGTTGCGGACGATGGCGGGGCTCGAAGCGGTTGAAATGGTGGTGCCGGGCTATGCCGTGGAATATGACCACATCGACCCGCGCGCGCTGCGCCCGAGCCTGGAAGTGCGCGCCATGCCGGGGCTGTACTGCGCAGGGCAGATCAACGGTACGACCGGCTATGAGGAGGCCGCGGCGCAAGGGTTGCTTGCCGGCTTGCATGCCGCCTGCGCGACGCTGCGCCGGGATCCGCCTGCGCTCGACCGCGCCAACAGCTATATGGCGGTTATGGTCGATGACCTGACCCTGCAGGGGGTTAGCGAGCCTTACCGAATGCTTACCGCGCGCGCCGAATATCGTTTGCGGCTGCGCGCCAACAATGCCTCGACCCGGCTGACACCTCTGGGATTGGCCGCAGGTTGTATCGGTCGCGAACGGGCTGAATGGTTTTCGCAGCGAGAAGCGGGGCGGGCAAAGCTCGAGCAGCAGCTTGAAGCAGAAGTCAGCGCCAGCGACCTCGCTGCGGGTGGCTTGCCGGTTCGGCCCGATGCGGGGCGACTGCCGTTACGCGAATGGCTGCGGTTCGGTGGCGTCGAGCTTGCGGGCCTGGAGCCATGGATCGCGGGGGGCCGGCCCAAAGACCGCGATCTCGCCGAAGAACTGGCTGAAGACGCAGCCTATGCGCCCTATCTGGCAAGGCAGGACAGCGAATTGCGCGACTTGCGCGCGGGTGAGGGGCTGATCCTGGGCGACGGTTTTCCATACTCGGCAGTCCCGGGCCTTTCTCGTGAGATGATCGAGCGGCTCAGCGCGGTGCAACCAGCAACATTGGCGGCAGCAGGCCGGGTTCCTGGTATCACCCCGGCCGCGCTTGCGGCTCTGCTGGTCCAAGCCCGGCGCCGCGCCGCATGATTTTTACCGGGGAAGTCGAGGCCAAGGCATGGCTCAAGTCACTGCCTGAATGCGACGCGCTGGCGTTCGAGCGTCTCGAAATGCTCGTCCGCCTGCTGCGCGAGGAGAATTCGCGGCAGAATCTGGTTTCAGTTGCGAGCATGGATCAGGTGTGGGTGCGGCATATCGCCGATTCTGCGCAGCTGCTCGCGTTTGTTCCACGTGAAACAGCGTCACCTTGGCTCGATCTTGGCACTGGCGCAGGATTTCCCGGCTTGGTCATTGCGGCACTGCGACTTGATGCCCGCATCGTGATGACCGAGTCGCGGCCGCGAAGAACTGATTGGCTAGAATCGACCCGGGCGGCATTGGCGCTCGATAAGTCGGAAATCTTTTGCGGGCGGATCGAAGCGCTGCCAACCGCACCATTCCGGGTCATTTCCGCCCGCGCCTTCGCGCCGCTCGGAAAATTGCTCGATTTGTCCGCACGATTTTCCACAGACGACACGACCTGGCTGTTGCCCAAGGGCCGGTCTGCCGCGCAGGAACTGCAGGACCTGAAAGGTTGGCAGCACATGTTTCACGTGGAACATTCGCTGAGTGATGCCGCGGCCGGCGTGATCGTCGGCCGCTTGCTAAGCCAAAAGGCACCGAAAAAGGGGAAAAGTCGTGATTCGCGTGGCGATCGCTAACCAGAAGGGCGGGGTGGGCAAGACCACCACCGCGATCAACATCGCCACGGCAATGGCCGCAACCGGCTGGAAAGTGTTGCTGATTGACATTGATCCTCAAGGAAATGCCTCAACCGGGATCGGCATCAATGCCAATGACCGCACCTGCTCGTCATACGATCTGCTGGTCGACGAGATCCCGTTGGCGCAATGCATAATGAGCACCCGCATCCCCGGGCTCGACCTGGTCCCGGCAACTGTTGACCTGTCTGGCGCAGAGGTCGAACTGGTCGGCGTCGACAACCGTACCGATCGCCTCCGCACCGCGCTTGCCGGCGATTCGGGCTACGACATTGCGTTCATCGATTGCCCGCCGTCGCTCGGCCTGCTGACCCTGAATGCGCTCTGCGCGGCCGATACGCTGCTGGTGCCATTGCAATGCGAATTCTTTGCACTTGAAGGACTTTCGCAACTTTTACAAACAGTTGAGCGCGTCCAGCAGCGCTTCAACAAGGATCTGGGGATCGTCGGGATCGCGCTGACCATGTTCGACCGGCGCAACCGCCTGACTGACCAGGTGGCCGACGATGTGCGCTCGTGCCTGGGCAATCTGGTGTTCGAGGCAGTGATCCCGCGCAACGTGCGGCTGTCTGAAGCGCCCAGCCACGGCCTGCCGGCGCTGGTTTACGATCACACCTGCTCGGGCAGCAAAGCCTACATGGCTTTGGCCCGCGAGCTGATTTCACGCCTGCCCGAACAGAGGAAAGCCGCATGAGCGATGATTCGGCCGTACGCATGACCACCAAACGCCCGGCGCTGGGGCGGGGGCTGGGCGCCTTGCTCGGCGAGAGCCGCCGCGAGGAGCCGCTGGTCACTGCGTCCGCTCCAACGGGCTCGGTGCCCACCAGCGGTCTGGCGATGTTGCCGATAGCCGACATTGTGCCGCATCCCGGTCAGCCGCGCCGGCGATTCGAGGAAGCTGCGCTAAACGAGCTTGCCGCCTCGATCGCTGCGCGCGGCGTGATCCAGCCAGTGATCGTGACTCCGCATGGCGAAGGGCGCTGGCAACTGGTTGCGGGCGAACGCCGCTGGCGCGCTGCTCAGCGCGCGCAGCTTCATGAAATCCCGGCCATCATCCGCGATCTGAGTGACCGTGAAGTGACCGCCCTGGCGCTGATCGAGAACTTGCAACGCGAAGACCTCAATCCGATCGAAGAAGCGCGCGCCTATCACCGGCTAAGCGAAACCGAAGGCGCGACCCAGGCCGAGATCGCGCAGCTCGTCGACAAGAGTCGTAGCCATGTCGCCAATCTTCAGCGGCTGCTTTCACTGCCCGAACCGGTGATCGAGCTGGTCGAGGAAGGAAAATTGTCGATGGGCCATGCGCGCGCACTGATCGGCTCTGACAGCGCGACCGAGCTTGCCGCAAGAGCGGTGGCTTCGCACATGTCGGTGCGCGAGCTGGAACGACTGGTCCGGCGCGGTGCGGTGCCGAACAGGCCGCGCCGGGCCCGCGGCGCCCGCGACCCCGAGGCCACGGCCGATATTGCCGCGGTACAGGCGCATCTTGAGGAATTCCTTGGACTTTCGGTCCGAATCAACACCGATGCCGATCCGCGATCAGGCGCAGTGACGATCCGTTATCGCACGCTCGACCAACTTGACCTTATCTGCCAGCGCTTGACCGGGGGCGGAATTTGAGGCGAATTCGGGTTAGCAATTGGTAAACGGCGAGTTAGGCCTGTCCTAATTGTTTCGCGTTAGAGAGCCGCATATGGTTCGGTCGAGATTTGCAATTGCAGTGCTGACGGTTGCCTCTGCCTGGGCCGGTCTTGGTGCGACCGGCGCAGCCGCACGGACCACTGACGGCGCGCTCAATGTCGGGCTTCGGGTCGTCAAAGCCTGCGATTTTGCGGTCGGGCGGATGGACTTCGGTCAACCCGGTTTCCTGACGCCGACAATCGACCAGACTGCACCGGTCATCGTCGTTTGCACCCCCAACACCACGTTCACCGTGACCCTTGATGCCGGCCAGAACTTCAGCAGTGGATCGCGGCAGATGAAGCGCATTAGCGGAATCTTCCCCCCGGCGCTGCCGTACACGCTCTACACCGACGCCGCACGAACCAATCTGTGGGGTGTCAATCAGGCCTTGCCGGGCAATTCGGGCCCGAGCGGTAAAACGACATTGCAGATTTATGGCCGAGTGACCGGGCTTACGCTCTCGCTTGGCAGCTACAGTGATGACGTGGTTGTCACTTTCACGTTCTGAAGCTTAACCAAACCATTGAATTAGCCGCCGCCGATCAGGCCGGGTGGGCTTTCGTGCGCGCCAGCAATTGCCGCTCAATTGTGGTTTACCCAAAATTAACCAAGATCATTTAGATCCTAATTCGAGGCTAGGGAATTAACCCTATGATTAAGAATTTGGCAGTAAATGCATGCTAACGAACAGTCTAGGTATTGTGCCTACTGTGAGGGATCAGACATATGAAGAAGCTTTCAATTGTTGCAGCTGCTGCTGTACTTGCTGCTACCGCTGCCCCGGCTTATGCCGACACCCAGACCGGCGACCTGAATGTGTCGCTTAACGTCGTCAAGGGTTGCTCGCTCGACATGCCGGCAGGCCTGGACTTCGGTGCGAAGACCATCGTCGGCGGCGGCACCGGTGCCACCGCGAACGCAACGGTGAACGTCACCTGCACCACCGGCACCAGCTACACGCTGTCGGCCAACAATGGCCTCAATGCCAGCGGCACGCAGCGTCGCCTGTCTTCGGGCGGCGGGACCCCCGTGTTCGTCAACTACAGCCTGACCTTCCCGACCGCCACGCAGACGGCGACCGGCAATCCGCAGGGCCAGACTTTTACCGGCGACATCGCGCCGACCGTCAGCGCCGTCCCTGTCGGGATCTACACCGACAAGGTGACCGTCACCCTGACGTTCTAACAAACAGGAGAAATGGATGATCCGATTACCGCTTGCTAGATCGCAGCAACCTTATTTCAAGGTCGCGCTAATCGGATCATCCTTCTTCCTTGCCGCCGCGAGCACCGTTGCGGCGCAAGACAAAGCATCGTCGGCACCGACCGCCAGTTCCGACCAGCCGGCTGCTTCGCGCGGAGCCATGATTGCGATCAGTCCGCTGCGGGTTGAGCTCGATGGTGCCGGATCAGCGCAAACGTTGCGGCTCGCCAATACCGGCGGCACCGCGGTCATCGTACAAACGCGAATTTTCGCCTGGTCGCAGACTGCTGTGGGCGATCAGTACGCGCCAAGCACCGCCGTGATCGCTTCTCCGGCGGTGGCGACAATTCCGCCGGGCCAGACCCAGATCATTCGCTTGTTCCGCACAAGTGCGGTGGGCAACGAAGAAAAGGCTTATCGCATCTCGATCGATCAGATCCCGGATGCGCAATCGCCCGAGGCGAGTGCAGCCAAGACGCGGCTGCGGTTTCTGGTGCCGATGTTCCTCGACCGGGCCCGCGCCATCCCAACCGACCTCGCCTGGCGGCAGAGCAACAATGGTCTTGATGTGACGAACCGGGGCGGACGCACCGCGCGGATCGCCTGGATTAGGCTGCTCGACTCCGCCGGACAAGTTGTCGCTCTCGAAAACAACAGTTTGCGATACATCCAGACGGGCAATTCGACCGTTTGGTCGGCCCCCAGCCTGTGTCAGCGGAAGGTTACTCACGCGCTGGCCAACATCGACGAGGTTCAAGTCGATGTACCGCTTTCGCCGTGCAGCTAAGCGGGTAATAGCTGGTGCGGGTACTCTAATCGCATCCTTGCTATTGCCCGTTGGCTGCAATCCGGCCTGGGCTCAGGCCGATCCTTTCGAGCTGCCTGCCGGCGTCAACGTCGAAACGGTCTCGCGCTCGGGAACCCCCGGGCTATCCGAGATTGTCGTCGATGGGCGTCACCGCTCGCGCTTGGTCTTTCTCGAGTGGTTGCCCAGCGGCAAGCTGGCGATCGATTGCGAAGACGCACGTTCGGCCGGGATCGATGTGCCGGCCGACCTGAAGGGGCGCGTGCCGCTTGATACGCTGCCGATCGCCGCCTCGAGCTTTGACGGTGCGACGCAAACGCTTACGGTTTCTTTGCTGCGCAATAGCGACGGCGGAAATCTGATCGATTTGGGCCGCCGCCAGGCCACCGACGGCGACAGCGGCGCTCTCACTTGGGCGCGAGTGGGTTACGATGTAGTGGGCACAGCCAGCACTCGCAATCCCGCAGCCGTCGCGGGTCTATTCGATCTCTCGGTCGGCCGCGGCAATTTCATCGCCGGCAGCTCGGTCTCGGTATTTGTCGATCATGGCAGCATCAGAACCCGGCGGCTAAGTAGCGCGGCGCAACTTTTCATTCCGGGCCGATCACTGGTAGCCACCTTTGGCGACGTAATTTCGGTCGGATCGACATCCCAGCGTGCGGTGCGTCTGGGGGGGTTCGCAATCGCCAGCGATGTGACCTTGCGGCCCGATCTTGTGACTCTGCCACTGCCCTCCTTTTCCGGGCGAGTTGCAGTTCCGACAACTATCGACATCATCTCCGGCGGCCAGCGGACCGAGGTCGGACAGGTCAAACCGGGTGAATTCACCGTGCGAAACGTTCCGGTGGCGAGTGGCCGCGGCGAGGCCTCGATCGTCATTCGCGACGAACTTGGCCGGGAAAGCGTCCAGAAACAACGGTTCTATTCGAGCCCGGAAATGCTCCCACAAGGCATCAACCAATTTGGTGCCAGCATGGGTTGGGTGCGAAGGCGTTACGGGGAAGATCATGACACATACGGCCAGTTTGCGGCGACAGGGTTCTTCCGGCGCGGTTTGAGCCCCGGTGTCACTTTGACCGTCAGCGGCGAAACAACCAGCGGAATGGTCAACGCGGGGACGCGGATTGACGCCGCTCTGGGCGGCATTGCGCTTGCAACGGTGGAAACCCGGCTGAGTCGGGGACCGAATGGCTCGGGCGGCCAGATATCCGCCGCGATTGAATCGAGCGGAGGCGGGTTTAGCGGGCGAATGGCAGTCGTTTGGCCAACGAACGGCTTCCGCGACGTTGCCAGCGTGTTGGGCGATCCGCTGCCGACCAGGACGGTCACCGCGTTTGCCGGGTACAACAGATCGCGAAGCGCGTTTCAGCTTTCGGGCGGGCTCGTCTGGAATCTTCGCGACCCACTGCGCGGGACGGCTGCGTTCCGATCTACTTTCCTAGACGGATCAGTACGTTACGAGGCATCGCAGCGGCTGAGTTTCAGCGCGGCGGTGACCTATCGCCATGGCGACAGCAACAATTTTGCCGCGACCTTCGGCCTGACCTTGCGGCTTGGCCGCCAAGGCTGGGCGGGCAGCAGCTTGACGCATCGCACGGGCTATCCGTTCATCGCCAGCGCATCGTACCGCCAGATGCCCAGCTCAAATAGTTCAATCGGCTATTATGGCGCAGCCGAGTACGGACGCTCGGGCAGGCTCGATGCAGGCGTAACCTGGCGCAATCGCGCGGTCGAAACCGAAACCAAGGCGGAATACGAGAACGGCGATGCCGCGCTGCGGCTGAATGCGCGCGGTGCGCTGATTCTGGCCGGCGGCAACGTTTATGCACGCTCGCGCGCCGATGGCACTTATGCGCTGGTTCGCACAGGCCGGGTTGGCGGGCTGACCGTCAGATACAACAATCAGCCTGTTGGGCGCACCGGGAAGCGGGGAACCATGCTGGTTGACAACGTGATCCCCTATGTTGCCAGCAATTACGAGATCGACGCGGACAAGATCCCCTCGGATGTGCTCGCCAAGGTTTATGAACGCCGCATGGTGGTACCGCGGCGGACTGTGGGGCTGGTAACCTTGACTGCTGTCCGATTCATCCCGCATCCGGTGAAGTTGGTAGATGCGATGGGCAATCCGCTCGAGATGGGCACGCATATGACCGCCCGTCCCTCAGGCGACGATTTGGTAGTCGGCTTCGACGGGTTCGTCGAAACCAATGGAGCCGGTCCCGATCGCGCGCTCGAGGTAGATTTGGGAGCCCGCGGCTTTTGCCGCTTCACCTTGCCTCCGCCAATCAGCCAGTTAGTGCAAGAGGACGCACCAATAATTGGTTGCCGTCTGGGGATCCAACCCGCGCAAATGCCGATCGCGCTGCGCGGCGATGAGCATCGCCGCGCGCAGCGTAATCAGTGACATGAACTTCAGCACCCGATCGCAAAGCGCTTTAAGCGATCGATTAAAAAGCGTTTCCCTTTCCGGCGCGAGAACCTAAAGATAGCATCAGATTAATTGGGGTTCAAACCATGTCGCTCGATTTGCTGGCGCGCACCGCCTATAACGAAGATCATGAGGCGTTTCGCCAGACAGTGCGCAAGTTCCTCGAGGCCGAGGTTGCGCCGCACCAGGCCGAATGGGCTGACAACGGGATCGTTCCCAAGGCACTGTGGCCCAAGGCCGGCGCACTCGGGATGCTCTGCCCGACGGTGCCCGAGGAGTTCGGCGGGCTCGGGCTCGACTTCGGCTACAATGCGATCGTCGACGAGGAGAGTGCCTATTACGGCCGGGTCACCACCGGATTTTCGCTCCAGTCGGACATCGTCACCAACTACATCGTCAAATATGGCTCGGACGAGCAAAAGGCCAAGTGGCTGCCCAGGATGATCGCGGGCGAAGTGATCACCGCGATCGCGATGACCGAGCCGGGCACCGGCAGCGACCTTCAGGGGATGCGCACCACTGCGAAGAAGGACGGCAACCATTACGTGATCAATGGGTCGAAGACCTACATCACCAATGGCCAGAACGCCGACCTGATTCTCGTCTGCGTCAAGACTGATACCGAAGTGCAGCCGGCGTGGAAGGGCGTCTCGATCGTGCTGGTCGAAGCCGACCGCGACGGGATCAAGCGCGGCCGCAACCTCGACAAGATCGGACAGGACGAAGCTGATACCTCGGAACTGTTCTTCGAGGACGTGCGCGTGCCAATCACCAATTGCCTTGGCGAAGAAGGCAAGGGCTTCATCTACCTGATGAGCGAACTGCCACAGGAGCGCTTGTCGATTGCGGTCTCGGCGCAGGCGAGCGCGCAGCGCGCGTTCGACGATACCGTTGAGTTCACCCGCGACCGCAAAGCGTTCGGCAAGCCGATTCTCGACTTCCAGAACACCCGCTTCGTGCTCGCCGATCTCAAGGCCAAATTGCAAGTCGGCTGGGCGCATCTTGACTGGGCGCTGGCGCGGCACCTGAAGCGCGAACTCACGCCGGAAGAGGGCGCGGCGGCCAAGCTGTGGCACACCGACTTGCAGTGGGAAGTGATGGACAAGTGCCTCCAGCTCCACGGCGGGGCGGGCTACATGAACGAGTACCCGATCGCGCGGGCCTGGCGCTCGGCGCGGGTTACCCGGATATTTGGCGGGACCAACGAGATCATGAAGGAATTGATCGGCCGCAAGCTTTAGCAGATACGAAAAAGGGGGCCGCAAAGCCCCCTTGATCGTCGCCGCTACAGGCGGGATCAGTAGATCCGCACGCGCTTGTCATGGCGGGGAGCCGGACGCGGGGCCACCGGGCGGCGCGGCGGGATAACCCGCCACGCCGTCGGCTGCCGCACTTCGGTAACGTATTCCTCGGTGGTAACCGTGGTGGTGCACTCACGCTTGCCTTGGCTCTGCACATAGGCAACCGGAACCATGACCGTCATCGGCGCGTAGCCATAAGTGACCTGGCCCGGCGAGTAACCAGGTACAGATTGCCAAGTCGTATAGCGATTGAGATAGGCTTCGCAGTAATCGCGCGCGCTGCGCCGATCGTCAGCGTTGCCAATAGCGCCACCGGCGACTGCACCGAGCGTACCGCCGACCACGGTCCCGACGACCCGGTTGCCGCGGCCTGCGACCCGGTTGCCGATGACCCCGCCGATCACGCCGCCGACCAAGGCACCGCCCACCATATTGCCGTTGCCATGATTGCGGCGGCATTCGCCAAGCCAGTCGGTGCGGGCCTGGTCATAGGCCGCATGATCGTAACCGCCCATCTGGTCCATGGGCATGCCCGGCCGATCGCCGTGCCAATCGGGCCGGGGATCGGGCATCGGCGCGCCTTGCGGATCGCCGTAATAATTCCCGCCGGCATCAACCGCGCCCATTGGCGGCATGCCCGGAGGTGGCGGGGGCGGTCCGGGCTGGGCCGCTGCCGGTGCGGCAAGGCCGAAAGCCAGCGCCGTCAGCAGCGAGCGGCGAAATGCGCGAGATATCATGGCAATCCCCTGAACAGGGCCGGGCGAGTCCGGCGTTAACCCGGAATTTAGCATCGCTAACCCCGCAGTTCCAAGCCGAAGCTCGAATTGTCTTGGCGGTGTCCCGTTTCGGTGCGGATCAGATCGCGTCCGCGATTGCAGCGGCCAAGGCTTCGATCCCGCGGGCATCCTCTGCATCGAAACGTGCGGGCTCCGGACTGTCGAGGTCGATTACCGCGATTACCGCACCGCCGCGCATGACCGGCACCACCAGTTCGGAAGCGCTCGCCGCGTCGCAGGCAATGTGTCCGGGAAAGGCGCGAACGTCGGCCACCAGCTGCGTGCAGGCGCTGGCCGCGGCGGTTCCGCACACCCCTTGGCCAAACGGGATGCGGATGCAGGCGGGACCGCCCTGGAAGGGTCCGAGCACCAGTTCGCTGCCGCTCACCCGGTAAAATCCGGCCCAGTTAAGCCGGGGGACGAATTGCCAGATCAGCGCCGCCAGATTGGCCATGTTGGCGACCGGATCGGGCTCGCCTGCGACCAGCGCCGCCGCCGCTCCTGCCAGTTCGCGGTAGAGTTCGGGCTTGGGCTGGGCCGGGTCCGGCGTAAAATGATACATTGTTCTGCCAAATATGTCGCAAGGAGTTGCCGCTGCCGCACCTTAGCCCTAAGTCTTATGCCATGTCGACAAAACGCAAATTGCTCGTAGCCTTGGCGGTGTTCCTGCTCGTTTTCGGCGGATTTTTCTATTGGGTCTGGCGAGGCACCCCGGCGCAGCACACGCTGGACGAATTGTCGGGCAAGGACCCGGTCTTGGGCCAGCCGCGCGAAGAGATGATCCCGTCGGTCTCGATCGCCAAACCGGTCGGCTGGGCGGCAAATGAAGCGCCCACCACGGCTCCCGGACTGCAGGTAATGCGCTTTGCCGAAGGGCTCGATCACCCGCGGGTGATCTACGCGCTGCCCAATGGCGACGTGATTGTGGCCGAAGCCGATGCACCCAAGGGCAATATGAGTGGCGGCGTGACCGGCATGATCGCCTCGGTGATCATGCACCGGGCCGGCGCCAACGAGGGATCGCCCGACGCCCTGATCCTGCTGCGCGATACCAACGGTGATGGCAAGGCCGACCAGCGCTTCGTCCTGCGCCAAGGCAACGGGCTTGCTTCGCCCTCGGGCATCGCCTGGCAGGACGGCACGCTTTACGTCGCCAATCACAATGCAGTGCTCGCCTTCCCATATCAGCTCGGCGAGACGGCGCTGGCGGGGCAGCCGACCAAGATCATGGACATGCCCGGCGGCGGCAACCACTGGATGCGCAACATCCTGTTAAGCCAGGACGGCAAGCGGCTCTATGTCGCGGTCGGTTCCTCAAGCAACATCGGTGAAAACGGCCCGGCAGCCGAAGAAGGCCGCGCTACGATCTGGGAAAAGACGCTCGGCAAGCCGGGCTATCCCCGCCAATATGCCAAGGGTTTGCGCAACCCCAACGGCCTAGCTTGGAACCCTTCGACCGGCGAACTGTGGGTGACGGTGAACGAACGCGACCAGCTTGGGCCGGACCTGGTCCCCGATTATCTCACCAACGTCCCGGTTGGCGTGCATTATGGCTGGCCCTGGGTGTGGTGGAAGACGCACAACGACACGCGGGTGAGCTATGCTCCGCCCGAGTATCTCGACGATTTCGTCCGCAAGCCCGAATATGGGCTGGGCGCACACGTTGCCGCGCTGGGGATGGCCTTCGTCCAGGGCGGTACCTTGCTTGGGCCGAATTTCGCCAACGGAGCGGTGATCGCGCGCCACGGTTCGTGGAACCGCACCCCGCTATCGGGCTATGATGTGGTCTTCGTGAAGTTCGACGACAAGGGCAACCCGCTTGGCCTGCCACAGCCGTTGCTAGGCGGCTTCCTCACCGGAAGCGGCAAGACCCATGGCCGGCCAACCTGGGTGACCTTTGCCCACGATGGCGCCTTGCTGGTCAGTGACGATACCGGCGGGATCATCTGGCGGGTTGTCGCACCCGGTGCCAAGCCGGCGTCGCCGATCGTGCCGGTCGTGTCCGAAAAGATCCCGCCGCTGCGCAGCATTATTGCGCCAACCGGCCAATACACCGCCAAGCTAAGGGCGGATGAAACCGCCAAGCAGCACTGAGCCGTTAGACGCTCTTGCTAGCCGCTCCGGCGAGTTCGATAATATATTGCCACGCCACGCGGCCAGAACGGGCGCCGCGGCGCTTGGCCCATTCGAGCGCATCTGCGTCGGCGTAGTCCAGCCCATGGTGCCGGGCATAGCCGGCCACGATGGCGAGGTAATCATCCTGGCTGCAGGCGTGAAAGCCCACCGACAGCCCGAACCGGTCGGCCAGGGCGAGCTGATCGTCAACTGCGTCGCGCGGGTTGATCGGATCGTCCTGCCCAAAGAGGTGGCGCGGCACGATCGCGCGCCGGTTCGAGGTTACCGCCAGCCGGACATTGCCCGGACGCGCTTCGACCCCGCCTTCGAGCCATGAGCGCAGCGCGCGCGGCCCGGTGGTGTCGCCTTCCTCAAACCCGAGATCGTCGATGAAGACCAGGAACCGGCGCGGGATTGCAGCGAGCTCGCCGAACAGGGCGCTGAGGCTGCCGAGTGCTTCGGGAGCAACCTGAACCAGCGCGATTGCGGCAGGATCGCACTGCTGAGCCTCAACCACCGCTGCACGCAGCAGCACTGACTTGCCCGTGCCGCGCGCGCCCCACAGCAACATGTCGTGCGCGGCATGGCCTGCGGCGAAACGCGCGACGTTGCGCGTTACCGTGGCCTTCTGAGCATCTATGCCCTTGATCAGCGCCGAGGGCGGCGCGGCGATCCCATCGACCGATCGCGCAGCGCCGTCCCAGACGTAGGCGGGAGCGGCCAGCCAACCGGCTCCGCTCGCCTGGCGTCCAACCATGGCCTCCAGCGCTTCGGCGATTCGGGCCAGCAGCTCGGCGTTGTCGCTCATCCGGCGAGCGCTGCCGCATCGAGCGCGTAAAGCAGCTCGGCCCCGCCCATTGCCGCAGCCTTGAGCCCGCGCGTTTCAGCCGCGATGTGCTCGGCGAAATAGCGCGCCACCACCAGCTTGGCTGAAGCTTGCGCGCTCCCTTCACCGGCAAGCGCGCCGACTTGGCGGACCAGTTGCCACCCGGCAACGGCAACTGCGGCCATGGTGCAGAACGGCACGCTGCCGGCGAGCCGGTCGTCGAGGCTGGCCGAACCGCTCATCCAGTCTGCCACGTCGCGGCAATCCTGCGCCAGCGCGGCGAGCGCTGGCCAGTCAGCGCAGGCGCGCGCCGTATCGGCGAACAACGACGTCACGACAGCGCCCTGTTCGTAGCCGAGCTTGCGGGTGACCAGGTCAGCTGCCTGGATGCCGTTGGTGCCTTCGTAGATCGGCGCAATCCGCGCATCGCGGTAATGCTGGGCCGCGCCGGTTTCCTCGATGAAGCCCATGCCGCCGTGGATCTGTACGCCAAGGCTGGCGACTTCACAGCCGATGTCGGTGCCCCAGGCTTTGAGCATCGGCACCAGGCAATCGGCGCGGGCCAGTGCCGCTGCATCGGCCAGCGCGCCGCGATCGACTAGTCCGGCGGTGTAGTAAAGGAGGGCCCGCGCACCTTCGGTCAGCGCGCGCATCCGCAACAGCATGCGGCGCACGTCGGGATGCTCGATGATCGCGACCGGGCTTTTGTCGGACGAACCGGCGCGCGCCGATTGAACGCGCTCGCGGGCGTAGTGCTGCGCTGCCTGCAGCGCCCGCTCGGCGATCTGCACACCTTGGTTGCCGACATTGATCCGCGCCGAATTCATCATCGTGAACATGGCTTTCAGGCCTTCGTTCTCGTGCCCGACCAATTCGCCGATACATGCATCGTTGTCGCCGAAGCTCATCACGCAAGTCGGCGAGGCCATGATCCCGAGTTTATGCTCGAGGCTGACGCAGCGCAGGTCGTTGCGTGTCGCGGGATTGCCCTCGGCATTCACGAAGTACTTGGGCACCACGAACAGCGAAATCCCGCGCGTTCCGGCTGGCGCATCTGGAGTGCGCGCCAGCACCAGGTGGATCACGTTGCGCGCGAGATCGTGCTCGCCCCAGGTGATGAAGATCTTGGTGCCCTTGATCAGGTACTTGCCCACGTGTTCGCCTGCGCCAATGAGCGTGGCAGTCGTGCGCAACGCGCCGACGTCGGACCCGGCCTGCGGTTCGGTCAGGTTCATCGTGCCGGACCATTCGCCGCTGGTCAGCTTGGCCAGATACATGTCCTTCTGTGCGCCGCTACCGTGATGGCTGATCGCCTCGATTGCGCCCACGGTCAGCATCGGCAGCAGGCCGAAAGCCATGTTGGCGGTGCCCAGGTTCTCGATCACATTGGCAGACAGGGTAAAGGGCAGGCCTTGCCCCCCGAACTCCGGATCGCCCGCAATCGCGTTCCAGCCCTGCTCGACATAATGGTGATAGGCAGCGGCAAAGCCTGTGGGCAGCGATACGGTTCCGTTCGCCAGCAGCGCGCCCTGCTGGTCGCCGATGCGGTTGAGCGGCGCCCACTCCCCGGCGGCGAACGTGCCGATGCCTTCGACGATCGCCTCGACCATGTCCGGACTGGCTGCGGCGAAACGCTCGCTCGCGGCGAGTTCGTCGATTCGCGCATTGACCCGGATCGCGAGGATCTGGTCGGCGGTATTGGCAACATAGTCCATTGGCGGGTCCTAGCGCTTTTCCTTGGCTTTGCCCGCAAGGGACTATAGCGCGGCGGCATGTCCGGCAAGCATCTCGGCCCACAGATTGTTCCAGCCGCCGCGGCCGGGATCGCCGCTGCGGCCGCGCGAATCGTGGCGGGGGAAACTGTCGCCGTGCCCACCGAAACAGTCTACGGCCTCGCCGCCCGGGCGGATTTGGCCGATGCCGTAGCGGCGATCTACGCGGCGAAGGGCCGGCCCGGGTTCAATCCATTGATCGTCCACGTGCCTGACCTGGCCTCGGCTGAAGCGATTGCCATTTTTGACGACCGCGCCCGCCAGCTGGCGGCGAAGTTCTGGCCGGGACCGCTGACCCTGGTTCTGCCGCTCAGGGAGGAAGCGCGAATCGCCCCGGCAGTGACCGCAGGGTTGCCCACGGTCGCCTTGCGCTGTCCGGCCCATCCGGTGATGCGCGCGGTGCTCGAAGCGAGCGGACTGCCGCTGGCGGCGCCTTCGGCCAATCGCAGCGGCGGGGTCAGCCCGACCAGCGCGCAGCATGTCGCGCGGTCCTTGGCGGGGCGGATATCAATGGTGCTTGACGGGGGCGATTGCCCGGCGGGGCTGGAGAGCACCATCGTCGCCCTGCGCGCCGACGGGACCTGGCAGCAGCTGCGCCCGGGTCCGGTTACGCATGAGGATTTGGCCGAGACATTGGGCCGCGAATCCGAAGCTCATTTGGCACGCGGTATCGAGGCGCCGGGACAGCTCGCCAGCCACTATGCGCCGGGCAAACCGGTCAGGCTGGCAGCAAGCTCCGCCGAGCCTGACGAATTCCTGATCGGCTTCGGCCCGCTTGCCGGGGACTATAACCTGTCGCCCGGCGGCAACTTGGCCGAGGCGGCCGCGCGACTTTACGCCGCCTTGCACGAAGCTGCTGCCGCGCCGCAGCCGCGCATCGCAGTCGCGGCCTTGCCCGAATATGGGCTGGGTGCGGCGCTTAACGACCGGCTGCGGCGGGCTGCCGCTTAAGGCTTGGGCGGGGCGGGCGGTTCGGGTGCAGCCGGAGTGCTCGGCGCGTCCTCATCCACATCGGAAACCTTGGTGACCCCGTTCTCGCAGATCAGCTGACCCGATCCGATCGCGCTGACCTTGCAGCGGGCGCGGCCTTTGACGGTAACCGAGCCCGAACCGAGGATCGTTGCATCGACATCGCCGTCGGATGAAAAGGTTGCGCCGCCCGAGCCGAGCACATTGACCTTGGCGCTATCGACGCTGACATCGCCCATCTCAGCCGAGCCGCTGCCGAGGATTGTGAGGTCGAGCTTGCCAACCTTGCCGGCCGCATGGAACGTGCCCGAACCGGGCATTGTAACCTCAAGCTTGTCGCCCGAGACGTTCTGGGTGTCGATCCGGCCTGACCCAAGGATCGTGACCTTGCCGCCCGGCGCCATTGCCGGGGCGCTGATCTTGCCTGAACCGCCCATGGTCAGTTCGCGCGGGGCGGGCATGGTGACGTGGACCACGGCGGTCTTGTCATCGCCCGAGAAGACCTTGCCTTCGCGCAAGATGCCCAGCGTGCCATCCTTGAGCGTGAAGCGCAGCTTTTCGACTGCGGCGGGATCGCCATCGACCGTGATCGCCAGCTTGTTGCCCTGACTGACCTGGACCTCGTCGGGGCCGAACATCACCAGTTCGTTGGGCGCGGCGCCGCTCATGTCGAGTTCGGCGAGTTTCTTGCCGTGCTCGCCATTGATCGAGACGTTCGCCCCGTCGCACCCGGAAAGTCCGGCCGCCATCGCGACCGCAAGGATCGGGGCAAGCCCGGTCAGGAATTGGTTGAACCTCATCGCATGCCTCCTAGCTGTGTGTTAATGACATAATACAGCATGGCAGCAAGTCAAGGGGGAGGATCACGCAAAAAGGGCCGCCCTTGCGAGCGGCCCTTGGTGGCTTTGTTTTGATCCGCAGTGGTCAGACGACGGCAGCCGCCTCGGCGTAATACTTCGGGGCATGCTCATTGAGGATCTCAAGGATCTTCTTGAGCGCCGAAGGCTCGTCGGTCTTTTCCATCGCTGCAAGCTCACGCGCGAGTCGCGACGAGGCGGCTTCGAAGATCTGTCGTTCCGAATAGCTCTGTTCGGGCTGGTCGTCCGCGCGGAACAGGTCGCGGGTTACCTCGGCGATCGAGACCAGATCGCCCGAGTTGATCTTCGCTTCGTATTCCTGGGCGCGGCGGGACCACATGGTCCGCTTGACCTTGGGCTTGCCGGTCAAAGTCGCCAGGGCTTCACGCAGGGTCTTGTCCGACGACAGCTTGCGCATGCCGATCGCCTCAACCTTGCTCACCGGTACGCGCAGGGTCATACGCTCTTTTTCGAACCGCAGCACATACAGCTCCAGCTGCATGCCAGCGATCTCCTGCTCGAGCAGCTCGATCACCCGGCCAACACCGTGCTTGGGATAAACCACGTAGTCACCGACGTCGAAGGCCTGTGCCTTGGTTACCATGTAACGTCCTTTCACTCGCCGGTGCGACCCGGCTGGTTATTTGGCCGACGGGATTCAGACAATCGGTCGGCAGTCGTAACACGCAAGACCACGTGCCCCGAAGATGCCATCAACCGCTATGTCTAAGTCCCGTCCGGTCTGGATGCCTTGTTACCGCGGGACCGGAATCCCGCATTGCGTGCTGATTATATAGCACGGCCGCAACAAAATTACCAGTGGTGCAGGAACTGCGCGGTCTGGCGTTGCCGGGGAGGCCCGGAAAGCCCGATCCGAACCTCCGAAAGGACTTAGTCGCCTTCGCCGGGATCGGCCGAGAAGTACTTGTCGAATTTGCCATCCTCGCCCTTGTGCTCGTCAGCGTCGGCCGGAGTTTCCTTCTTGGTGGTGATGTTGGGCCATTCCGCCGAAAACTTGTTGTTGAGCTCAAGCCACTGCTCAAGCCCGCTTTCGGTGTCGGGCAGGATCGCTTCGGCTGGGCATTCGGGCTCGCAAACGCCGCAATCGATACATTCGCTGGGGTTGATGACCAGCATGTTGTCGCCCTCGTAGAAGCAATCGACCGGGCAGACCTCGACGCAGTCCATGTACTTGCACTTGATGCAGGCGTCGGTGACGACATAGGTCATGGCATTCTATCCCCTAAGGCAATGGTGTTTG
>JANXUP010000047.1 GCA_025356175.1 Sphingomonadaceae bacterium | reverse complement strand
AGCGCCAGTCTTTCCATCGGGCGAGAACCCCACCGCGAGCGCCTGATAGTTGTCATAGACCAGCACATCGCAGCCGGGCAGGCGCGCACGCAGATGGCGCACCGCGCCGCGGCCAATGGCGGCAACGCCGGGAAGATAGCGTCCGAGGAACGCCTCAAGCTGCGCAACGGCCTGGTCCATCGCTATCGGCTGCGCCCGAAGCGGCGCGGGGTCAATCCCCGGCGACGGTCATTCCGTCGATCCGCACCGTGGGTACGTTGACGCTGCGGTGCCACTCCAGATCATCCGCCGCACGCAGGCCTGCGAACATGTCGATGAGATTGCCCGCCACGGTGAATTCGGCGACCGGTCCGGCGATTTCCCCATTCACGATCCGGAAGCCCGAGGCGCCGCGGCTGTAGTCTCCGGTCACCGGGTTGACCCCGTGGCCGATCAGCTCGGTGACCAGCACGCCCTCGGCGATATCGGCGATCAGGTCCTGAACCGACAGTGCGCCGGGTTCGAGATGCATGGCCGATGGGCCAGCGCCCGGTGCGCCGCCTGCGCCGCGCGCGGCATGCCCCGTAGGCTGCTGGCCCAGTTGCCGGGCGCTGGCGCTGTCCATCAGCCAGCCGGTCAGCTGGCCATCGCGCACGAGTTCGCGGCGCGCGGTGGGCAGACCTTCACCATCGAAGGGCCGCGCACCAAGCGCGCGGCGGCGCAGCGGATCATCGACAATCGTGATCCCGGAGGCGAAAATCTGCATCCCGTCCTTGCCAAGCAGGAAGCTGGCGCGGCGAGCGATCGCGCCGCCGTTGATCGCTCCGGCCAGATGCCCGAGCAGGCTGCCGCTCACGCGCGGGTCGAACACCACCGGCATGATTCCGCTCTTCAGCCGCCCGGGACCCAGCCGGGCCACCGTGCGCTCGCCGGCCTGGCGGCCAAGTTCCTCGGTGCCGGGAAGATCGGCGCGGTGATGCGCGCTGCGGTAAGCGTAGTCGCGCTGCATGCCCGATCCTTCGCCGGCTATTACCGAGGCGCTCAATTGCCGGCTGGTGCCGCCATAGCAGCCGGCAAAGCCGTGGCTGGTGACCAGCGCAACGCTGCGCGTCCCCGCGCCTGCCGAACCGCCTTCGGAATTGGTCACGCCCGGCACCGCGCGGGCGGCATCTTCGATCGCTGCGGCAAGCTCGCGCAATGCTGCCGGGCCGAGATCCTCGCTGTCGGCGAGGTCGAGAGCGGGAACTGCGCCGGTCAGCAGCCGGTCTTCGGGGGCGAGGCCAGCGTAGGCGTCTTCAGGTGCCAGCCGGGCCATCGCCACCGCGCGGCTGGCGAGTTCGGCAAGCGCGGCGTCGCTGAAATCGCTTGAACCGATTGAGGCGGAGCGCCGCCCGACGAACACGCGCAAGTCAAGGTGCTCGCTTTCCGAACGCTCGACATCTTCCAGCTCGCCGAGGCGAACCTGCACCGCTTCGGACGATTGCCCGGAAACCACGGCGTCGGCGGCATCGGCCCCGGCGCGGCGCGCGATCTCGATCAGCGCGGCGGCGCGTTCCTGGGCGGCTTCGGGGCTTAGCATGGAAAAAAGGTCACTCCGGCGGGGGGAGCCGCCGATCTAGGGACGCAGGTGGTAAAGCGCAATCAGTCAGCGGTGCGGTCAGCCGAATGCGAGCGTCAGGCCCTTGAACATGCCGGTGACCAGGAACGGCAGCCCGATCGCGATCGCCCACAGCCACAGCAGGTCGCGGCGGAAAAAGGAGCGGAACTGCGGGTCAGCGGCCTGGGCATCGCTCAGCCGGTTCCAGCGCTTTTCGAAAGTGCGGCACGCGGGGATAATCGCGGCGACCAGGATCACCAGTGCGAAGTAGGGCAGCAGCGACCCGCCTTTGCCTTCCAGCGAACCCATGGTGAAGAAGATCTGCAGCGCGGTGTAGACCAGCAGGGCATAAGCGATGTTGTCGCTCATCCGCTTGCGCCAGTCGAACGGCTTGCTCGCGGCGGCAGGTTTTCCCGAAATCAGTTCCCATGCGCTTGCCATGTTCAGCCCTCTTCCGTGTTCTTTTTTGTTTCGCGGAGTAAATCACGGACCCGGCCCCGCTGCAAGGTTATTAAGCAACGCCTTAGGCATAAGTCCGGGGGGTGCCATGCAACAAACCTGCCAATTTGCCGCCAGCACGCTTGCCCCATGCCAAATCCCGATTTACATCGCGGAGATATGAGCGAAGCCGACACCCATCCCGCCCCCATCATCAGCGCCTCGCAGCCGATCCCGCAAGGCGGGCTCGAGGTCATCTCGATCGCCAAAAGCTATGACAAGCGCGCGGTGCTCAGCGACATTTCGCTGACCGTGGGCAAGGGCGAAGTGCTCGGGCTGCTCGGTCCCAACGGCGCGGGCAAGACCACCTGCTTCTATTCGATCATGGGCCTGGTCCGGCCCGATTCTGGCCGCATCCTGATGGACGGGGTCGATGTCACCAAACTGCCGATGTATCGCCGCGCGATCCTTGGGCTGGGTTATTTGCCGCAGGAAACCTCGATCTTTCGCGGACTGACGGTCGAACAGAACATCAGTGCCGTGCTCGAACTGGTTGAACCCGATAAGGCCACCCGCGCTTCCGAGCTGGAACGCCTGCTCAATGAATTCGGGCTGCAGCGGCTGCGCACCAGCGCGGCGATGGCGCTTTCGGGCGGGGAACGCCGCCGCTGCGAGATTGCCCGGGCGCTCGCCGCGCGGCCTTCGATCATGCTGCTCGACGAACCGTTCGCCGGGATCGATCCGCTCTCGATCAGCGACATCCGCGATCTGGTCAAGGACCTTGCCCGGCGCGGGATCGGGGTCTTGATTACCGATCACAACGTGCGCGAAACGCTCGATATCGTCGACCGCGCCTGCATCATCTATGGCGGGCAGGTGCTGTTCGCCGGCAGTCCCGAAGACCTCGTCAAGGACGAGAACGTGCGGCGGCTGTATCTGGGCGAAGAGTTTACGCTTTAGGGCGAACCCCATGGCCATCGGCCCGCGCCTTGACCTGAAACAAAGCCAATCGCTGGTAATGACGCCGCAGTTGCAGCAGGCGATCAAGCTGCTGGCGCTGTCCAACCTCGAGATCGAGGCGTTCATTGGCGATGCGCTCGATGCCAATCCGCTGCTCGAACTGGGCGACGGGGTGCCGGCGGACGTTGCGGCGGTGGCAGCCGAGCCAGACGACGCGCGGCGGACCACGCTCGAAAGCTCGCCGGTCGATCAGCTGATCGGCGAAGGCCGCGCCGAGGATGACCGCCCGCTCGATCTGGACCGCGCCGCGCTTGACCGTGACCGCGATACTGGAGACGGTGAATGGGGCAGCGAC
>JANXUP010000018.1 GCA_025356175.1 Sphingomonadaceae bacterium | reverse complement strand
TCGAGCTCGACACCTTCGAAATCCTTTTTGAGGATGAAGTTGACGACGCCTGCGAGCGCGTCCGAACCGTAAGTTGCCGAAGCACCACCGGTCAGCACGTCAACGCGCTGGATCAGCGAGCCGGGAATGAAGTTGAGATCGGCGACCGGATCGGTCGGGTCGCCATTGCCCAGGCGGCGGCCGTTGATCAGCACCAGGGTGCGAACCGGGCCGAGATCGCGAAGATCGACAGTCGCGATACCCGAAGCGCCGTTGGAATCGGTCGAACCTTCGTTGGCGAACACCTGCGGCAGCGAGTTCAGCAGGTCTTCAACGCGGGTTACGCCCTGGCTCTTCACTTCAGCTGCGGTCACCACGGTGACGGGGCTGACCGAGGTCAGGTTCGGGTTGGAGATGCGCGAGCCGGTGACAACGATGTCCTTGGCGGGCGCTTCGTCAGCAGCCTGAGGCGTGGCGGATTGCGCGAAAGCGGGCGATGAGGCCAGGGTCAGGCCGAGTGCAAGGGGAGCAACGCTCGCCTTAAGCATCGAAAATTTGGTCATTTTTGTACAGTCCCCGATTTGATACGCAGGCCGGATTTGGCCTGCTGGGTCTAAGCTGGCATGGACGGTCCAAAGGCCGAGAAACACCAGATAATTAGTGGATTGCCTGTCATCTCTGGCGGTGTAAACCCGGCGGTGGGCGGCGCGACATATTATTTCGCGAGCTGTAGCTATATTGCCACACCACTGTATTGCGACGGATGTGTGCCATTTCAGGAGAGTTCGGATGAAGCCAGACAGTCACCGGGCGGACCGGAAGATGGGTGCCGGATGGCGGTTTGGGCTTGTCCTGGCAGCCGCGGCAATGGCGGGGGAGCCGCTGCTCGCCAAGGACACCTCTTCCGATCAGAACAAGCCTCCCCAAGCGTACACGCGGCTGGTCGAATGCCGGGCCTTGCCGGACCCGGCGCAGCGCCTTGCCTGCTTTGACGAACGCTCCCAGCAACTCCAGGTCGCCGAGCAGCGCGGCGACATTGTCATGTTTGACCGCGCTTCGATGCAGGAAGCGAAAAAGGGGCTGTTTGGCTTGAGCCTGCCAAGGATCAAACTGTTCGGCAGCGGCGGCGAGAGCGACATCAAGGAAATCACCGGCACCATCGAGAGCGCGGCCCAATACGATTACGGGCGCTGGCGGATGACCTTGGCCGATGGATCGGTCTGGGATCAGATCGACACCGAGGTGCTCCCGCTCGATCCGCGCAAGGGTAACGCCATAGTGATCAGCCGCGCGTCGATGGGCGGATTCAAGGCCAGCGTGAACCGGCAGGCACCGATCAGGGTGCGGCGCGTGAAGTGAAGACGCCCGCCGGGTTCACCCGCTGACGAACAGCAGCGGGTCGAGCCGGAAGGCGCGCCATTTGATCGACCAGTGCAGGTGCGGCCCGGTGGCGCGGCCGGTCTTGCCGATATTGGCGATGTATTGCCCTTGGCGAACGACATCGCCCACCTGCACCGCGTGGCTCGAACAATGCAGGAAGGCGCTGTTAAGCCCCATCCCGTGGTCGATCATCAACAACTTGCCTTCAAGGCTGAACGGGCTTTGCGCAGCCAGCGTCACGATCCCGTCGGCCGGCGCCACAAACGGCGTGCCGCTTGCTCCGGTCGCGATGTCGAGCCCCGAATGGTAGCTGCCCGGCACGCCATTGTAGATCCGCTGCGAGCCGAACTTGCCCGACAGGCGCCCATAGACCGGCCAAATGAACTTCTGCCGCCAGCCATCGGCAGGATGGTCGATGCTGCGCGCGGCGTTGATCTGGGTGAGCTCGCGGCTGCGCAGTTGTTCGTAAGCCTCGCTGGGCGGGGTCCCGGGTCTGGGTCCGATTGCAATCCGTTCGATCTGCCAGGCGCGCGGCGCGACCGGGACGGTATGCGAGACCAGGCGGCCATCGGCCAACCGCGCACTGAGCTCCATGCTCGCCGCGCTATCGCGATCGAAGGCGATGAAGAAGCGTCCATCGCGGGCCACATCGACCGGATTTCCCGACAGCGCCAGCGCGCGGCTCCCCGGCGGTGCCAGTCCGCGCGCCCAGCCGCCCTGCGACAGCGCGCCGGTCAGCGAGAAATCGGGTGCCTGCACTTCGGCCGCCAGGCTGCTGGCGCGCCACAGGCCAAGCCCTAGCGCAAGCCCGCCTCCAGCCAGAGCCATGCGCCGGTCGATCATCGGACTAGTCTTGCGACAGCAGGCGCCGGGTCGCGAGATCGGCGCTGGCGTAGGCTTCCTGCCGTACGGCCGACCAGTAGCGCAGTGCCTCAAGCGGGACCTCCGCGCCGCTCACCGCGCAAAGCACATGGCTGCCCGGACTGAGCACGCGGAAGCCGTTGGCCTGATAAAACAGCATGGCGGGGCGATCGGAGGACGACATCAACATGGGGCCATCCTAGCGTGCCTAGCCTTTCAGAGCAATTTACCCTGTGCGCCGGGATCGGGCGGCAATGAAGCTTTGAGCTTGGGGGCTTGACGGACCGGCGCGGCGCCCGCCGGGATGACATCCAACCCGCCATCGCGGAAGTGCACGGTCAGCGCCGGTTCGCCCGCCGCCGCGGCCCGGTCGACAAGGGTTCGCCCGCCAGCCCCGGTGACCCGGGCATAGCCGCGCGCCAGCACGCTGTCGGGATCGAGCGACTTGAAAAGCCGGGCCAATGCAGTGAACCGTTCTTGTGCTGCCCCGGCACGCGCCTGCAGCAGCGGCGCTGAAAGCCGCCCGGCGACCCGTTGCAATTCGCCGCGCGCCAATTGCGTGCGGGCCGCAAGCGCGCGACGCAGGCGCTCGGCACTGTCGTCGAGCCGCTGGACATGCGCGCTCAGCAAGGCCGCCGGGGCGGGCAGGCGCTGAACCCGCACCGCGAGCCGCTCGCGCCCCAATTGCAGCGGGCGCACCACCGCGCGGCGTTTACGAAGGCCTAGTTCCGCCAGCTGGAGCGACAGGTCGCTGCGCACCGGCACCGCCATTTCCGCCGCCGCAGTGGGGGTCGGTGCGCGGCGATCCGCTGCGAAATCGGCGAGCGTGGAATCGGTCTCATGCCCGACCGCGCTGATCGTCGGGATCGAACATTCGGCAATCGCGCGGACCACCACTTCCTCGTTGAACGCCCATAGATCCTCGATCGAACCGCCGCCGCGCGCGACGATTACCAGGTCGGGTCGCGGCACCGGGCCGCCCGGCTCAAGCGCAGAAAATCCGCGCACTGCCGCCGCGACCTGCTCTGCCGCGCCTTGGCCTTGCACCAGTACCGGCCAGACCAGCACGTGGACCGGGAAACGATCGGCCAGCCGGTGCAGAATATCGCGGATCACCGCACCGGTGGGCGAGGTGACCACACCGATCACACGCGGCAGGTAGGGCAGCGCCTTCTTTCGCTCAGGCGCGAACAGCCCCTCGGCCTCAAGCCGCGCCTTGGTCCGCGCGAGCAGCGCCAGCAGCGCGCCTTCGCCCGCGACCTCCATCCGTTCGATCACCAGCTGGTAATTCGAGCGCCCCGGATAGGTGGTGAGCTTGCCGGTGGCGATAACCTCGAGCCCGTCCTCCGGCTGGAAGTTCAGCCGCCCGACCGTGCCGCGCCACATCACTGCGTCGAGCCGCGCGTTTTCATCCTTGAGGCTAAGGTACATGTGCCCCGATGCGGCCCGCTTGACCCCCGAAAGTTCGCCGCGCACCCGGACGAACCCGAAGCGGTCCTCGACCATGCGCTTCAAGGCCGCCGATATCTCGCTGACCGACAGCGCTGCAGCGTTGTCCCCGGCGCTCTCCTTCGCTACCAGCCCGGCGGGTTCTTCATCATCTGGGT
Source organism: Sphingomonadaceae bacterium (assembly GCA_025356175.1). Taxonomy (GTDB): domain Bacteria; phylum Pseudomonadota; class Alphaproteobacteria; order Sphingomonadales; family Sphingomonadaceae; genus Novosphingobium. The sequence goes on along the minus strand of JANXUP010000018.1, from coordinate 26,141 downwards.
AAGGCGAAATGGGCATGAACATCCTGCTGCTGGGATCGGGCGGACGCGAACATGCGCTGGCGTGGAAGCTGGCGCAATCCCCGCGCTGCAAGCGCCTGTTCGCCGCGCCCGGAAATCCCGGGATCGCGGAGCATGCGCAGCTGGTCGCGCTCGATGCCCGCGATCATGGTGCCGTGATCGCGTTTTGCGCTGCGCAGCAGATCGGGCTGGTGGTGATCGGACCCGAAGCGCCGCTGGTCGATGGCCTTTCCGACAGCCTGCGCGGCGCAGGCGTACCAGTGTTCGGACCGAGCAAGGCGGCAGCGCGGCTTGAAGGTTCAAAGGCCTTCACCAAAGAGCTTTGCGCGCGGCACAATATCCCCACCGGGACCTTCCGCCGGGTAACGAACAAGGACGAGGCGCTGGCCGCGCTGTCCGAGTTTTCGATACCCGTGGTGATCAAGGCCGATGGGCTCGCTGCGGGCAAGGGTGTGACCGTAGCGATGAACGCCGATGAAGCGCGCGCCGCCGTCGCGGACATCTTCTCCGGCAAATTCGGTGAAGCCGGAGCCGAAGCGGTGATCGAGGAGTTCCTCTCCGGCGAGGAAGCCAGTCTGTTCGCGATCACCGACGGCCACACCATCGTGCCGTTCGGCTCGGCGCAGGATCACAAGCGCGTAGGCGACGGCGACACCGGCCCCAACACCGGCGGAATGGGCGCCTACAGCCCCGCGCGGGTGCTGACCCCGCTGCTCGAAGGTGAGGCGATCGAGCGGATCATCGCGCCGACCGTGCGGGCAATGGCCGAAGAAGGCATGCCCTATTCGGGTGTGCTTTATGCCGGGTTGATGCTGACCCCGACCGGGGTCCAGCTGATCGAATACAACGCGCGGTTCGGCGATCCCGAATGCCAGGTGCTGATGTTGCGGCTGGAGGGCGATCTGGTCGAGCTCCTGCTGGCGACGGCGGAAAACCGGCTGGCATCGCTGCCCGCGCCGCGCCTTTCGGACGACACCGCGTTGACCGTCGTCATGGCGGCGCAGGGCTATCCCGGCACACCGAAAGGCTGCGGCACCATTCGCGGGGTCGCCGCTGCCGAAGCGGCCGGGGCGAAGGTATTCCACGCCGGAACCGCCATCAAGGACGGTGAACTGGTCGCCAGCGGCGGGCGCGTGCTTAATGTCACCGCGCGCGGCAGCAGCGTCAGCGAGGCGCAGGCGCGGGCCTATGCGGCGGTCGATAAGCTGGACTTTGTCGACGGGTTCTGCCGCCGCGATGTCGGCTGGCGTGAAGTGGAACGCGAGCGCGGCTAGACTGCGACCGGCGCAGCTTTGGCCCAGGCCCCGGCCACTACCCCGCCAAGCAGATTGTCGGCCGCTTCATCGAGATCGAGATCGTCAAGCAGCGCCATGACCTCGGTCGCCGCGGCCACCTTGGTACGGGCGAGTTCGGGTATGCGCCTGAGATCGAGGTGTGTGAGCCCGAGCAGGAACAGCTCGCGATAGGCGACCCGTTCGAACAGGCCGTTGCCGATGCGGAAGTCGAGCCGCTGGGCAAGCTGGCGCAGCGCCTTCTCGACCAGGTCCTGGTTCTTGCTGACTTCGCGCCGCTTGCGGTTTTGCAGCACCAGCCAATCGAGCGCGGGCATCCCGGCGTCGAGGCGCGCGGCGCGCAGTTCGGCGACCATCGCGGCAAAACAGCCTGGGCCTTGCAGCTTGTTGCTGACGGGGTGGAACCGTCCGAGCAGGTCGAGATCGACGAAGCTGGAATTAACCGGCGAAACCAGCAGGTCGGCCAGCGCGATCGCGCGCCGGGCCATCGGCGAATCGTGTCCGGCGGCATCGATGACCACGAAGTCGCAATCCCACGCGGTGCGTGACAGTTCCTGGCACAGGCCCGCGCCAGACTGGTTCTGCAACACCACGTTGCGCGGCAAGGGCAGCCGCACGCCCAGCCGCTTGGCGGTGCCGCCACGGTTGGTGAAAGCGCGGGTTAACGATTGCTGGCGCCGGTCGAGATCGATCGCCAGCACCTTGTGCCCGGTATCTGCGAGCGCAACGGCAAGATGGAAGGCCACGGTCGACTTGCCGACTCCGCCCTTTTCATTGGCCACAGTGATGATCCTGGCGGGCGGACGTGGCCGGCCGGCGACATCGGCGACGACCACGCGCGGATGCTCGCCTTCGGTGGCCACATCGCGGCGACAGGCAAATTCCCCTATTGGCGTAACGACATTCATGCGCCCGGTCCCCTTGGATTGCGCCGCGATTTACCGCGTGCGAATCACCCCTGGGGAAAAGCTAATGCAAAAAGGTGTGCAAATCGATTCATTCGATATTGACTAACCGATTCACCTTATTTGCCGAGCCGCCGGACCGCCAGTTGCTTAAGGTCGGCTTCGGGCCGCGCGCCGTAATGCGAGATGATCTCCGCCGCGCAAACTGCGCCAAGCGTCAGGCATTCGGTCATGCTGCGACCCTCGACATGAGCGTGGAGGAAGCCTGCGGCGAACAGGTCGCCCGCGCCGGTGGTATCGACCACTCGCGCAATCGGTTCGGCAGGAACTTCGAACAGCTCGCCACCGGTGGCCGCGACTGCACCGTCGGCCCCGCGGGTCACCACCAGCATCGGCACCTTGGCCTTGAGCTGGTCGATCCCCGCGTGGAAATCTTCGTGACGGGTCAAGGACGCCAGCTCGACGTGGTTGGCGAACAGGATGTCGATCTGACCGTCCTCGATCAGCGCGCGGAAATCGTCGCCATGGCGCGAGATGACAAAGGCGTCGGACAGCGTAAAGGCGACCTTGCGGCCTGCGCCCTTGGCCGCTGTAATGGCCCGGCGCATCGCCGCGCGCGGCTCTTCCGGATCCCACAGGTAGCCTTCGAGGTAGAGGATCTCGGCATCGGCGATCGCCGCCTCGTCCAGCGCGGCGGCGGGCAGGAACTGCGAGGCTCCAAGATAGGTGTTCATCGTGCGCTGGCCATCGGGGGTGACGAAGATCAGGCACCGCGCGGTCGGCGGTTCGGCCTCGCGCGCCGGAGTGGCAAAGCTGATCCCGCCGGCGCGGATATCGTGCGCGAACACTTCGCCCAGCTGGTCGTTCGCGACCTGGCCGATGAAGGCACACTTGCTGCCGAGCGCGGCGAGGCCGGCCAGCGTATTCGCTGCCGAGCCGCCGGAGATTTCGCGCGCCGGGCCCATCGCCTCATACAGTTCATGCGCGCGCGCGGTATCGACCAGCGTCATGCCCCCGCGCACCAGCCCGAGCTGATCGATCAGCGCCTCACTGCAAGGGGCCATCACATCGACGATGGCGTTGCCGATGGCGATTACATGCGTGCTGGGCTGGGACACTGGAACTCTTTTCGGCAAGGGACGGGATTGTCTGGAAAAACCGCGCCGCGCCTAGCGGCTTTTGATGCCCGAGGGAAGCGTTGACAGCCGGGGCCCGGTCCGCGATTCCCGCACCATGATAAGCGCATTGGCCCTCGCCGTGACCCGGCTGTTCGACCCGCGATTGGTGCCGATCTGGTTCAAGAGCCTGGCGGCCACCTTGCTGGCCTGTGCTGTTCTGGGCGCGGGCGGCTGGTGGGCGCTGAGCATGGCTATCGATCGCTACGCCGGCGATGGCGGGTTTGGTCAGATTACCGCCGCGTTCGTGGTCGTGCTCGCCGGGTGGTTGCTGTGGCGGGTGGTTGCACTCGCGGTGCTGCAGTTCTTTGCCGACGATGTCGTCGCGGCGATCGAAGCGCGCGACTATCCCGATATGGCGGCGCGGGCGCGCAAGCTCGGCTGGCGCGAGGAATTGGCGCGGGGGCTTGGCGGCGCGGGACGAGCGTTGCTGTTCAACCTGATCGCCCTGCCCTTTGCGCTGGTCCTGCTGGTCACCGGCGTGGGCGCACCGCTGGTCTTCATCGGGGTCAACGCGGTGCTGCTGGGGCGCGAACTGCGGGACATGGTCTGGCTGCGTCACCGTGCCAGTCCGGCCGACCCGCCGCCGCTGAGCGCTTTCGAGCGACTGGCGCTCGGCGGAGTGACCGCGCTGCTGCTCACCGTGCCCGTGGCCAATTTCGCCGCACCGTTCCTTGGCGCGGCTTGCGCGGTGCACCTGATTCATCGCAAGGGGCTGCGCAATGCATCGTAACATCCGGCTCGCCCTGACTCTCTCGATCATGCTCGGCGCCTGCGGTTCGGGCGGGGTCAAAAGCGCCTCGACCACGCCGGTCAAGCCGCAGCAACCAGCTATGGCCCCGGTCCGCGCGCCGGTCCACGCCCCGCCGCCGCGCCCCAGGATATTCGCCGCGCCCGGCCTTGAAAGTGTGATCGGGGCGGGCACTGACGACCTTGTCCGCCAGTTCGGCCCGGCCCGGCTCGATGTGTGGGAAGGGGATGCGCGCAAGCTGCAGTTCAACGGCAGCGCCTGCGTGCTTGACGTCTATCTCTATCCGCCTGCGCCCGGTGCCGCGCCCGAGGCGACCTATGTCGACGCGCGCCGCGCCAGTGATGGTCAGGATGTCGACCGCGCCTCTTGCGTGGCGGCGCTCAAGCGGAAGTAGTCGCGCGCATGTTCCTTCATAGGTAACGCGGTTTTAAGGGTATCCTGCCATAGCGGCCTCTGTTGAAATCAACGGGAATACGCCGCAATGAGCATGGAATTCGGGGCCTTGGCTGCAGATGCGGCAAGCGACGGCAGGATCTCGGCCGAAGAAATCCTTGAGCTGCGCCGCCAGGGCTGGGCTGACGGCAAGATCGGACCAGACGAGGCAGAATCGCTGTTTGCCGCCAATGACGCTTGCATGGCGCCGACCAGCGAATGGTGCGAATTCTTCGTCGAGGCGCTGTCGCACTTCATCGTCGATGCGGTCCCGCCGGCCGGTTATATCGATGACGAGATGGCCGAAGAGCTGGTCACCCGGATTGATCGCGACGGACGCCTGGGTTCGCTCGCTGAACTCGAACTGCTGGTTCGCGTGCTCGAAATTTCGCTGAATGCGCCCGAACGTCTCAAGGCCTACGCGCTGAAACAGGTGGAGAACGCCGTGCTGCACGGCGACGGCCCGACCCGCTATGGCGAGCTCGATGCCAAAGGCATCAACAAGACCGAGTGCGATCTGCTGCGCCGGTTGATCTTTGCGCCGGCCGGCGACCGGCCTGCGGCGGTCAGCAAGGCCGAGGCCGAGATGCTGTTCCGGATCAAGGATCTGGCGCTGTATGAGGTCAACGCGCCTGACTGGCAGCAACTGTTCGTCCAGGGCGTGGGCAACTATCTGCTCGGGTTTGGCGGCGACGAGCCGCTAAGCGCGACCCGCGCGGGCGAGCTTGAAACGTTCATGAGCAAGGAAGGCGACGGCGTGGGCGGCTTCATGGGCCGTTTATTCACCTCCAAACCCGATTTCGGCGGTGCCTTTGCCAGCCTGCTGGGCGACAATGGTCCCGATACCGGGATTGAAGCCTGGGACGACAAAGCCGAAGCAGCAGCAGCGCTCGAACCGGGCGAAGCCGACTGGCTCAGCGACATGCTTGAAGCAGACGAAGAGCTCGACGATTTTGAAAAGTCGCTGATTGCGTTCATCGATGCCGAAACTGGCGGGCAGTTCGTGCCCCGGCCGCGCTGAACCTGGCTAGACCGTAAAGCTTTCCCCGCAGCCGCATGCGCCTTTGGCGTTGGGGTTCTCGAACACGAACCCGGCGGTGAAGTCGTCCTCGGCCCAGTCCATCGTGCTGCCGACGAGGTAAAGCACCGAGCCGCCATCGATGAAGAATGTGCCGCCGGGGGTTTCGATCCGCTCGTCGAACGGGTCAGCAGCGGTCACATAGTCGACCGAATAAGCCAGCCCCGAACAGCCGCGGCGCGGGGTCGAGAGCTTGACCCCGATTGCGTCCGCCGGGGCTTCGGTCATTAGCCTCGCAATCCGCGCTTCAGCATCAGGCGTCAGATTAACCGCAGCGGGCAAGGGCCGACGGATCTTGGTCTCGCCAGTTGGATTTTCAGGCATCACAGCATCCCCAGTTCGAGGCGGGCTTCGTCGCTCATCTTGGCGGGATCCCATGGCGGGTCCCAGACCAGATTGACCTCGGCATCGCGCACTCCGGGTACCGCCCCGACGCGAAGCTCGACTTCGCCCGGCATCGATTCGGCGACCGGGCAGTGCGGCGTGGTCAAGGTCATCGCAACCACCACGCCGCCGTCCTCGGCGACATCGACCCCGTAAATCAGCCCGAGGTCATAGATGTTGACCGGGATTTCAGGGTCGTAAATGTCCTTGATCGCGGCGATCACTGCCTCATACAGATCGCCGCCCGGCGCGCCCTCCGGAACATTCTTGGGCTTTTCGGCGAGGAAGCCTTCGAGGTAGTCGCGCTTGCGCTCGAAGGTCTGCGCAGCAGACTCCTCAACCTTGGCACGCGGCGGCGGGGTGACTGCAGTCACCTCTTCCACGGTAAATTTGGGATCGCTGCTCACTTGAAAATCCTTGCTGTCCGTTCGATTCCGCGCAGCAGCGCGGCAATATCGCTTTTGTCCGAATAAAGCCCGAAACTGGCGCGCGCGGTGGTCGGAACCCCCAGATGCTCCATCAGTGGCTGGGCACAGTGGTGCCCGGCGCGGATCGCCACGCCCTCTTCGTCCAATATGGTGCCGAGGTCGTGCGGATGCACCCCCTCAAGCGCGAAACTGACGATCCCGGCGCTGTGCTCCGGCCCGAACAGGGCTACATCATTGCGGCGGCGCAGGGCTTGGCGGAGCTCGCCGACCAACGCCGCTTCATGGCGCTCGATCTGCTCGAGCCCGATTGCGGACACATAGTCGATCGCGGCGTGGAGCCCGAGCACTTCTGCGATTGCGGGGGTTCCAGCCTCGAACCGGGTCGGTGCGGGGGCGTAAGTGGTCTGGGCAAATGTCACCCGGTCGATCATCGACCCGCCGCCCTGCCACGGCGGCATCCGGTCCAGCAGTTCGGCGCGGCCCCACAGCACGCCCACGCCAGTTGGGCCATAAAGCTTGTGGCCCGAAAAGGTGTAGAAGTCGCAGCCCAGCGCCGCCACATCGACCGTCATCCGCGCCGGTGCCTGGCAGCCATCGAGCAACACCAATGCACCGACATTGTGCGCAACCTCCGCCGCCCGCGCGGCATCGAGCACCGAGCCGAGCACGTTCGACACATGCGCCAGCGCGACCAGCTTGTGCTCCGAAGTTAGGTTGGCGGACAACCAATCAAGGTCGATCTGGCCGTCGCCGGTAAGCGGGCAGACGTCGACCTGAAAGCCCGCCAGCTGCCACGGGACGATGTTCGAATGGTGCTCAAGCTGACTGAGCATCACGCGCGAGCCCTTGGGCAAGATCGGCTGTTCGCCAGCGCAGAGGCTGTAAGCGACCAGGTTGATCGCTTCGGTCGCGCCGCGCGTGAAGACGATCTCGTCGTCCGTGCCGCCGATGAATGCCGCGACCCGTGCCCGTGCTGCCTCGTAAGCCACGGTCATGTCGGCTGAGCGGGCGTAGACCCCGCGATGGACGGTGGCGTAATCCGCGCCCAGCGCGCGCGTTACCGCGTCGATCACTGCCTGCGGCTTCTGCGCGGTGGCAGCGGTATCAAGGTAGTGCCATCCGCCCGCGAGGCCGGGGAAATCGGCCTTGAGATCGGCGCGGATGGCGACTGCGGCGTTCACAGCATCGCCTCCAGCGCAGCCAAGGCAGCAGCGAGGAGTTCGTCCTCATCCGCCGCGCCGACCAATGCTTCGGCGACGAATGCCTGCAGCATCAGGCGCTTGGCCGTTTCAGACGGCAACCCGCGTGAGGCCATGTAGAACAGCGCAGCTGCATCGAGCTCACCCACCGCGCAGCCGTGCGCGCACTTTACGTCGTCGGCGAAGATTTCGAGCTCGGGTTTGGCATTGGCGCTGCTCTGCCGGTCGAGCAGCATGGCGCGGACCGACTGCGAGCCATCGGTGCCGTCGGCCCCGCGCGCGACCTTGACCTTGCCGAGATAGTTGACGTTCGCCCCACCGCCCGCGACCGAGCGGACGATCTGGCGGCTGGTGGCATCGCGGCCCAGATGAGTCACTTCGCTGACCACTTCGAGAGTCTGCGCGCCCGAACCAAGCTGCGCCGCGCCAAGGGTGAAGTTGGCCCGGTCGGCCAGTTCGGCACGCACCGATATGCGGCAATAACCCGCTCCGGCGCTGAGCACGCGCAAGTCGAAAGAAGCACCCTCGCCCAAACTGATCGCCAGTTCGCGCACCGTGCCTACGCTCCCGGTGGGCACAATCGACAGCGCCCGATGCTCGCCCGCAGGCACCGCAATCGTCTCCACCGCGACCGGCCACAGCGGCGCGAGCGCAGCCAGATCCGCGTAGCGGAAAGCCTCATCCTTGCGGGTGGGCTGAAGCGCAGCGACAGCCATCAACGCAAGCCCTCTCTGCGTCTCTGCGCCTCTGCGCGAACAGAATCTGTTTCGCGCAGAGGCGCAGAGACGCAGAGGAAATGAAGGGCTGCGCCGCTCATGCGACTGCCTCGTAGCCATGTTCTTCTAGCTGCAGCGCAAGCTCCGCGCCGCCGGTTTTGACAATCCGGCCATCGGCCAGCACGTGGACGAAATCGGGCTTCACGTAATCGAGCAGGCGCTGGTAGTGGGTGATCAGCAGCACGCCCTTGTTGGGCCTCCGCATGACCGCATTGATCCCTTCGCCGACCACGCGCAGCGCATCGATGTCGAGGCCGCTGTCAGTCTCGTCGAGCACGGCGAAGCTCGGGTCGAGGATGCCCATCTGGACCATCTCGGCGCGCTTCTTCTCGCCGCCCGAAAAGCCGACGTTCACCGGGCGCTTGAGCATGTCCATGTCGAGCCGCAGCAACGCCGCTTTCTCGCGCGCCAGCTTGAGGAACTCCCCGCCCGACAGCGGCGCCTCCCCGCGCGCGCGGCGCTGCGCATTGAGGCTTTCGCGCAGGAACTGGACGAACGACACGCCAGGAATCTCGACCGGGTACTGGAAGCCGAGGAACAGCCCGGCAGCAGCGCGTTCGTGGGGGGCCAAGGCGAGCAGATCAATCCCCCTCCCGCTTGCGGGAGGGGTTAGGGGTGGGTGAGTCAGATCAGGCGCAGTGATTGCGGACACAGGCCCACCCCCGACCCCTCCCGCGAGCGGGAGGGGGGTGAAGGTCACACTCCCCCCCGTCACTTCATACCCGGGCCGCCCGCCCAGCACATAGGCCAGCGTCGACTTGCCCGCGCCGTTCGGCCCCATGATCGCATGGATCTCGCCCGCACCCACAGTGAGCGAAAGGCCTTTGAGGATCGGCTTGTCGGCGACCGTGGCGGAGAGATTATTGATTTGGAGCACGCGTTCTCACTTGTTTAAGAAAATTCGTTGCAGCCCAATAATTAGGCCGAGCGAAACAACATAACAAAGAGCGCCAGCAATCGGCGTTCCAACGATAAAATAGGTGGCAACAAGACTCCCCAAGAAGACGAAGCGATAGACCGTCCATAGTATGAACATCGCCAAGCCAGCCACAATCACCCTGCCGGAATGCAGACCCCATAGCGCAGCGACGATTGAAAAAACCCAAGGTGCGGGTGTCAGCAAAAAGCCAAGAACCAACGTTTGTAAACTGATCATCACCCCACACTCCCCTCAAGCGAAATCCCCAGCAGCTTCTGCGCTTCGACCGCAAATTCCATCGGCAGCTGCTGCAGCACTTCCTTGGCGAAGCCGTTGACGATCAGCGCCACCGCTTCCTCTTGACCCAGCCCGCGCTGCATCGCGTAGAACAACTGGTCGTCGGAAATCTTGCTGGTGGTCGCCTCGTGCTCGATCTGCGCTGAGGGATTACGCACCTCGATGTAAGGCACGGTGTGCGCGCCGCAGTCCGCGCCGAGCAGCAGCGAATCGCACTGGGTAAAATTGCGCACGCCCTCGGCATTGGCGGCAACCCGCACCAGCCCGCGGTAGGTGTTGTTGCTGCGCCCGGCCGAGATACCCTTCGAGATGATCGTCGAACGGCTGCCTTTGCCGTTGTGGATCATCTTGGTGCCGGTGTCGGCCTGCTGGTAATTGTTGGTCACCGCGACCGAGTAGAACTCGCCCACGCTGTCCTCGCCGTTCAAAACGCAGCTGGGATATTTCCACGTCACCGCGCTGCCAGTCTCAACCTGGGTCCAGCTGACCTTGCTGCGCTTGCCCTGGCACAGCGCGCGCTTGGTGACGAAGTTGTAGATCCCGCCCTTGCCTTGCGCGTCGCCGGGGTACCAGTTCTGCACGGTGCTGTACTTGATCTCGGCATCGTCCATCGCGACCAGTTCGACCACGGCGGCGTGGAGCTGGTTTTCATCGCGCATCGGCGCGGTACAGCCTTCGAGGTAGCTGACATAGCTGCCTTTTTCTGCAATAATCAGCGTGCGTTCGAACTGCCCGGTATTCTCGGCATTGATCCGGAAATAGGTCGAAAGCTCCATCGGGCAGCGCACGCCTTCGGGGATGTAAACGAAGGTTCCGTCCGAAAAGACCGCACAGTTGAGCGCGCTGAAGAAGTTGTCCTGCATCGGCACGATCTTGCCCAGCCAGGCCCGGACCTGATCGGGATAATCGCGGATCGCTTCTGAAATCGAGCGGAAGATCACCCCGGCTTTTTCCAGCTCGGCGCGGAAGGTGGTGGCGACCGAAACCGAATCAAATACCGCGTCCACCGCAACCTTGCGCGCGCCCTCGACGCCCGCCAGCACCTTCTGCTCCTCCAGCGGAATGCCGAGCTTGGCGTAAACCCGCAGGATCTCGGGATCGACCTCGTCCAGGCTCGCCAGCTTCGGCTTGGCCTTGGGCGCAGCGTAGTAATAGGCGTCCTGATAATCGATCGGCGGAATGTTCAGCTTGGCCCAATCGGGCATCGGCATGGTCCGCCAGTGGCGGAACGCCTTGAGCCGCAATTCGAGCATCCATTCAGGCTCATTCTTCTTGGCCGAGATGAACCGGACGGTGTCTTCATTCAGCCCCTTGGGCGCGAATTCGGTTTCGATATCCGCCGACCAGCCGTGCTCGTAATCGGCAACCTTGGCCGCCGCATCATGCGCCGCCTGGTCTTTGAGGGTGGTGCCGTCGCTCATGATGCGATCTCCGCCAACCGGGTTAGCGGCACATCGGCCAAGGCCCCGCGCATCGCGGCGTTGACCACGCCCCAGTGCGGGCGAACGGTGCAGGCGCTTTCAAAACCGCAATCATGCTTGCCATGCTTGCCGGAATCGACACACGCGGTCAGCGCGATCGGGCCTTCGATTGCCTCAACAATATCGGCCAGACTGATCGCGGCAGCCGGGCGAGCAAGCTTCAGGCCGCCGCCAACCCCGCGCGAACTGCGCAGCAAGCCGGCAGCCGTAAGCAGGCTGACGACCTTCTGCACAGTTGGCACCGGCAGCCCGGTCTCATCAGCAAGTTGCGCTGCGGAAACCCGCAGACGCTTTTTGCCGTCCGCTCCGACAAGCTGCGCGGAGCCGCAATGGCGCGCTGCGGCGCTCATCGTGACGACGGCATAATCGGCCATGCTGGACAGGCGCATGCGGCAAATTCCCAAATCGGACTGATTCGTTCCGGTTTGGAGATAGGGGCGGCGGCAAGCAAAGGCAATGGCCGCCTTGCCGGGTGCGCGGCACAAAAAAAGCGGCCCACCGGCGAGTGCCGAAAGGCCGCTTTACAAGTTAAGAGCTCGTAGCCGAAGCTGCGAGTCCTTCGGGTCGCAACGGTTGGATAGGGGTCTATCCGCGATTCGAATTGTACGTATGCGCCAGTCTGAACCAGCAAATTTGGCTCGAAATTGGACTGATATCGACTGAAACAGGCAGCCAGCGCTTGCGGTCCGCTCGAATCGACAGGCCCCGCAGACGCTGCCATAGGCGCGATCATGCTGTATTCGCTGCTGCGTCCCGCCTTGTTCCTGCTCGATGCCGAGCGTGCGCATCACCTGTCGCTTGCCGGGCTCAAGGTGATGCCGCAGCTGAGCCGCGCCACGCCGGGCGGGCCCTTGGCGAGCACGGTTGCGGGGATCGCCTTTCCCAATCCGTTGGGGATGGCCGCCGGTTACGACAAGGACGGCGAGGTTCCCGATGCTTTGCTCGGCCTTGGGTTCGGTTCGGTCGAGGTCGGCTCGATCACGCCCTTGCCGCAGGCCGGCAATCCGCAGCCGCGCCTGTTCCGCCTGGCTGAGGACCGCGCCGTGATCAACCGGATGGGGTTCAACAACTACGGCGCCGAGGCCGCGGTGGCGCGTCTCGCGGCGCGGCTCGGACGGCCCGGAGTGTTGGGGATCAATCTTGGCGCGAACAAGGATTCGCCCGACCGGATCGGTGACTATGCGATCATGGCGCAGCTCATGGCCCCGCTGGCGAGCTACCTCGCGGTCAATGTCTCGAGCCCCAACACGCCGGGCCTGCGCGCATTGCAGGATAAGGGCGCGCTGGCCGCGCTGCTCGATGCGGTGCTGGCAGCGCGCGGGCCCAATGCCGTTCCGGTGTTCCTCAAGATCGCGCCCGATCTCGAACCCGCAGACATTGACGCCATCGCCCGAATCGCGATCGACAGGAAGCTTGGTGCATTGATCGTGTCGAACACCACGATCTCCCGCCCGGCATTGGCTTCGCGTTACAAGGACGAAACCGGGGGGCTCTCCGGTGCACCGCTGCGCGAGCTCGCCCAGCAGCGCCTGCGTGATTTTCGCAAAGCCACCGGCGGCGCAATTCCGCTGGTCGGGGTGGGCGGAATCGCCAGTGCTGAAGACGCCTGGGCGCGGATCCGCGCCGGGGCCAGCCTGGTCCAGCTCTATTCGGCGATGGTCTACCAGGGACCGGGGATCGCCCGGCGGGTCACCCGCGGACTCGAAGCATTGATGCGGCGTGATGGCTTTGCCAGCATTGCCGAAGCGGTGGGAAGCGAATAGCAAGCCCGGATGCTCAACCGCACCCTTGCACTTTTGCTCGCCCCGCTGGCCTTGGCCAGCTGCACCGCCGCCACCCAGACCGCCTCAGCGCCGCCGCCCAAGACCCAGGTGTTCGCCAAGGGCATGGTCAGCGCCGCCGACCCCCGCGCGGCAGCCGCCGGGACCGCGATGCTCGCCCAGGGCGGCAGTGCCACCGATGCGGCGATCGCGACGATGCTGGCGTTGACCGTGGTCGAACCGCAAAGCTCGGGCATCGGCGGCGGCGGGCTTTATGTCGAGACCAATGCGCGCGGCGAAGTCGACACGATCGACGGGCGCGAGAAGGCCCCGATTGCCGCGGGTCCCAAATGGTTCTTCAAGGACGGCAAGGTGATGAGCTTTGGCGATGCGGTGCCGGGCGGGACCAGCGTGGGGGTGCCGGGCAATGTTGCGCTCGCCGCCAAGGCCCACGCCGCGCACGGCCGCCTGCCGTGGGCAGCGCTGTTTACGCCCGCGATCAAGCTGGCGCGCGACGGCTATGCCATCACGCCCCGGTTCTATGGCGCGCTCAAGGTGAGCAGCAATACTGCCGCCTTCACGCCGGAGGGCCGCGCGTTGTTCTACGGTCCCGACGGCCTGCCGCTGCCGGTCGGCACGGTCGTCAGGAACCCCGCGCTTGCCGATACGCTCGAGATGATCGCGCATCAGGGTCCAAAATCATTCTACAGCGGCGGCAATGCCCGCGCGATTGTCGCCCGGGTAACCACCGCGGCGCGCAATCCAGAGCCGATGACCGAAGCGGACGTCGGCGCGTATCAAGCCAAGGACCGCACGCCGGTCTGCGCGGCCTATCGCCAGTACAAGATTTGCGGGATGGGCCCACCGAGTTCGGGGGCGACCACCGTGCTCGCGACCCTTGGCCAGCTTGAACGGTTCGACCTCCACGCATTGGGGCAGGCATCGCCCACCGCGTGGCACCTGATCGCTGAGAGCGAGCGGCTCGCCTACGCCGACCGCGGGCGCTATTCGGCCGATGCCGATTTCGTCGCGGTGCCGGTCGCCGGAATGATCGACCGCGCCTATCTCGCCAAGCGCTCGGCCTTGATCGATCCTGCCAAGACCATGGCGAGCGTGAGCGCCGGGGTTCCGCCGGGCGCCGAAGGGTTGAGCCGCGCCGATGCGCCGCTTGCCCCCGAATACGGCACGTCGCACATCGCGGTGGTCGACCGGCAGGGCAATGCGGTGACTTACACCTCGACCATCGAAAGCCCGTTCGGATCGGGGCTGATGGTTGGCGGTTATTTCCTCAACAACGAACTCACCGATTTCGACATGCAGCCCGAAGTGGCCGGGCGGATGGTCGCCAACCGGGTTGAAGGCGGCAAACGTCCGCGCAGCTCGATGTCGCCCACTCTGGTGTTCGGGCCCAACGGCAAGCTGGTGCTGGTGATCGGTGCAGCGGGCGGGGCGACGATCCCGGCCCAAGTGATCCGCGCGGTGATCGGTATGCTCGACTGGAACTTGACCCCGCAGCAGGCGCTGGCCCTGCCAGTGATCTTCGCGCCGGGGATCGACACGGTGTTCGTCGAACAGGGCAGCAGCCTTGTTTCGATGATCCCGGCGCTGAATGCACTGGGCCATGGCGATGTGCAGGCGCGCGGCCTGCCGCTCAAGGGCAATGCAATCCTGATTTCGAACGGTGAACTGCTCGGCGGTGCCGACCCGCGGAGCGAAGGCGTGGCGCTCAGCGAGTAGCACTTGCCGCTTCCGTCCGCCCGGCATAGGCTGGCCATGGGACAAGGATGAGTTGCGAAAAGGGGCGCAAGCAGCGTGACGGATATTTCTGACCTCGCCGCCACGAACAACGTGGTCGAACTATTCCTGCGCCGAGGTGATGCCCGCAGCGCGGAACCGTTCCTGTGGGCCAAGCGCGACGGCAACTGGCAGCCGCTGACATGGGCCGAAGTTGCCGCGCAGGTCTGCACGTTGGCACAAGCGCTGGTCGCGCTGGGCCTCAAGCCGGGCGACCGGGTGCTGCTGGTATCGGAAAACCGGCCCGAATGGCTGATCGCCGATTTCGCGATCATGGCCGCGGGCTGCATCACGGTTCCGGCTTACGTCACCAATACCGAGCGCGATCACCTCCACGTACTCGACAATTCGGGCACGGCTGCGGTGATCGTCGCCAACGACAAGCTCGCCAAACCGCTGCTTCAGGCGGTCGTTCGCGGCGGCAGCGTGCGCCACGTGATCGGGATCGAGCCGCTGCGCCTCGCCCAGGCGAGCAATTTCGAATACCACGAATGGGCGCGCTTGGTCGCGGGCGATGCCGCTGCTGCGCGTACGGCGGTCGAAGCGCGGATCGCCGGGATCGCACGCAAGGACACCGCCTGCATTATCTACACCAGCGGCACCGGCGGAAGCCCGCGCGGCGTGCTCCAGCACCACGGCGCGCTGCTCTGCAATGTTGACGGGGCCGCGCGGATCCTGGCCGAGGACTTCGGGATTGGCGAGGAGGAAGTGTTCCTCTCGTTCCTGCCGCTGAGCCATGCTTACGAGCATACCGGCGGGCAGATGCTGCCAATCGGAGTGGGCGCGCAAATCTATTATTCCGAAGGGCTCGAAAAGCTCGCCTCGAACATCGAGGAAGTGCGCCCGACGATCATGGTGGTGGTGCCCCGCCTGTTCGAAGTGCTGCGGACCAGGATCATCAAACAGATCGAGAAGCAGGGCAAACTGCCCAATTACCTGATGGACCGCGCGCTGGCGATCGGCGCGCTCAAGGCGGAAGGCAAACGCCGCCTGCGCGACAAGCCGATCGATCTCGTCATCGACAAGGCGCTGCGCCCGAAAATCCGTGCCAAGTTCGGCGGGCGGCTGAAGGCGATGGTTTCGGGCGGGGCACCGCTCAATCCCGAAATCGGAGTGTTCTTCGATGCGATGGGGCTGACCATGCTGCAAGGCTATGGCCAGACCGAGGCCGGGCCGGTGATCGCCTGCAACCGGCCCAAGGCCGGGCTCAAGATGGATACGGTCGGTCCGCCAATGCACGGGGTCGAACTGCGCATTGCCGAGGATGGCGAGATCCTCGTGCGCGGCGAACTGGTCATGCACGGCTACTGGCAGAACCCCGATGAGACCGCCAAGGCGCTGCAAGATGGCTGGCTGCACACCGGCGATATCGGCCATATCGACGCGGCCGGACGCCTGATGATCACCGACCGCAAGAAAGACATGATCATCAATGACAAGGGTGACAACGTCTCGCCTCAGAAGATCGAGGGCATGCTCACGCTGCAGAGCGAAATCGCCCAGGCGATGGTCTATGGTGATCGCCGCCCGCACGTCGTCGCGCTGGTGGTGCCCGATGCCGAATGGGCGCTCGAATGGGCGCGGGCCAATGGCGAGAAGTTCGATTTGAAGGCGCTGCAAGGCTTGCCCGCGTTCCGCAGCGCGGTGCGCGGTGCGATTGACCGGGTCAATCAAGACCTGTCGGTCATCGAGAAAGTCCGCCAGTTCGCTTTCGCTGACGAAGCCTTCACGATTGAGAACGAGGAAATGACCCCGAGCCTTAAGATCCGGCGACACAAGCTAAAAGAGCGGTACGGTGACCGGCTCGACAGGTTGTACAAGGCGTGACAAACGCTACCGACGGGCCGATGCTGGCGGGGATCAAGGTTGTCGACCTGACCAGCGTGGTCTTCGGGCCCTATTGTACGCAGATTCTTGCTGACCTTGGCGCCGAGGTGATCAAGGTCGAAGCGCCCGCAGTGGGCGATGCCTTCCGCTGGTCGGCCAAGGCCCCGGCCTCGCCCAACATGGCTCCGGGCTTCATGGCGCTCAATCGCGGCAAGCGTTCGATAACGCTCGATCTCAAGGTGCCCGATGACCTCGCGGTGCTTCACGCCTTGCTCGCGGAGGCCGACCTGTTCGTGGTCAACGTGCGCGGCAAGGCGCTCGAACGGCTCGGGCTCGACTACGCGGCGTTAAGCGCAGCGCATCCGCGCCTGATCTATGTCCATTGTGTCGGGTTCGGGCAGGATGGTCCCTATGCCGACCTGCAGGCCTATGACGACGTGATTCAGGCGGTAACCGGAACCACAACCCTCCTGCCCCGCGTCGACGGCGATCCGCGCCCGCGCTATCTGCCTTCGCTGATCGCCGACAAGGTCGCCGGGCTGCATGCGGCCTATGCGGCGCTGGCGGCGCTGTTCCACCGTGAACGGTGCGGCCGCGGGCAACTCGTCGAAGTGCCGATGTTCGAAGCTTTCACCAGCTTCATGATGCTCGAGCACTTGGGCGGGCAGACCTTCGATCCGCCGGTGGGTCCGGTCGGCTATGCCCGCCAGCTCGACCCGGTCCGTCAGCCCTTCCCCACCGCTGACGGCCATGTCAGCATCGTGATGTACAATTTCGCGGCCTGGGACCGGATCTTCGCGGTACTGGGCGATCCGGAATTCATCGCCCAAGCGCGCTTCAACGAGCCGGCCGGGCGGGCGCGTCACCAGACCGAGCTGTATGAACATCTGGCCGCCCTGACCCCGCTACTGACCACCGCCGAGCTACTGCGCCGCTGCCACGAGCAGCAGCTCCCGGCGCAGGCCGTGCGCGATCTCGGTGAAGTGATCGATGACCCGCATCTTGCCGCAACCGGCTTTTTCAAGCGCCGGATTCATCCCAGCGAAGGGCCATATTTCGAGCAGGCCGCGCCGGTCCGGTTCGGCGAATATCCGCCAGCCGAGGTCAGCATGCCGCCGCAGCTTGGGGCCGACGGTGCCGCAATCCGGGCCGACCTGGCAGCGCGCGGAAAGCTGACTTAGCCAGACGCAAAAAAGCCGGGCACGGCGATGGTCCACATCCGCCGGCCCGGCCCTTGCGTGCAGTAAACTGCAGGTGATTACATCTTGGCAGTCGAAGCGTCTGCAGCGTCGTCGCTGGCAGTGGCGCTCGCGCCGCCCATGGCGTCAGCAGCGGCGGTGGCGGTGTCAGCAGCAACCGGAGCTTCTTCGGCCTTCTTGCCGCAAGCCGAAACCGAGAGCGAAGCTGCAGTGAGAGCTGCGAACAGAACGATCTTCTTCATTTGGTGATCCCCTTGGATATAACTGTCGTACGTAAACCGATGCTGCGCCAACGGACGCTGCGCTGCGCTGTCTGCACGTCCGCGTCGCCGCAGTCCATTTGAAAAATGGCCCAATGCAGTAGGTTAAGGATAATTCATGGTTTTTTCTGGCTGGGGAAAGCCTGAATTGGTCATTTTTCGGTATTTGGCGTCGCGCGGCGGTGTGGTCGGCGTTTTCACGCGGCCTCTTTGGCGACCCATTCGGGGTAGAAACTCGGCTCGCGAGCGGACCAGCCGGGCGCAGTTGCAGCGGCTTCGCTGATCGACTGGAGCAGGTGCTTGCGCCGTTCCGGGCGGATTTGCGGCAAGGCTGCCGCAGCACAGAAGGCACTCGGCAGGAACGGCCGCACTTCGGCACCAAGCAGGCGCTCGTAGAGGAAGCGGAAGGCGGAGAAGCAGGTCAGCCGGTCTTGCGCCAGATCGAATGCCGCGATCCGCAGCAACTTGCCCATGTAGGCTTCGATCGCATCGAACCCGGTTTCGGCCGGAACCGATCCGCGTAGGCCCTTGAGCTCTTGATAGACCACATATTGGCTGCGGATCGAGGCCGTCTCGGAGGAGTTGCGCGCCCACAGCTTGAAGGCGTCCTGCCGGCCCAGTCCGATATCGAGGCTGCGCTTGATGTAACGCTGCTCGGACGCGGTGAAACCGGCGAATTCGCGCAGCTCGGCGATGGTCAGCGATGCGGCAGTCGTATTAGCCATGATTTGCCCCTGTCTGGTCAGGAGCACTTCACCCGAATATGGTTATGATCCCGTTAACCACGATGGCTAAATAAGCCCTGCCAAGGGGCTAGAGGGATCTGCGTATTTGCGCGTTGCCATGCGGCCTGAAAGATAGGCGTGGCGCCCGGCTTCGACCGCCAGCTTCATCGCGCGGGCCATGCGCAACGGGTCTTTAGCCTCGGCAATCGCGGTGTTCATCAGCACCCCGTCACAGCCCAGCTCCATCGCGACTGCGGCATCGCTGGCCGTCCCCACCCCGGCGTCGACCAGCACCGGGACTTTCGCACCTTCGACGATCAAGCGGATCGTGACCCGGTTCTGGATGCCGAGCCCCGAACCGATCGGCGCGCCCAGCGGCATCACCGCAACCGCGCCGGCCTCCTCAAGCTGCTTCGCTCCGATCGGATCGTCGACGCAATAGACCATCGGCAGGAAGCCTTCACTGGCGAGGACTTCGCAGGCCTTGAGCGTTTCGCGCATGTCGGGATAAAGTGTGCGCGCTTCGCCCAGCACTTCCAGTTTTACCAGATCCCAACCACCCGCTTCGCGCGCGAGCCGCAACGTGCGGATCGCGTCGTCTGCGGTAAAGCAGCCGGCAGTGTTGGGGAGGTAGGTGATTTTTTTGGGATCGATGAAGTCGGTCAGCATCGGCGCCGTGGGGTCCGACACGTTGACCCGCCGCACCGCCACGGTGACGATCTCCGCGCCCGAAGCTGCGACCGCCGCCGCGTTCTGTTCGAAGTCCTTGTACTTGCCGGTCCCGACGATCAGCCGCGAGGTGAAGGTGCGGCCCGCCACCGTCCAGGTATCGGCAGCGCTCACCTTACCTTGGCCGCCGCCGACAAAGTGCACGATTTCGAACGCATCCCCGCTGGTCAGGGGGTGCTGGCCCAGCGTCGAGCGGGGGACGATGACCCCGTTGCGCTCTACCGCGACCTTGGCGGGATCGAGCTCAAGGCTCCGCACCAGGTCGGCGATCGATCCGGGGGCGGCAAGACGCGGCTCCCCGTTGACGGTGAGTGAAAGCTGGTCGGTCATCGTATGACCGCAGATAGCGATCAGTAGCCGCGACGCAAGTTGCGCAAGTGCGCCCAGGCGAGCAGCGAGACCCCGAGGATGGTGAGGACGGCTTCGGCGGTGCCGTGCCCGACGAACAGCGCGCAGGCCATGAACCCGATACCGACCGCGCCAACCTGCAGCGGCACGGGATCGCCATGACGGCGCATGCCCAGCACCAGCGTGAGCGAACCGACCGTCACTGCAAGCGCCAGCCCGTAGCGGTGAATCTCTGGCGCCAGCAGCACACCGCCGCCCAGGCCCAGCCCGGCGACCAACAGCAGTCCGGCCAGGCAATGCACGGCGCATAACCCGGAGAGGATTACCCCGGCCTGGTCCAGCCGGCCGCGAATCGAGAGGATTGCCTGTCGCATTACGGCGTCCATGTATGTGACGGTGTATCGTCTTGCAAGGGTGGACACGGACTTTAGTGCACTGCACTTGCGCTTTGCCGTGCAGCGCAGCAGAGCGCCGTCATGCGAATCGCCCCTACCGGAACTGCTTCGGATCAAGTTGGTCCCCTCGTCTGGTGGCTGTGGTCGGTGGCTGTGCTGGTGGTTGCGATGGTGGTGGTGGGCGGTGTCACCCGGCTCACCGAATCGGGATTATCGATCACCGAATGGCAACCGATCACCGGCGCGCTGCCCCCGTTGACCGAGGCGCAATGGCAGGCGCAGTTCGCGGCTTACCAGAAGATACCCCAGTATACCGAAGTCAACGGACCGGCCGGGATGACGCTGCAGGCCTACAAATCCATCTTCTTCTGGGAATGGTTCCACCGGTTGCTGGGCCGGCTGGTGGGCCTGGCCTATGCCTTGCCGCTGGCCTGGTTCTGGCTCCGCGGCATGGTCCCGCCCGCTTTCCGCTTGCGCTTGCTGGCGATCCTGGCGCTGGGCGGACTGCAGGGGCTGGTCGGCTGGTGGATGGTTTCTTCAGGCCTGACACATGACGTGAAGGTCAGCCACCTGCGGCTGGCGGCGCATTTGTCGCTCGCGCTGACCACGCTGGCAGCGTTGGTCTGGACCGCGCTCGACGTGCAGCTGTTCGCGCGCTCCGGCCGCATGGCGCGCCTGACCAGGTTCGGCGGCCTTGCCTTGGCGGCACTGGCGCTGCAGTTGATCTACGGGGCCTTGCTCGCAGGGTTGCGGGCGGGACCGGTGGCGGGCGGCGGTTGGCTCAATTGGGATGTTTGGCCCCTGATGCAGGGCCGCTTCTTTCCGGCCGGAATCGACTGGTCACAGGGTGCCGGGCACGCGCTGATCTATGACCCGTTCCTGGTGCACTTCCTGCACCGCTGGTGGGCCTGGCTGGTCATTGCGATCCTCGTGGTCCTCGCCCGGCGACTACGAGCCGATTATCGTCGCGCCTCGGCTGTGCTGCACAGCGTGTTCGGAACGCAAATTCTGCTTGGCATCGTGACCGTCATGAGCGGAGTGGCAATCTGGATCGCCGCGCTTCATCAGCTTACCGGCGCCTTGCTGCTCGTCACGACAACTTGGTGCACGCACCTCCTTGGCCGCCCCGGAACAACCGACAAACCGGGTTGATTCGAGCCTTCGGGTGGTTGAAATGCTTCCTTCACGCGCCACCCGATTGTACACTCTCAGGAGAAATACTTGACGAAGGCCCGGTGTCCTGCGCCAATAACGGTCTTTGCGTTTGTCGAGCCGGATTTGGCTGCAATGCGAAAAGGGGCGAGGGATTGAACGTTCGCATGCCGATTGAACGCTGCGCCAGCCGGTTTGACGGGCTTGGTGGCCTGCTGCCGCGGCATCAGCTCTGGACAACGGAGTGAAAACTTCGCTCGCCTTGCTTGCTGGATTTGCCGCACTGGCACCACTTACCGGCGTGCAGATCGGCAGCGCGGCCAATGCTGAAGCTGCGACCCCGTTCTCGCCGCCCTCAGGGCCGCTGGTGCTCAGCAGGACCGTGATCCGCGAGCTTTCGGACGGAAAGCAGATCGTCGTCGAGCGCAGCTTTCGGGTGCAGTTCGTGGCATCGGGCAACGGCTTTGTGCTGACCGGTGCGCCGATTGGCGTCAAGGTCGATGTCCCACCGGTTCTGGCGGGAATGGGCGAACTTGAACGCCAGCGGAGCGAGCCCGGGCCCTTCCCGCTGATGATTGACAGCCGCGGTTCAATTCATGCCGCGAACATTACACAAGCGCCGGACCAGCGCGCGCGCGCGGCGGCACAGCATGTCGGTGGCCGCCTCCTCAAAAGCGCCGCCGTGTCCGAACAGACCAAACGCGAATCGGTCCAGGCCTTGGCCGTGATGGCGGGCGACACGCGCGGATCGCCGTGGCCGGTGGACTTGTTCAACGCCACGGAAGCCGAACGACACCAGCATCGCACCTTAGCGCTTTCCGACGGCAGCCAGGGTGAGGTCGACGTTCTGGTCCGGGTCGAAAAATGGCTGCCCTGCGGGATGCCCGCGCTGTTCGAACGGATTATTACGACCGACCTCAGCGGTACGCGGCGCGTATCGCGCGAGGTCTGGAGTATCACGCCGGCGGCAGGTTCCTGACGCGCCTCAGCTTCAACGGTATTATTTTACCTCTCTGGAAACCGGCCCTGAAGCTTGACTTGTTGGGCGCATTGAACGAATGGGCCGCCTCCACGCGCAGCGATCGCTTTCGAATCGCTTGTGTGTCCCAAGGGGATTACCCCTTCAGTTCAAGGAAGGCTGGCCATGAAGGCGCTCAGCAAAGTCACCCGGTCGATCAAACCGGCCGAAGTGGAAAAGAAATGGCATCTGATCGATGCCGAAGGTCTGGTGCTCGGTCGGCTCGCGGTGGTGATTGCCAATCGCCTGCGCGGCAAGCACAAACCCAGCTTCACCCCGCACGTCGATTGCGGCGACCATGTGGTCGTGATCAACGCCGGCAAGGTCAAGCTGACGGGCAACAAGCTCAAGCTGAAGACCTATTACAAGCACACCGGCTATGCTGGTGGGATCAAGGAAGTGACCGCTGGCAAAGTGCTCGATGGCCGCTTTCCTGAACGTGTGCTTGAAAAGGCAGTCGAACGCATGGTGCCGCGCGGTCCCTTGGGCCGTGACCAGATGCGCGCGTTGCATCTCTACGCCGGGACTGAGCATCCGCACGGCGGAACCCAGCCCGAAGTGCTCGACGTTGCCGCGATGAGCCGCAAGAACAAGGTGGGTGCATGATGACCGAGAATACCGTCACCGATCTCGCCGACCTCGGCGAAATTGCCGAAGTCCCCGCCGCTCCGCCGGTCTCGACGATGCCGCTGCGCGAACAGCAGATCGACGCTCAGGGTCGCGCTTATGCCACCGGACGCCGCAAGGATGCGGTCGCCCGCGTCTGGATCAAGCCCGGTTCGGGCAAGGTTGTGATCAATGGCCGCGAACAGGCCGTGTACTTCGCCCGCCCGACCCTCCGCCTGGTGCTGAACCAGCCGTTCCAGGTCTCGGAACGCGAAGGTCAGTATGATGTGATCGCCACCGTCAAGGGCGGTGGACTTTCGGGCCAGGCCGGCGCGGTCAAGCATGGCATTTCGCAGGCGCTGACCCGGTTCGAACCGGCGCTGCGCGGCGTGGTCAAGGCTGCCGGGTTCCTGACCCGCGACAGCCGCGCGGTTGAACGCAAGAAGTACGGCAAGGCCAAGGCGCGCAAGAGCTTCCAGTTCTCAAAGCGCTAAGCTCCCGCTGGCATTTGCCAGGCAATACCAAAGGGCGGTCCTGCGGGGCCGCCCTTTTTGCGTGCGTTCAATGGACCGGAGGATCGACCTCGGGCACCGCGCCGATCGGTGCTATCGGCTCGCCGGATTCGCGCGGCGGCAAGGCATCCCTCGGCACCGCCTGAAGCTGCATGTCAAACGTCGGGACGTTTTGAAAGTTGCGGACGGCGACCGTGATCCCGTCAGGCGTTATCGAGAGTTCGTTGTAACTCGCCGGGGTTGAGCGGATGCGCTTCGACAGGGTTCCTGCGCCAATCATCCGGAGCGGGCCATTGGCGGTATCCGCGACAAGATCGAACGGATCGTGGACGTGTCCGGTCAGCACGGCTTCCACTCCCCGTCCCGCCAGCGCCGCCATCGCTGCAGCGCCGCCGATGGTCAGTCGTTGCCCGCGCGGTCCGTGCTCGATCAAGGGATGATGCGCGGTGACCAGCACGCGGTTGCCGCTCGACACCCGGTCGATCGCCGCGAGAGTAGCGGCCAGCGCGCGCTTGCTCACCAATCCTTCGGACCACGGCCAGCGCCATTGCGCCCTGACCGCCGTGAGCAGTGGAATCACCGAAATCCCAGGCAATTCGAGCGGCTTTTCCAGCACGGCCTGCAATTCGAGAAAGCGCCGATAGGGATCGGTGAACCGTTCCCACGGATTGAAGTAAGGCATGTCGTGATTGCCGACCTCGACCGTGACCGGGACATCGAGCGCGCCGATCCACTGGCGCGCCGCCGCGAATTCGCGGTGGCGCGCACGCATGGTCAGGTCACCGGTGATCAGCACTGCCGCGGGCCGCAGCCGCAGAATCGCGGATTTCACTCCGGCCAGCGCCGCGCGGTCTTCAAGCCCGAAATGGATGTCGCTGAGATGCAGCAACGTGAGCGGTTCAGCCATATGGTGAGGTTAGCGTCCCGCCATCGCCTTGGCACGTGAAAGATAGGTCCGCCCGATCCGCACCATTGCGCCATCGTCGAGCTCTGCCGACCAGACGCCCAGCCCGTCATGGCGCAACCCGGTGATGCGGTCACGGCGCAGGATGGTCGAACGGTGAAGTCGGATGAACTGGCGCGGGTCGAGCCGCGCTTCGAGCCCGGAAACGGTCTGCAGCAGCAGATAGCTGCGCCCGGCCCCCGTTTTCTGGCCAACGTGCAGCCTGACGTAATCGCGCTCGGCATCGATCCGTTCGACGTCGGCCGCGGCGACCCGCAGCAGTTCGCTGCGATAAGGCACCCAGAACTCGCTGAGCCATTCCGGTTCGCCGCGCGCGCGGACATCACGCCGCGCGATCGCGCGCGCCACCGAGCGTTCAAGCCGTTCCGGCGTCACCGGCTTCAGGACGTAATCGAAGGCATCGAGATCAAAGGCTTCGACCGCAAAATTCTCGTGGGCGGTGACGAAGATGACGGCCGGTGCGTCCTCGCGGCGGGTCAGCGCCCGCGCTACGGCCATGCCATCAAGTTCGGGCATGGTGATGTCGAGCAGGACGAGATCGGGTGACAGGTCGGCAATCGCCGCCAATGCCGCAGCGCCATCGCGGGCCGTGCCGATGACCCGCAGCCCCGGAATCCCGGCGCAAATAAGTTCCATGCGCTCAAGCGCCAGCGGCTCGTCATCAACGATCAGCGTGGCCAGTTCGGCTAGAGCTTCGTCAGTCATCGCCATCGAGCGGCATCCGGATGATCGATCGCCAACCTCCCCCCGGCAGCGGTCCGGCCTCAAGGCTGGCGGCATCGCCGTAGCGCGCGGCAAGCCGATCGCGCACATTGGCGAGCCCGATGCCGAAGCCGTGCTTGCCGGATTTGGCTGCGGCCGGGCCATCGTCGCCCACTTCAATAACCAGCTGTCCGGCATCTTCGCGCGCAATGATGCACAAGGTTACCGGCCGGGCCGTTGCAGTAACGGCATAGCGCACCGCGTTTTCGACCAGCGGCTGGAGGATCAGTCCCGGCACATTCGCCTGCCCCAAGTCTTCGGGAATGTCGAATGTGGTCCTGAGCCGTTCGGGGAACCGGACCGCCTCGATTTCCAGATAGGAGCGTTGCAGCGCCACTTCGGCCTCAAGCGCGATATCGCCGGTCGGATCTTCGGCCAGGCTGCGGCGATAGAAGCCGGACAGCGACTGGATCATCTTTTCTGCCGCCGCTCCCTTGCCGGTCATCACCAGCGCCGAAAGCGAGTTCAGCGTGTTGAACAGGAAATGCGGATTGACCTGATAGCGCAGCGAACGCAGTTCCGAAGCCTTGGCGGCGCGGCGATATTCACCCTCGCGCCGCTCGGCCGCGCGGGCTTGCTCGGCATTGACCATCGCGAAATAAAGTGCCGCCCAGGCCAGCAGCAGGAAGTAGCGCCCGATCGCAATATCGGTCAGCTGCCGCCACAGGCCTTGTTCGGCAAATTTCTGCTGGAGCGCCGCGAGCTGCGCGCGGGTCAGTTGCGGCGGATCGGGCAAGTCGACCAAGACATTGCCTGCGGTGTCATGGCGGATCTGCACCTCGCTGGGGTTGCGCTCCTGCCGGAAATTACGCTGGTCGATCCCGGAAAAGACCTGCGTGTTGATCAGCGCGAGGGCCAGCGCGGCGGGGACCATCAGCACCGCGGCAATCGTCATCCGCACCCCGACGCGGCGGTGATCGAACAGCCGCAGGATCGACCAGACCATCACCGTGAC
>JANXUP010000001.1 GCA_025356175.1 Sphingomonadaceae bacterium | reverse complement strand
GTGTCCGCTGCGGACAATAGACCACTCCCCCCTTGCAGCGCAACCGCCGCCCCGGCACACCCACACCATGACCAACCGGCTCTATTACGGCGACAACCTAGAAGTGCTGCGCGATTCCACGCAGTTTCCCGATGAGAGCGTGGATCTGATCTACCTCGATCCGCCGTTCAATTCGAACGCGGGCTATAACGTGCTGTTCAAATCGGCCAGCGGCAGCGGGGCGGATGCCAGCATCGAGGCGTTCGACGATACCTGGACCTGGGGGGCCAGCGCCAAGGAAGCACTGCTCGATATCGAGAGCGGGACCAACCGCCCGCTGACCGTGATGATGCAGGCGATGCACAGCGCGATCGGCGAAAACCCGCTGATGGCCTACCTAAGCATGATGGCAGTGCGGCTGGTCGAACTGCACCGGGTGCTGAAGCCCACCGGCTCGCTCTACCTCCACTGCGACCCGACCGCGAGCCACTACCTCAAGCTGGTGCTCGATGCAGTGTTCGGGGCGGAGAATTTCGCGAACGAAATTATCTGGAACCGCACAGCAGCGAAAGGACACGCGTTCACTCGTTTTGCCAGCTCGCACGATGTCATCCTCGTTTACCGAGCGGGTTCGACATCTAATTGGAACGCGCAATATCTTCCGCACTCAGAGGAATACGTGAAAAGTCATTATTCCAGTTTTGAACCGGAGTCTGGCCGCCGATTTCAACTCGATAATCTGCTGAACCCGAACAAAAACCGTCCAAACCTCACCTACGAATTTCTGGGCGTGACGCGCGTTTGGCGATGGACAAAAGAGCGAATGCAGGCGGCCTATGAGGCGGGCCTAGTCATCCAACCAAGTCCGGGCTCGGTTCCAAGGCTAAAGCGCTACCTCGACGAGCAAGAAGGAGTGCCGATCTCCGACGTTTGGACCGACATCCCGCCGCTCAACTCCCAAGCTCAGGAACGCCTCGGCTACCCCACCCAAAACCCCGCGCCTTGCTCGAACGGATCATCGCGGCCTCGTCCAACCCGGGCGACGTGGTGCTCGATCCGTTCTGCGGCTGCGGCACTGCGGTCGATGCCGCGCAGAAGCTCGGGCGGCAGTGGCGCGGGATTGATGTGACGCACATCGCCATCGGCATGATCGAAGACCGGATGCGCAGCGGCTATCCGGGGATCGAGTTCGAAACCCACGGCGTGCCCAAAGACATGGAATCTGCGCTGCGGCTGGCCAACGATGACAAGCACCAGTTCCAGCAATGGGCCTGCTGGAAAGTCGGCGGCTTCCCGCGTGACAAGAAGGGCGGCGACAAGGGAGTGGACGGCTGGTTCAACTACCTGACCGACGCAGGCCGGGTGCAGACCGGCGTGATCAGCGTCAAGGGCGGGGAACACCTTAACCCCGGCATGGTCCGCGATCTTGGCCGGGTGATGGAGCGTGACAAGCACCAGTTCGGGCTGTTCATCGCCGCCGCCATGCCGACCAAGGGCGTGCTGAGCGAAATCGAATCGCATCCCTTGATCGAAACCCAGTTCGGGCGCTTCCCGGCGATGCAGGTGGTAACCATCGCCGAACTGATCCACGGCCCCCCGCCCAAGTTGCCGCCGCTCATTTCGCCGGTAAAGAAGGCCGCACGGGTCGAAACGCGGGTGAGCCATACCACGGGCTCGCAGGGGACGTTAATCTGAGTCCTATTTCAAACTTCTCCCCTCCCCGGCGGGGAGGGGCCGGGGGTGGGGCTCGACACTCGAGAGGTCAGGCCCCCCATCCTAACCCTTCCCCCAGGGGAAGGGCTTTGGCGTTCAATCGAGACGGTACGTGAATCACCCTGGCACCCGTTTTCCTACACCGCCTCCGCCTGATAAGCCGCGATCCCTATGCTTGCTGTCTCCGCCTTTCCCTGCGCCCGCGATGCGTATCACCTCCGCCTGCAGTGCGATCCGCGACCACCAGTTTATTTGGACCAGGACTGTGGTCCAAGCGTTCCACGACAAACTGGTCTAATCGGTTCCCCTACCCAGGATGGCAACCATCCCTCTTGCGCAGATCGCGCACCAACCCCACACAGGTTGCAATTGCAAACTCATCTCTGAGGAACCCCGACCATGTCCGAACCCGAATACACCCCGCCCGCAGTCTGGACCTGGAACAAGGAAAACGGCGGGCGCTTCGCTGCGATCAACCGGCCCACCGCCGGCGCGCAGAAGGAGCAGGTGCTGCCGCGCGGCAAGCACCCGTTCCAGCTTTATTCGCTGGGCACGCCCAATGGCATGAAGGTCACGATCATGTTCGAGGAGCTGCTCGCCGCCGGGTTTACCGGCGCCGAGTACGACGCCTGGCTGATCAACATCGGCGAAGGCGACCAGTTCGGTTCGGACTTCGTGGCGATCAATCCCAATTCGAAAATCCCGGCGCTGCTCGATTTGTCGGGTCCTGAGCCGATCCGGCTGTTCGAAAGCGGCGCGATGCTGCTGCATCTGGCGGAAAAGTTCGGCGCGTTCATTCCCGCCGATGCCAAGGGCCGCGCCGAATGCCTGAGCTGGCTGATGTGGCAGATGGGCAGCGCGCCGTTCATCGGCGGCGGGTTTGGGCACTTT
>JANXUP010000209.1 GCA_025356175.1 Sphingomonadaceae bacterium | reverse complement strand
ACTCTTAATCAGCGGGTCCTAGGTTCGAGCCCTAGTGCGTCCACCACATTTCTTCGGTAATAGGTCCTGATGGTGCGTCACATTTAGATGACTTTTCCCGCTCGTGGAGATTCTCATGCCGGCAATCACACGTATTCTTCTAGCCTATCTGCTTCTGACAGGGCTGGTTGTCGGTATCTGGGCATGCGGCTTTCCTGACGCTTTCTACCAATCGTTTCCGGGATTTGGCCGGGCCTGGGTGTCAGTAGACGGCCCGTTCAACCAGCATCTCATCCGCGACACGGGGGCTGCTGGGCTGATGATGGGCGCCATCGCAGGCTTAGGCCTATTCCGGCCACAACTGGCAACGCCATTCGCGGTCGGCTTCGCCACGATGTTCTTCAACCTGCCCCACTTCGCTTATCACATGACGCATCTGGGGATGTATGGTCCGCTCGATCAGGTGCTGAACTTTGCTACGCTGGGGTCAACACTGCTGAGCTCGGCATGGTTGATGTTGCCGGGATCGCAAGTGCGCCGATAATCTGTTCGCATAGTCTCAGACGGCCGAGCTGAAGTGCCGCGCCGATTGCTGCCGCCAGGCATCGAACAGCGCCGCGATGGTGCGCGCATAGGGCAAACCCACCGGCAGGATCGTCACGCGGTCTTGAACAATGGAGGCGAGTTCCCGCTCAACAAATGGCTGCAGCGCATTGTGCACCTGACCAAGCAATCGGGCGCCGACCCGAGCCGAACCATTACACAGCAATTGCTCGATCACCGCGCCGCGATAGCGATCATCGGCGCTACGCTCGATCCCGCGATTGGCCGGCAACATCCCGCCCGAAGTCATCATCCGGTAGCGCCCGGTTTCCTTGACGTTCTGCGCGAGGAGCTGGGGGAAACTGCTGATCGCCGATGCTCCCAGCCCGAGCAGCACCGGTGCGGCGTCATCGGTAAAGCCCTGGAAGTTGCGGTGAACCTTGCCTGCCAACGCTGCACTGGCGAGCGGATCGCCGGGGCGTGCAAAATGGTCGAAGCCGACGGGGGTATAACCGTGCGTCAGGAGGTACGCATAGCCGCGCTCGGCCATCTGGAAGCGCAGTGTCTGGTCCGGCAGGTCGTGATCGGGGATCGCCTTCTGGCGCGGCACCAGATGCGGTACATGGGCATAGCCGAACAGCGCGATGCGGTCCGCACCCAGCACCCGGGTGCGCTGCAGGCTGTCTTCCAGATCGCGGAGGGTCTGGCTTGGCAGCCCGTACATCAGGTCGAAATTGAGCGAGCTGACCCCGGCTCCGCGCAGCCAATCAACACTGCGCACGATTGCATCCTCACCCTGCAACCGCCCGATCGCCTGCTGGCAATGCGGCGCGAAAGTCTGCACCCCCAGGCTTGCGCGGGTGATACCGATGCCGCCAATCGTGTGCGCCCATTCGGCGCTGAGCGAACGCGGATCGAGTTCGATCGAAATGATCGGATCAGACAGCTTGAAGGCCACGAACAAGCTATCGACCAAACGCACGAAATCGACCGGGTTCAGCGCATTGGGGCTGCCCCCACCGAACGACAGCCGCCGCACCTGCGCTCCGCGTGGAAGACGTTCGGCGACCTGATTGATTTCTTGCTGCAGCGCATCGAGATAGGAGGCGAGCCGCTGGCGGCGGTTGGCGGCGGCGGTGTTGCAGCCGCAATAGAAGCAGATCTTTTCGCAGAACGGGATGTGCACGTAGAGCGAGATGTCGCCCTCCGCGCCTTCGATGGCCTGCGTATAGAGCGCCGCATCGATCGGGCGGAATTCCGCTGCGGTGGGATAGCTGGTGTAGCGCGGCACCGGGGTGGCGAGCAGTTCTGGGTAATAGGTCCACATGACGGCGACTTTGCAGCTGGCGGTCAGCGCGTCATTGCTCTGCGTCAAAGAAACGGCGGGTGCAGCCGGCGTGGCAGCCCTTGATGGCGCAGGGCCTTTCTGGTGGCTTGCCGCGTCCGCCAAGGTGAACCACCACAAACTGACCACCGCATAGCGGCGCCACCAGATCGCGCCCCGAATGCGTCATGGCCGGGCTAGTCCCGAGCATCAGCGGGACGAGCGAAACAAGGCCGATCGCCGCAAGCCTCATGCCTCATCCTCGTCTTCGATGAGGATTCGGTTCGCCGCCCCATCCATGTCTTCATACTGCCCGCTGCGCATCGCCCAGAAGAAGGCCGCGAGGCCGATGAGGCCCATCGCCAGCGCGATCGGGATAAGCAAGGTCAGTCCGCTCATCGCGCCGCCCTCGCGAGGCGCAGCGAATTGCCGATGACGATCAACGAGCTGGCCGACATCGCGATCGCCGCGATCAGCGGCGTAACCGCGCCCATGATCGCCAGCGGCACCGCACAGAGGTTATAAAGGACGGCGATTCCGAAGTTCTGCCGGACGATCCCCATCGTCCGGCGCGCGGCGCGTACCGCCAGTGCCACCGGCATCAGCCGCTCACCCACGCTGACCGCATCGGCGGCCTGCTGGCTGAGGTCGCTGGCCGAACCGGGCGCAATCGAGGCATGCGCTGCAGCCAGTGCGGGTCCATCGTTCAAACCATCACCAACCATCAGCGGTCGCCTGCCCTCTGCCTTCAATGCTTCGAGGATCGCGAGTTTGGCCTCGGGCGAAACCCCGCCGTCACCCGGAATGCAAAGCCGCGCGGCCATGGCGGCCACTGCGTCGGAGCGGTCGCCCGAAATGATCCGGCATTCGATCCCCATCGCCGCGAAGGCTGAAAGGGTTGCGGTGACGTCAGGGCGAAGTTCATCGCGGAATTCGATGGTGCAGTGTTTGTCGCCCAGCACCAGCACGCAGGCCAGACGGCTGCCGCTTGTGGGTACCGCAGTCAGCGCGGCGCGCGCGCCGTCAAGATTGCCCGACATCCCGGTGCCGGGGACTTCGGCGATGTCGGTCACCGCAGCGGGGATCACACCTTCAGCCAGTAATCCGGCCGAAAGCCCGCGGCTGAGCGGATGACGGCTGACTTGCGCGAGCGCGAGGGCGACCGACTTCGCCTCGTTGGTAAGGCCCGACAGGTCCGGGCGCGGTTCACCCAGTGTCAGGGTTCCGGTCTTGTCGAACAGCGCTATGTCGACTTCGGCAAGGCGCTCCAATGCGCCGCCATCTTTGACCAACAGGCCGCGCTTGCCCAGCGCGCCCGCTGCAACGACCTGAGCTGCGGGTACGGCCAGCCCCATCGCACAGGGGCAGGTGATGATTAGCACTGCAATCGCGACCACCAGCGACTGGTGCCACCCTGCCCCGGCAATCATCCATCCGGCGAATGCGAGCGCAGCGAAGCTGTGTACCGCCGGAGCGTAAAGGCGCGAGACCCGGTCGGCGATCCGCACGTAGCGGCTGCGCGACAGGCCGGCCTCGTCCATTAGCTGCGCGATATGCGCCAGCGTGGTGTCCCCGGCAGCAGCCGTGACGCGGACCTGGAGCGGGCCGGTCAGGTTGATCGCGCCGGCGTGCACCACATCACCCACACCGACGCCTTCGGGTGCGCTCTCGCCAGTGAGCATGGCGTTGTCGATCACCCCTGCCCCCAATTCGACCACACCATCCGCTGCGAGCGCTTCGCCCGCGGCGACCAGCATCAGCATGCCGGGCTCAAGCTGGTCGGCCGCGACCCGGTGGGCCGATCCACCGAGCTGGAGCACGCTGGCGCTGCGTCCCATTCGTGAGAGAAGTGCACCGATTTCAGCGCGGGTCCGACCGCGCATCGCAGCGTCCAGCGCGCGGCCGACGAGCAGGAAGAACAGTAGCATGACCGCGCCGTCGAAATAGGCCTGATCGCCCCAGGTCAGCGTCTCGTAGAGGCTGAGCCCGGTGGCCAGTGACACCCCGATCGTGATCGGCACGTCCATGTTGGTCCGCCCGCGGCGCACCGCACGCCACGCCGAGGTGTAGAACGGGCGGCCGGCATAGACGATCACCGGCACCGCGATCATCGCCGAAAGCCAGTGGAACATCTCGCGCGTGGCCCCGCCCGCGCCCGACCACACACTGACCGACAAGAGCATGATATTCATCATGCCGAAACCCGCGACACCTAAGGCGCGGAGCAGCGACCTGGTTTCCGAATCTTCACTGGCCAGGGCGTTGGAGACCGGCTGCGCCTCGAACCCGATGTCGCGCATCGCCTCGACCAGTTCGGCGTCGCTCACCTGCGCGTCGTGGCGCACCAACACGCGCTTGGCCGAAAAATTAACCCGCGCGCTTGCCACCCCGGCCAGCTTGGGCAATTCGCGCTCGATCTTGCCAATGCAACCGGCGCAGCGAATCCCCGGCGCAATCAGCCGGGTATCGACCAGCGCCCCTTCGCCAGGTTCAAGAACCGAGACCGCGTTCATCCAACTGGCACTTCCTGCGCCCAGTGCTGGCCATTGGCGTCCGCCTCGATCCGCACGAGCCAACGGCCGGGATCGACTTCCTTCGACTGGTAGCCGCCGGGCGAAATTTCGCGCAATGCTTCGGTGCGATCGTCAGGCACTCCCAGCGGACGGCGCAGCAGCGCCGTAAGTTTCGCGCCCGCCGGAATCCCTGCGGTCTTGACCACCAGCCGGCCAGCGGCATCGCGGCTGACGGTTGCGCTCCACCCCAGCGCCCGCTCGGTCTTGGCGTCCTTCAACCAGCCGTTGAACTGCTGGCTGGCAACGTAGGAATTTTCGACCACCACGCCGCTAAAGCTGTGCAGCGCGATGCTGGCGACCCAGAAATTGACCGCGATCACGATCCCGAAGAAAACGACGAAGATCGCCAGCATGTGACGGCCGGTAAAGGTCTTGCGCATCAGTCGTCTCCTGCTTCGTCATTGGGCGCGCTGAACTTGGCCTCGGCCTCGCCGCTCTCATGCTGCTCATCGAGCGAGGTGATGCGGAATTCGAATTCCTTGCTGCGGGTATTCGCGGGCGCGACAACATAGGCGCGCACGGCTAGCAGCTGGTCAGCGGGAACGATGAAGGTCAGCTTGGTGGCGGCCTGCTGACGCGAGATGGTATCGTCCCACATCTTCGCGCCTGGCAGATCTTCCAGCGCGATTTCCATCTGGCGCGGGCGGCTTTCCATGTTGCGCAGCCGCAGCGTGTAGGCATTGCGGATCGAGCCATCGCTCATCAGCATATACGGCGGGTTGCGATCTGGTGCGACGGTCAGCGTGGTGCGCACCCGGTGGCCGAGCGCGAAGAGCATGCCGAAGCCGATGCTCGACCAGATCAG
>JANXUP010000157.1 GCA_025356175.1 Sphingomonadaceae bacterium | reverse complement strand
GGAACGGAATCAACGACGCGGCAACCGAAACGAGCTGCTTGGGGCTGACGTCCATCAGCGTCACGTGATCGCGCGGGGCCATCACGAATTCGCCGCTGTCACGCGCCGAAACCAGTTCGTCGACGAAGCTGCCGTCCTCGGTCAATTCGGCCGAAGCCTGCGCGACCGTGTGCTTGCTCTCTTCCATCGCGGAGAGATAAACGACGTCCTTGGTCACCTTGCCGTCGGCGACCTTGCGGTACGGCGTTTCGATGAAGCCGTACTTGTTGACGCGCGCAAAGGTGCTCAGCGAGTTGATCAGGCCGATGTTCGGGCCTTCGGGCGTTTCGATCGGGCAGATGCGGCCATAGTGCGTGGGGTGAACGTCGCGGACTTCGAAGCCTGCGCGTTCGCGCGTCAAGCCACCTGGCCCCAACGCCGACACGCGACGCTTGTGCGTCACTTCGGACAGCGGGTTGGTCTGGTCCATGAACTGCGACAGCTGCGACGAGCCGAAGAATTCACGCACGGCCGCCACAGCCGGCTTGGCGTTGATCAGGTCGTTGGGCATCACGGTCGAGACATCGACCGAGCTCATCCGTTCCTT
The DNA here is from genome assembly GCA_025356175.1 of Sphingomonadaceae bacterium. GTDB lineage: Bacteria > Pseudomonadota > Alphaproteobacteria > Sphingomonadales > Sphingomonadaceae > Novosphingobium. Next base: position 3,762 of record JANXUP010000157.1, on the reverse strand, counting down.
GACCGCGCGCTCCATGCGCAGGAGGCCAACGCGGTACTGGTTTTCAAGCAGTTCGCCGACCGAACGGACGCGGCGGTTGCCGAGGTTGTCGATGTCGTCAACTTCGCCCTTGCCGTCCTTGAGGTTCACCAGTTCCTTGACCACGGCGAGGATGTCCTCGGTCCGCAGCGTGGTGACCGTATCTTCAGCGTCGAGCTGGAGGCGCATGTTGAGCTTGACCCGGCCCACGGCCGAGAGGTCATAACGCTCGCCATCGAAGAACAGGCCTTCGAACAGGGCTTCGGCGGTTTCGCGCGTCGGCGGTTCGCCCGGGCGCATGACCCGGTAGATGTCAGCCAGCGCATGATCGCGGTCAGGAGCCTTGTCGGCCTTGAGCGTGTTGCGGATCCACGGCCCGGTTGACACGTGATCGATGTCGAGCAGTTCGAGCTGGTCGATCCCCGCCTTGTCGAGCATGTCGAGGTTTTCCGGCGAAACTTCGTCACCGGTCTCGATGTAGATGCGGCCGGTCGACTCGTCGATCAGGTCGCGCGCGGCATAGCGGCCGAAGATTTCCTCGGTCGGGATGAGCAGGTCGGTGAGGCCGTCCTTTTCCGCCTTGTTGGCAGCGCGCGGGCTGATCTTGGTGCCGTTGGCGAAAATGATCTCGCCCGACTTCGCATCGACGATGTCAAAGGTCGGCTTTTGGCCGCGCCACTGATCGGGCGCATAAGGCAGCACCCAGCCGCCCTGGCCGCGCTTCCACAGCACGGTCTGATAGAAGTGGTTGAGGATCGCTTCGTCATCGAGACCAAGCGCGTGCAGCAGCGCGGTGACCGGCAGCTTGCGCTTGCGGTCGATCCGGACGTTGACGATGTCCTTGGCGTCGAATTCGAAATCGAGCCACGAACCGCGGTAGGGAATGACGCGCGCGGCGAACAGATACTTGCCGCTGGAATGGGTCTTGCCGCGATCATGGTCGAACAATACGCCCGGCGAACGGTGCATCTGGCTGACGATCACGCGTTCGGTGCCATTGATCACGAAGGTGCCGTTGTCGGTCATGAGCGGCATGTCGCCCATGTAGACGTCCTGCTCCTTGATATCGAGGACCGAGCGGGTTTCGGTTTCGGCATCGACCTCGAACACGATCAGGCGCAGCGTGACTTTCATCGGCGCGGAGTAGGTGATCCCGCGCTGGCGGCACTCGGTGGTGTCGTACTTGGGGTCTTCCAGTTCGTAGTGGACGAAGTCCAGCTCGCTGGTCCCGGCAAAGTCGCGGATCGGGAAGACCGAGCGCAGCGTCTTTTCCAGTCCCGAAACATAACCGATGGCGGGGTCGGAACGCAGGAACTGCTCATAGCTTTCGCGCTGCACCTCGATCAGGTTCGGCATCTTCACCACTTCGTGGATGTCGCCGAAGATCTTGCGGATGCGCTTCTTCGCCGCGGCGCGCGCGCCGGGGAGAGGAGTGGAAGCCTTTTTCGCCATGGGAGGGGTCTTGCCTCTTTGCTTGAGCGCCGAGCCAGAAACATTCTGACTTCTGGCGTGAAATAATGCCACGCACGGGTTGGTGGCTCCGCCAGACGCAAGAAAGGCCGCATGGCAATGAGCACCCTGGAAGGGTGCTGCAGCCCGCAGCCTTGCGTCGTCAGGAAAACCCGCCGCTTCCTTTCGTGGAAGGTCCCCGCGCATGGACCCGCCTTGCTCGAAGCGCCGAGCGAGGTGCGCATATAGGTTTGGGGTGCCCGATTGTCAAACGGAGCGAGCGAGTTGCAGGCTTCAGGCCACGATTACATCCGTCGCGCCAAAATCCAGGCCTTTGAACAACAGCGGCTCCGGGTGCTCCATGGCCAGCGCGTAGGAAAAGCAGTCACCGAAATTTAGCCCGGCGCGGTGGCCGCTGCCTTTGCCGTATTGACGATAGGCAGCGCGGGCGCGTTTGGCGTGGGCTTCGGTGACGGGGGCGATGGTGATGGCGAAAATGTCAATGATTTCATCGACACGCCCGGATAGGAGCGCGTCCTTGTTGCGGTCTGCCACGATTCCCGTTTCGAGATACGTCGCCGCCGACATTTCGAGCGAATCCGCGCGGGCCATGCTTGCCAAGAAACCCTCGGATTCGGGCTCCTCCTTTAAGATGGCGATCAGCACCGAGGAATCGATGATCACTTCGGCATGCCCAATTCGTCATACAGAATGTCGCCGTGATCCATGGACTTCCAAGGCTCCACCCAGTGATCGGCAAGCCCCTTGGTCAGCGCCCGTACCCGTGCCATTTTCTCCTCACGGGTCAGCTCGTTCAGGCGCTTCTGCAGCGCTGCGGTCACGGCTTCGGTCACGCTTTCGCCTGTGCGCATGACAATCTCGTCAACCAACTCACGAGCTTTCTGGTTCTTGATATTGATCTGTATGGACATTGCAGTGCTTTCTTGAACGCCTGCTGTACTACCATTCTTCATTGCTACCTTCAAGCGCCGTTCACAATATCAAAAGGGCGGCGCTTCCCCCGAAGCGCCGCCCTTTCTTTGTCCGCCCCCACGGCGGGTAAGCTCTTAGAAAATGCCGGGGATCAGCCGCCAGCGCGTCTTGGTCATAAATTCGCGGTACGCAGGGTCTTCGCTCAGCAGGCGTTCCTCGGCCAGGATCCGCAGGATCTGGGCCCACCAGCCGATCGCATAGATCGCAAAGTTGGTCAGGCTGGGCATCAACAGCAGCGTGCCGATGTGCCCGAACAGATAACCGGCATAGATCGGATGGCGCACGAACCGGTACATCCCGTCGGTCTTGATCCCGCGGTTGGCCGGCGCGATGCCGAAACTGCGGCGCAGGAACAGCTTGCCCGAAAACTGCACCAGCGTGCCAAAACCCCACAGCGCCACTGCGAGCGGGGCGAGCAGCGGCACCGGTGATCCGGCGGGAACGATCAGCAGCGGCGCATACGTCGCGGTGATCGCCAGCAGCCAGTCACCCAGCTTGAGCGAGATATTTGTCGTCGGGCGGCGGATCAGCACGAACCCCATCACCGTCGTTTCGGTGACCATGACCAGCGGCGCGAAAACATTGGGCGAGTGCAGCACCCGCCAGGCGAGCAGCATCCACAGCAGCACGATGGTGACCTGCTCAAACCGGTCGAGCCGCGCCGGGGTGATCCAGCGGGGCAAGGCGGCAATGGGGGTGGCAGTCGTCATGCGCATGGCTTCGCAGCATATGGTTAACGAAGCGTAAGCGCGCCGATGCTGGACCCGATGCTTGACTCTGCGCGCCGCAATGCTAGTGGCCCGCCTGACCGGTGCGTTCGCGCACGGGTCAACCGTCCGAGACAGTTGCTGGAGGTTCCCTCCTTAATTTGCAGCCTAGGCGGGGACAGAGATTTTTGCAGGTTCGCGCAGCTGTGCGGCCCGGCACGGCGTTATCGGCGCCCTCCTTCCCCTTCGAACGGAATCGCCTGCGGTGCGTAAAGCATCGCAGACAACGTAGCCGGTTGTCGGGGCCCAGCCCCAGCAGCCATTTTGAAGGAGTTAGGCATGGATCGTTCGCAGAAAGCCGAATCGGTCGCATCGCTCAACGCGGTCTTTTCTGAAGTTGGGGTGGTTATCATCGCCCGCAACCTCGGCTTGACGGTGGCCCAGTCCACCGCCCTGCGCGGAAAGATTCGCGATGCCGGTGCATCGTACAAGGTGGCGAAGAACCGTCTTGCCAAGCTTGCCATCAAGGACACGGACTATGCCGGGATCGGTGACTTGTTCACCGGCCCGACCGCGATCGCCACTTCGGTCGATC
>JANXUP010000114.1 GCA_025356175.1 Sphingomonadaceae bacterium | reverse complement strand
ACCGCGCCGGGCGACGTGGTGCTGGCGCCCAACCCGAGCTATCCGATCCACACCTTCGGCTTCATCATCGCCGGGGCAACGATCCGTTCGGTCCCGACCACGCCGGACGAGAATTACTGGCGCGCGCTTGACCGGGCGATGGCCTTCACCGTGCCGCGCCCGTCGATCCTGATTGTCAACTACCCCTCGAACCCCACTGCCGAGACGGTCGACCTCGCATTCTACGAACGGCTGGTCGCTTGGGCGAAGGAGAACCAGGTCTGGCTGATTTCGGACCTCGCCTATTCGGAGCTTTACTACGACGGCAATCCGACCGTCTCGATCCTCCAGGTGCCCGGCGCGAAGGATGTGGCGATTGAGTTCACCTCGATGTCGAAAACCTTCTCGATGGCCGGCTGGCGGGTCGGCTTTGCGGTCGGCAATGCCCGGCTGATGGCGGCGCTCAAGCGGGTCAAGAGTTACCTTGATTATGGCGCCTTCACCCCGATTCAGGCCGCCGCCTGCGCCGCGCTTAACGGCCCGCAAGATATCGTCGAGACGAACCGCGTGCTTTACCAGAAGCGCCGCGACGTGCTGGTCGAAAGTTTTGCCCGCGCCGGGTGGCACATTCCCACCCCCAAGGCCTCGATGTTTGCCTGGGCGCCGCTGCCGCCAGCGCTGAAAGAGATGGGTAGCCTCGAATTTTCCAAGCAGCTCCTGACCCACGCCGAAGTCGCGGTCGCGCCCGGAGTTGGCTACGGCGAAGAGGGCGAGGGCTACGTTCGGATCGCGCTGGTCGAGAACGAACAAAGATTGCGCCAGGCCGCACGCAACGTGCGGCGCTATCTGCAATCGATGGGCGTCAACAGCTCCGCCGCTTGATTGCGGCCAATTCGGCGCTGACTAATCGCGCTTGCACTTGCGCAAGGCGCAGGAATTGTGCAGCCATGCGCGCCGGGGGGTAAGGCGAGGCAACGGCCGTGCGCTCTGTTCACGCGCCTGATTCACAAGCCCTTGTGAGGTCTCCTTGCGGCTGTTTCGCTGGTTTTCAGTCGGCCCGGTCCCGACGGCGTATGACCTGCGCCGTCTGGGGTGGCAGTTGCTGGTCGATGAGCAATCATCGGGCCGCGACGTGGCGCACGCTCAGCTTGGCCGCCTTTATGACCTGCCGATGCCGCAATGGCTTAGCCTGGCCGGCGCGAACCAGACCCAGCGCAAGTGGATGATGATGATCGACGTGCCCGAATCGCAGGACCGCGCGCGGCTGCTGCGGCTGGGCTTCGGCGACGCCGTGGGGCATGGGCCGTCGCTCGACGAAATCGAATCACGGGTGCTGCGGTTGCTGCAATATGCCGAGGCCCTGCCGCGCTATCGCCAGCACGGCGCGGTACGGCTCGATCTACTGGCCCGCGACGCCTTCGTGGCCGGCCGCGCGGTCGGGCTGCATCCGCGCGAGTTTGCGCTGCTGTGGCGGCTGACCGAACAGCCGGGCGAACCGGTTGGCACGCCAGAACTGCTGTACGATGTCTGGCGCCTGTCGTTCCGGCCGGAAACCAACAGCCTGGCTGTGCACCTGAGCCGCCTGCGTGCCAAGCTGCGCACGGCTGGCGTTGACGGTCTGGTCGAGACTTTGCCCGGGGGCAACTACCGGCTGTGTGGTCCGGGCCGGGAAGCCGCCACTCCGTCAACGGCCGAATTCGCACTGGACGATTACACCCGTTTGCGCGAGGAGCCTGTCCCAGCACTGGCCGGAATGCAGGATCACACAGCATGGACTTGACCGTTACCCCGCAGGATCGCGTAGCCATCGATATCGATGACCAAGGTGTGGCGCATGTCCGCCTGACCAGGGCCGACAAGATGAACGCGCTCGATCCTGACATGTTTGCCGCCCTGCTCAATGCCGGGCACCTGCTGCACGACGCCAAGGGGCTGCGCGCGGTGGTGCTTTCAGGTGACGGGCGCAGCTTCTGTGCCGGGCTCGACATGGGCTCGATGGCCAACACCGCGCGGCATGACCGCGAACCGCTGACGACCCGGACCCACGGCAACGCCAACCAGCCGCAACAGGTTGCGATGCAGTGGCGCAAGCTGCCGGTGCCGGTAATCGCCGCGGTTCATGGGGTGTGCTTTGGCGGCGGGCTGCAAGTGGCCTGCGGGGCCGATATCCGCGTTGTGGCACCCGATGCACGGCTGGCAGTGATGGAACTCAAATGGGGCCTGGTGCCCGATATGGCCGGCTATGCACTGTGGCGCGGCACCGTGCGCGATGATGTGCTGCGCGAGCTGACTTACACCAACCGCGAATTCACCGGTGAACAGGCGGGCGAATACGGCTTTGCCACCATCGTCGATGCCAATCCGCTGGCCCGCGCCCAGGCGATCGCCGCCGACATCGCCAACCGCCACCCCCAGGCCCAGCGCGCCGCCAAGCGGCTGTTTGGTCAGTACCTTCACGCCTCGGTCGACGAGATCCTGATGGCCGAAAGCATCGAGCAGCAAGCCCTGATCGGCAGCAAGAACCAGATCGAGGCGGTGATGAGCCAGATGGAAAAGCGCAAGGGTGTGTTCGTCGATCCGTGATTGCGGGTTGACGTGAAGCGCCAAGATTTGATATTTCGATAAATATCGAATCATAGAGGCGGAACGTGGACTCTGATCAGACAATCCGCGCGCTTGGCGCGCTGGCGCAAGAGCATCGCCTAGCCGCCTATCGCTTGCTGGTCGAAGCGGGGCCTGATGGGCTTGCCGCCGGGATGCTGGCACAGAAGCTCGGCGTGCCTCCCAGTTCGATGAGCTTCCACTTGGCCCAGCTCGCCAATGCCGGTCTGGTGGCACAGCGGCGCGACGGGCGTTCGTTGATCTATTCAGCCGACTTCGCCGCCATGAACGGCCTGCTTGGCTATCTTACTGAAAACTGCTGCGCCGGTGCCAATTGCGGCACGACGACGCTCAGCGACTGCGCCTGACGTGGCGGGGGTCAACACGGTGCTGGTGCTGTGCACCGGCAATTCTGCGCGCTCGATTCTGGGCGAGGCATTGTTGGGTCAGCTTGGCGCAGGACGGATCGCGGCCTTCAGCGCGGGGAGCAAGCCCAAGGGGGTGCCGCATCCCGGCGCACTGCGGCTGCTGGCGCGCAAGGGGATCGGCACCGCGCCGTTCCGCTCGAAGAGCTGGCTGGAATTCATCGGGCCGGACGCTCCTGAAATCGACCTCGTGATCACCGTTTGCGGCAATGCGGCGGGTGAGGCCTGCCCGGTATTTCCCGGTACGCCGCTGCGCGCGCACTGGGGCCTGCCCGATCCTGCCGACGTGACCGGGACCGAGGCCGAAGTCGATGCCGCCTTCGAGGAGACCTGGCGGCTGCTTGAAATGAGGGTGCGGACGATGCTGGCGCTCGATCTCAAGCAAATGGACCGCGCCACCGCGCAGGACGCCCTGGCGAAGATCGGTGCAATGGAAGGGGCAGCATGAAACAGAAATTATGGGCCGAGGCGCTCGGCAGCTTCCTGCTGTTCGCCACCGTGATCGGCTCGGGGATCATGGCCGAGAAGCTGGCGGGCGGGAACATGGCGGTGGCTTTGCTCGGCAACACTGCCGCGACCGCCGCGATGCTCTATGTGCTGATCGCGATGCTGGGCCCGCCATCGGGCGCGCATTTCAATCCGGCGGTGAGCCTGGTGATGCGCTTGCGCGGTGAGCTGACCACCGTGCAGCTGCTCGCCTATGTGGCGGTGCAGGTGGGTGCGGGCATTCTCGGCGCATGGGCGGCGCACGCGATGTTTGGTCTGCCGATCATCCAGTTTTCGCAGCACGTGCGCAGCGGGCCGGGGCAATGGCTAAGCGAGTTCATTGCCACCTTCGGGCTGGTCGCGACGATTCTGCTGACGGTAAAACACCGGCCCGAAAGCGTCCCCGCCAGCGTCGCGCTGTACATTGCGGCTGCCTATTGGTTCACCTCCTCAACCAGCTTCGCCAACCCGGCGATCACGCTGGCGCGCGGTCTGAGCGACACCTTCGCGGGCATCGCGCCAAGTTCAGTGCCGGGCTTCGTGCTGGCGCAGTTTGCCGGGGCGCTGGCAGCGCATTTCACCTCGCGGACCTTGTTCGACTAGCCTGCCAGCCGCTCCACCGCCCTCCGGGCGATCGGGTTTTGACCGCGCTTGGCAAGCAGCGGGAGAGTGGCTAGTCCGCTAGCCCATGAAAGCATTGCGCGACCCCGATAGTCTGCTGAGCGAAGGGCTCGCCGCCATTCGCGGCCAGTTCAAAGTTCCCGGCACCTTTCCGCCCGAAGTTGACGCCGCCGCCACGGCTGCCGCGCAGCGCACACCGGGTGAGCACAGGGACCGCACCGGCGAGGCTTTCGTCACGCTCGACCCGGCCACCTCGACCGACCTCGACCAGGCTTTCACGATTGAGGCAGCGGGCAGCGACCTGCTGCTGCACTATGCGATTGCCGACGTTGCGTGGTTTGTGAGTGAGAGCGATCCGATCGATACCGAAGCCTGGACCCGCGGCGAGACGCTGTACCTGCCTGGTGGCAAGTCCGGACTATATCCCCGCGTCCTGTCCGAAGGCGCGGCCAGCTTGCTCCCCGACGGGCCGCGTCCGGCGGTGGTGTTCACCACGCGGGTTGCCCCCGATGGTTCGGTCACGCTTGAAGGGGCCGAGCGCGCGATCATCCAGAGCCGCGCCAAGCTGGCTTACGAGACTGCGACCGAAGCCGAATTGCCCGCCGGGTTTGCCGAACTGTCGCGGCGCATCACCACCGCCGAGGCGGCGCGCGGTGCGGCGCGGGTCGATCCGCCCGAGCAGGAAGTTGAGGCGGCGGAGGGCCATTTCAACCTGGTGCTGCGCCCGCAAAGTCTGTCCGAACAGCGCAACGCAGCCTTGTCGCTCGCCACCAACCTTGCAGTGGCCGATGCGCTCTATGCGGCAAAGACCGGGCTGTTCCGAGTCATGGCCGGGCCCGATGACCGCGCAGTGGCGCGGCTGCGGCACATTGCCGACGCCTTGGGGCTCGACTGGGCGGCAGCGCTCAGCCTGCAGCAATTCGAAAAGATGCTCGATCCCCAGAAACCGGACGCGGCGGCCTTCATGCTGGCAATCCGTCGCGCGGGCAACGGGGCGAGCTACGTGCCGTATCAGGAAGGCGTGAAGCCGTGGCATGCGGCAATAGCGGCGACTTATTGCCATATGACCGCGCCGCTACGGCGGCTGGCTGACCGCTATGTCGTGCGCGCCGCCTTGGCGGTCGCCAACGGACAGCCGGTCCCGGCCGAAGTGACCGCCGCCTTCGCCAAGCTGGGCCCGGTGATGGGAAAAGCCGACGCCCGCGCCAACCAGATCGATCGCGCGGTGATCGACCTGGCCGAAGCGGCGATGCTCAGCGGGCGCGAGGGCGAGAGCTTTGCCGCCATCGTCACCGATGTCGACGAGATCGGCGCGCGGATGCAGCTGTGCGACGTTCCGGTCGTCGCCCGGGTCGCCGCGCACAGCGTTACGCCGGGCGAGAAGATTACTGTCAGACTGGTCGGCGCCGACCCGCTCAAACGCCAGATCAGCTTCGCCCGGATTGCCTGATCTGGCTTGCACGGCAGTGTCGGCTCGGCTAGTGGCGCACCTCGCGCAGCGGCGCGACACGAGGCCCGATGGCGGAGTGGTTACGTAGCGGACTGCAAATCCGTGCACGCCGGTTCGATTCCGGCTCGGGCCTCCATTTTCCTTACACCGGCACGGTAATATGCTTGCCGCCGAATACCGCCTGCCAGTTTTCGATCTCCGACAGCACGATATCATCGGCCGCATGCGCGAGTTCCGAGACCTGGGCATAGCTCAGCGCGTGGTCAGGCGCGGAGAGTAGCAGCACGAGGCGCTGGTGTACCGCGTCGAGCTTGGCGGCGGTGACTTCGGAAATGGCTGAAAATCGCTCAAAATCGCCGAAATATCGCATGCCTGCCAGTGCCGCGCCGAAGGTCGGAAAGATCACGCCAAGGTACGACGCATATTTGGCGACATCGTGTAGCGCTTCTGCGCCGAGCAGCCCGGCCGCGCTGAGCGCCGCGGTGGAGAGGTACGTTGAAACCGAGATAATGGCGAGCTGGAACAGGCGCCCGGAAAGCCGGTCAAGCCGGTGGTGCACCGTGCGCAAGCGCCTTGCCTTGGCAAAGTGATAATCACGCTGCGAGGTGACATGGGTATCAAGCAGCGTTCCCGCAGCGGCGCGCAGATATTCCTTGGTCACCCTGACTTCGGGCAGCCCGATTCCACGCAAGGCATGGCGTGCATAATATTCGGGCCAGCCCGTATCGTCGCCGCGCGGCCAGCGTGCGGGCGGGCGGGCGACGCCAAGTGCCAGCGAGATCGGGCCATGCCGCAGGTATTCGGCCACCCGCCGGGTTTCGAACCAGCGCTTGTGCCAGCGCTCCTTGCTGCCGCGCCAGATGATCACCAGGATCGCCGCCAGCAGCAGGAATTCGCCGCTGGCAAAGATCCACTTGCGGTCGATCGAGGCGAACGGTTCGTAGGAAATCCCGCAGACGATCGCCATCGCCGAAAGGATGAAGCTGGTGATCATGCCGCCGCGATAGGCGTCGGACAGGCGGGCCGAGATCCCGTCGGACCAGGCCGCCGGGCGCATCACCTCCCGTTCGATGCGGGCGGGAAGGGTGGGGTCCCCGCCGGGCAGGGCAGTCATGCTGGCCAGTATTGCCGCGCCGCTGCCGTGCGCCACGGCCTCGGGCGGCTCGTAAGTGCTGATCAGCGAGCGGAACGGGCGCGGATCGCCGCCGAACAGCGCCTCGATCCGGCGGTAGGCGGTCCACAGCCGCGAGCTGTGCGGGTGCCATTCTTCCGCCGCCAGTGCTTCCGCACCGGCGCGCAAGGCGCCGCCTTCGCCCGGGCGCAGCGCGATCCGCACCAGTTCGGCCAGCGCCGCCTCGCGGTCCTCGCTCGGCGCCATGGCCGCCAGCGATTCAGGGGCGTGGAGGATGTGCCATTCCTGCGGCGCGGCAGGATCGATCCGCACTACCGGGCAGCCGCGATCTAGCGCGCTGGCGATGGTGTGGCCGGTGCCGCCCGCCAGCGTCGAGGACTTCCCGTCCCATACCGCGATCAGGAAATCGGACTGCTCGATCATCACTCGCCCGGCCATGGCCGCATTGGCCGAAGTGTTGGCCGAAAGCAGCGCAGCCAGCCCCTTGTCCTGCGGATCGGCAAGCGAGGCGAGCAGCTGCCCGGACAGCAGCTCGTCATGGTCGGCGAGTTCGAACAGATGCGATTTTCCGTACCACTGCGCAATGACGGCGGCGCGCGCGGCGCAAGCGGCATCGGGCGGGATCTTGCCGGCCAGCAGGGCTTCGGCATCGGCCAGACTTGCCGGGTGGGAATTGATGACCTGATTGAGCGTCTGGCCAAACGGCAGCGGCACCACCAGATCCCAGCCGCGCGCGACTGCACTGGCCGCGGCGACCTGATCGACCCCGTCGGCGAGCAACGTATGCAGCCGGATCGGCGCGATCTCACCCAGCGTCGCGGCCTGGCTATCAACCTGCGCGGCGATTCCCGAAAGCAGCAGTTCAAGTTGCGCTGCGACCGCTTCCCCGGTCAGGGCCAAGGCGGGATGCGCGCGGCGATGGCCGGTGACGCCGATAGCCAGCCGGGCCAGCGGCGCTGCGGGGGCTTCAGCCATATCGATGCACCAGCCCAAGCTCCCCTAGCGGCCTCATGCGCAAGCTATAGCGCGCCCGGCGCGTGCGCGAAACAGGGATTGGAAACAGGGTTTGCGCGGCGCGGCAAAGTGGCTATGGACGGCTCCGCAATCGCCGCCGTGGCCCCTTTCCCGGCAGCCGTGCCGCTTTAGCTCAGTCGGTAGAGCACATCATTCGTAATGATGGGGTCACAGGTTCGAATCCTGTAAGCGGCACCAT
>JANXUP010000105.1 GCA_025356175.1 Sphingomonadaceae bacterium | reverse complement strand
CCAGTTCCGCTGCATCCCGCATTCAATCTTTGCCGCGCGCGGTGCCAAGACCCAGCCCAATGCGCTGGTGATCGGGATCCAGCCCGAAGAAAACATCCAGCTCAACCTGATGGCCAAGGAGCCCGGGCTCGATCGCGACGGGATCCGGCTGCGCCCGGTGCCGCTCAACATCACGATGCCCGATGCCTTCGCCGGCCCGAAGAAGCGCATCGCCTACGAGCGCCTGCTGCTCGATCTGATCGAAGGCGACCAGACGCTGTTCGTGCGGCGCGACGAGGTTGAGGCGCAGTGGGGCTGGATCGACAAGATCCGCGCCGGCTGGTCGCAGCACGAGGTCAAGCCCAAGAGCTATTCGGCTGGCAACTGGGGGCCTTCGGCAGCGATCGCACTGGCCGAGCGCGATGGGGTTACCTGGCATGACTAATCTGCATCCGGTGATCGAGCGCGTCACAGCGCGGATCATCGCCAAATCGAAGGACAGCCGCCGCCGCTATCTCGAGCTGATCGAACGCGAGGCGGAGAAGTTCCCGGGGCGCGGGGCTTTGTCGTGCTCGAACCTGGCGCACGGGTTTGCCGCGGCTCAGGAAGACAAAGGGGCGATTGCCCACGGGCGCGGGCCCAATCTGGCGATTGTCACCGCGTATAACGACATGCTTTCGGCGCATCAGCCCTATGGCCGCTATCCCGAAGCGATCAAGCTTTACGCGCGCGAAGTGGGCGCGACCGCGCAGGTTGCGGGCGGAGTCCCGGCGATGTGCGACGGGGTGACGCAGGGCCAGGACGGGATGGAGCTGTCGCTGTTCAGCCGTGACACGATTGCGCTCTCCACCGCCGTGGCGATGAGCCACGCGATGTTCGACGGGATGGCGCTGCTCGGCATCTGCGACAAGATCGTGCCGGGACTGGTGATCGGTGCGTTGCGCTTCGGGCATTTGCCGGCAATTTTCATTCCCTCGGGGCCGATGCCCTCAGGCCTCGCCAATCGCGAAAAGCAAAAGGTTCGCCAGCTTTACGCCGAGGGCAAGGCCAGCCGCGCCGCTCTGCTCGAAAGCGAGAGCGCGAGCTATCACAGCCCCGGCACCTGTACCTTTTACGGCACCGCCAATTCGAACCAGATGATGCTCGAACTGATGGGGCTGCATCTGCCCGCTGCATCGTTCGTGCCGCCCAATACTCCGCTGCGCTCCGCGCTGACCCGGGCTGCAGTGCACCGGCTCGCCAGAATCGGCCGCGAGGGCAATGATTACCGCCCGATGGCGCGGGTGGTCGACGAAAAGGCGATCGTGAACGCTGCCGTAGGGCTCCTGTGCACTGGCGGATCGACTAACCATGCGATCCACCTGCCCGCGATGGCGCGCGCCGCCGGGATCAAGCTCGATTGGCAGGATCTGGATGAACTGTCCGCCGCAGTACCGCTGCTGGCGCGGGTCTATCCCAACGGCGCCGGTGACGTGAACCACTTCCACGCGGCCGGCGGGATCTCGTTCGTGGTGCGCGAATTGCTGGATGCGGGTCTCGCTCATGGCGATGTTTTGACGATCTCAGACGGCGGCATGGCGGACTATGCGACCGAGCCGGTCTTAGAAGATGGCACCCTCACGTGGCAGCCCGCCCCGCAAGCAAGCGGTGACGACGCGATGCTGCGCCCGGTGGAGCGCGCGTTCATGCCCGACGGCGGGATGCGGCTGGTCAAGGGCAACCTTGGCCGCGCGACGTTCAAGACAAGCGCGGTCGATGCCGAGCGCTGGACCATCGAGGCACCGTGCCGGGTGTTCACCGCGCAGGACGAAGTCCAGGCCGCGTTCAAGGCGGGCGAGCTTGACCGCGACGTAATCGTAGTGGTGCGCTTCCAGGGCCCGCGCGCCAACGGCATGCCCGAACTGCACAAGCTGACCCCGCCATTGGGGGTGCTGCAGGACAAGGGTTACAAGGTCGCGCTGGTTACCGATGGCCGGATGTCGGGCGCATCGGGCAAAGTCCCGGCGGCGATCCACGTAACCCCGGAAGCGCTCGCAGGGGGCGCGCTCGCCTATGTGCAAGACGGCGATGTGATCAAGCTGTGCGGCCATGACGGGCTGCTGCAGGTCAAGGCCGACTTGTCGGACCGCGAACCAGTATCAGCTCCCCGCGCTGAAATGGGCATGGGCCGCGAGCTGTTCGCCATGCTGCGCAACCATGCCGACGGGGCCGAAGAAGGCGCTTCGGCGATGCTGGCGGAGGCGGGGCTGTGAGCACGCCACTCGTCACGGTCGATATAGGCGGCACCCACGCGCGGTTTGCGCTGGCCGAGATCGCCGCAGACGGCGCGATCACGCTGGGCGAACCCGCGACGCTCCACACCAAGGACCATGCCAGCTTCCAGACCGCGTGGGAGCACTTTGCCGCGCTACAAGGCGGCACCCTGCCCGATGCCGTTGCCATCGCCATCGCCGGACCGGTGGGGGGCGAAATGATCCGCTTCACCAACAACCCGTGGGTGATCCGCCCCGCGCTGATCCCCGAAAAGCTGGGCGCATCGCGCTACACCGTGATCAACGATTTCGGCGCGGTCGGCCATGCGGTGGCCCGTGCTGGTCCGGAATTCTTTTTCCACCTCGCCGGACCGGACAAGCCGCTCCCGGCTTGCGGCACTTTATCGGTGCTTGGACCGGGCACCGGGATGGGTGTGGCGCATGTCTGGCGTGATGGCAGCGGCGACTACCGCGTGCAGGCGACCGAAGGCGGGCATA
>JANXUP010000156.1 GCA_025356175.1 Sphingomonadaceae bacterium | reverse complement strand
CCCAGCTCATCCCGCCGATCAGGCCCAACATCTTCATGGCATTCTCCGATAGCGGAAGTACCAGACCTCGTGATCATACACCGTCCGTGCCTTGACCTCATATCGGGTCTCAGGCCAGCCGGCCGGGCGGTTCTGGAACTGCGCGGGATCGTCGCACAGCCATTCGAACTGGTGCGTATGCCACCGCATCACCATCAGCGCGTGGCGCAGGTACACCGCGTGATCGGTGCCGAAGCGCAGCTCGCCGCCGGGCCGCAGCTTGGCAGCAAACAGGTCGACCGGGCCATCGTTCATCATCCGCCGCTTGGCGTGACGCGCTTTGGGCCAGGGGTCAGGGTGGAGCAGGTAGAGGAAGCTCAGCGAACCATCGGGGATACGCTGCAGCACTTCGAGCGCATCGCCGTGATGGATCCGGACATTGCCCAGCGGCGGGTGCTGGCCGCCATCGCCGTCGACATGGACCAGCGCCTGCGCCACGCCATTGAGGAACGGTTCGGCGCCGATAAAGCCGTGATTGGGCAGCATGTCAGCCCTCGCGGCCATGTGCTCACCGCCGCCAAAGCCGATCTCGAAATGCAGTGGCCGCTCGTCGCCGAACAGTGCAAACGCGGTGACCGGGCCGTCTTCAGGTACGGCAATGCGCGGCAGCAAGGTATCGACCAGCCCCTGCTGCCCAGCGCGCAGCGGTTTGCCTTTCGAGCGGCCATAGAGCCGGTTGAGCGTGATCGGATCGCCAGGTTTGTGCGCAGTCATCAAGGCGCGCGGTGCCAGTGGCAGCAACCAGCGTCAATAACGAGATGGAGCCTTATCGATCAGGCCCGGCCCGGCGAACGGGTCACAATCCCTTGCGGCCAAATCCGCCCCGCATTGGTTGAGTTGACACCGCAGCAGTATTGTATGCTGCGGCTGCATCCGACCCGCGATACCCCGGCGCGGGCGAATTGGCTGGCGTCGCCCGGGTTGCGGGTATCGATTGCGCCGCGTCGCCGAAGACGCTTGCGAGATGCCGATCATCCTCAACCCCTTTGCCCACTCCCGATTTGGGCGGCGGACCGAATTTGTTGACACCGGGCGTGCCAGGAATACATCCAACGACAACGGTCATGACTAAAGTCAGCAGCACGTAAACGCCGATGATCGCGGTCACGCCGGGCGCAGCAGTGGCCAGGTCATTTGGGTGCTGATGGATAGCATCTGCGTAAGGTGCAATAGCGCCGACAAGCAAACCGAACAGCGCGCCGGCAAATGCCGGGGGCACCCAGCCGGGCCAGCCAAAGTCCCGGCTCCGCTTTGCTGAAGCGACCAGCGCTGCAATGGAAAATATGATGCTGATCCGGTGCAGGAACAGAATCAGCAAGAAGGCGCAGACGATGATGGTCCAATAGGTTGCGCGGTTGATGCGCTTACCCTTGCTCATCAGGTGAAACATACCCTGCCCCCGCACAATTTCGTGATTAGATCATTAGGGTCAGAGACTTAAAATTCGATAAGAGTATTGCTGGCATCCCTGCGCCCGGCTTCAGCACGAAGACGGCCCGCCTCTTGCGAGACGGGCCGTCTTTCCGGGTAAGCTTGAAATCTTGCCTAGGCGGCTTGCGCCTCTTCGCCCGGATCGCGCAACACATAGCCGCGGCCCCAGACGGTTTCGATGTAGTTTTCACCGTTGCAGGCATGGGCAAGTTTCTTGCGCAGCTTGCAGATGAACACGTCGATGATCTTGAGTTCGGGCTCGTCCATCCCGCCATAAAGGTGATTGAGGAACATTTCCTTGGTCAGCGTGGTGCCCTTGCGCAAGCTCAGCAGCTCAAGCATCGCGTATTCCTTGCCGGTCAGGTGCACGCGGGCACTGTCGACTTCGACCGTCTTGGCATCGAGGTTGACCGCCAGCTTGCCGGTGCGGATGACCGACTGCGAGTGGCCCTTCGAACGGCGCACCACGGCGTGGATGCGGGCGACCAGTTCTTCGCGGTGGAACGGCTTGGTCACGTAGTCGTCAGCGCCGAAGCCGAAGCTGCGGACCTTGGAATCCATTTCCGAAATGCCCGAAAGGATCAGCACCGGGGTCTGCACCTTGGCGACGCGGAGCTTTTTGAGCACGTCATACCCGTGCATGTCGGGCAGGTTCAGGTCGAGCAGAATGATATCGTAATCATACAGCTTGCCCAGATCCAGGCCTTCTTCGCCCAGATCGGTCGAATAGACGTTGAAGCCTTCGGTAGTCAGCATCAGTTCGATAGCCCGGGCCGTGGTCGGCTCGTCCTCGATCAGCAACACGCGCATGGGTAGTCCCCTTCTGCCCCGTTTCGAACGATA
>JANXUP010000083.1 GCA_025356175.1 Sphingomonadaceae bacterium | reverse complement strand
GTCCAACCAGGCCGAAACCAGCCCCAGCAGGCTTCGCAGAGGCGTTGAAACGACATAGCCGCCTTCAGTTCGTTTACTTTTTGCTGAGGGTGGGACGCAGCCCGGCGGACGTGACGCGCAACCCGACCAGCAAGGTCAGGTCCTTCAGTTCCCAGCGGTCGAGCCAGAGCAAGACGCGTGAATGGAAAGGCTCCGGAATTGCCTGTTTCTGACGCCTGCGGACCCGCTTTCCGTCATCGGTGATGATGATAGGACGGGATGGCCAAAACGCTTGCACCAGATAGGTGATCGGGTCGGGCAGATTGTAGAGCGGCTTCCGCCTGACCCAGATCCGGCGATAAACAGGTGACACTTCGCCACTGGGCAAAAAGCGGGTGGAACAATAATTCGGCAGCGCACGAAGGCGGTCGAGAACCGGAACCATCTCCGGGCTGCAAGCAAGGTGCAAATGCAGCCGGTAGACACACGCTACAGGGTCGAACTCGCCATGGATAAATGCGCACAGGCGTCCGCGAGCAAGAGCTGCGCCATTCCGGTACAAGTCAGTCCGGAATGCATTCAGGCGCTCGACCGGGTTGAAGGCCTCGAGCTCCTCCGGTGCGAGTTCCCAGGTCTTGGGAATGATCGTGCAGGTGGTTGATAGAAGTTCCTGATCGAACAGTTGCCAAAGTGCGCCCGACACCTTGATACGGTGACCAGACATGGTGACGTGGGACGCCGGGGTTTGCGCGTCATCGGTGTTTTCGCCGCTTGCCTTCAGTTTCCTCTCGAGCCGGAGCGCGCGTTTCGTCGGCATAATGGGATAGCGCGCTTGCGCCTTTTCCAAGGCCTTGGACCGTTTCCGATCCTGCTCGCGAGCGAAGCTCGGTCGCTCGAACCGAAGCAGTCCATCGTCGCGATCAGTTCTGCGATCGACCCGATACGGCGCTGACGGCCACGGCAGGTCACCAATGTTGCGCCCGGGCATCGCCTAGCAACCGGCCAAGGCGCGAACGCTGCGAAGGGTTACACGCGTTGCACCGTTCACTTTCCGACGTTCGAGCGTCCCGTTCTTCAACGCAGCAAAGACGGAAGTTTTGCCTATTCCCAGCAAGGCACCGGCTTGCTTTACCGTAACCAGCAAGGGCGCAATGCAATTGTCATTGGCCGGGCCATCGAGGCCCAACAGGGTCCGCTCCTCCTGCGTAAGGGTCACTGGATTAACGAGGTACTTTTGCATGTCCATGTCAGTCGCTCCTTCAACTGACGGACCCCTATGCTTCTGCAAATTTCCTGTAAATATCGTTATATTTCAGCAGACTATTGTTCTTGCCTCTAAAAAAGATATCATTACAAAGGCATCTTACGCCAAGTGGATGGAGTTCCAGTGCTTTTGGTCGATCAAACTTTATTTTCGATCAGTCGCATGAATCGTTCTCCGATTGCCGGGGGGGCAGGCCGGGGCGATTGGGACCTCCCGAAAATTGAGGCAGCGCTCGTCGATGAGGTGCAGCTGCGCCGACGGCTGGAGACGGAGAAGCGGGTGTCGAGTGATGGCATGAGCGCGATGAATTGGCTCAAGAATGCTTGCTACCAGATCATCTTGGCGTGGGCTGCGGCGGATTCATGGCACGAACTCGAAGAGCGAACATCGAACCGGTTCAAGCGCGGTACGCAGAAAGCCGACCGCAACATCTTCGAGCGTGGGATCGTAGGAATCTTCGCTAACTCGACAACCGTTCAGGTGGCTGGCAAATCAACCAGCTTCTTGACCAGCCGCAAGCGGGAACGCCTCGCCTCGCCCATGTGGTATGCATTCCGCCACTATATTCCGCCCGCCTTGCTCGACGGCTTCAATGTGCAATATCCAGGTCACCTTGGTCGGGAAGCTAGGTGGCAGAGCTCACTTGAGCCTGCGCTTTACCTATGGATTCAACAGCAGCGATTTTGGGCCGATGTCAGCGAATCTTCCCTTGAACAGTTCAGGGGCCGATACCCGCGCGCGATCCAGGGCAAAGTGGATGCTGAGGTCGCTGCCTATTGGGAAAGATCCCAACGGAGTTATCAACATCAGCCCAGCGATGAAAGCTCGGAATGGTAGAACTTCCGATGGCAGCATAACTATCTGAAATTACTAGATTTATTGACCCAATAGCGTAAATCTGCTAAGCTGAGTCACGGCACGGCTTTCGGCCATTTTCGAGTTTGGCAACCGCCGCGCCGTTTTTCCAACCAACATTAGAGCAAGGAGCGTGACATGGAAGAGCACGAAATGCGGGCGCTTGCCGCCCAACGACAGGACCCTCAACTGGCCGCGCGGATTGTCCGGAGCATCGAACAGATCGAAACTGACAGCCACCTCGCTTACGGCGCGGTCAGTCAGAGGCTCATGACCGAGATCGGTAGTTCGGCTCGATCGGCGGTTCCCGACAGTTGGACCTACGAAAGCACCGACGACGGCCTGACAATCACTACCGCCGAATGGAAATCGAGTTTTGGGAACCAGCGCGATGCCTACTTCGCCCTCGCCGACCTGGTCGAGGACGACACGCAGGACCACTCCTGGGTCGCGGTGGCCATGAGCAAAGGCCACACCCAGCTGATCCTTGAGCTCAAGCTGAGGCCGCAGCTGACGCAGGTGATGCAGGCGCTGATCGACAAGGACCCGGTAATCAAGAATCTGGTCACGGTCGGCTTCAAGCGCGATTCAGAAAGCAAACGCCTCTACATGCCAATCATGCTGGACGCCGGGGCCATAGCGATCGGATTTGAATGCAACGATCTGCACGAAGCGCTCGAACCGCTGCGCGAGGTCGTCGGCAAGGCCATCGCGTCACGTGCCCCGATCGATGCGATGCTGGCGCACATCCGAGCCGAGGCGAAGAAGCGCTAGGGCAGCCCGCGATGTGGCAGCTTGGCCACTTCGCGCTGTGCCCGTTGTGCCGGACCGTGCGCTTGATGCTCGCAGAAAAGCAAGTGCCGGTTCGGCTGGTGCACGTTGCACCATGGATGTCGCAGCCAGTCTATCCGAAGTTGGGACAATCGGGCCTCGTGCCACTGCTCGAGACAGGCGGCGGTTCAACAATCCTGCACGATCACCGAACGATCTGCGAGTTTATCGAGGATTGCGTTCCAGCCAATCCACTCATGGGTAGCTCGCCTGAGCAGCGAGCACGGGTCCGGCAACTGTCGTCGTGGCTGGATCAGTTCTGCTACGATGCCATCACCTTGCCGCTGTTGGTTGCCGCGTTTGGCAAGATGCCAAGGCTGACAAAGCCCAGTGCCAAAGTGCTACGCAGAGCAACCGCAGCGACCACGATGCTGCTCGATGAGATTGCCCACCTGCTTCGCGACAACGAATGGCTGTCAGGTCACACTCTAACGCTAATAGACCTGACAGCTGTGGCACACCTGTCGGTTGCGGACTACTTCGGCGCCGTCGATTGGTCAGGCAATGAAGTCGCGCGAGCTTGGTATCGGGCGATTAAGGCCCGGCCTAGCTTTTCAGGTCTGCTCACCGATCGCTTGGAAGGCATCGAGCCGCCACCGCAATATGCAGCGATAAATCACCAACCCACCGACTGACGTTCGGGCCAATATCGGCCGGACGTCCAACCACACCACCATCAAGGAGAAGTTGCCATGGATATTCCTGGATCAGAGACGTGCGTCCAGCTACCGCGCGCCGAGCAGATCGCTCAGCTCAACGACAACCTGCGCAAGATTGGCACCGGCGGAACCGTCGTCGTCTCCCGCGGCGTGATGCACCTCACCGGATTTGATGCAGCCGCGCTGGCAGAGGCGATTGCGAGCTACGACGAGTTTGACGCCAGTGGAGACCCTCATGGCGAGCGCGATCTTGGAACGCTCACCATGTTCGGAGCGGACCTGTTGTGGAAGATCGACTACTACGATCCTCAGCTCGAGTTTGGATCAGATGATCCCGCCGACCCCGCAGTCACCAAGCGCGTCCTCACGGTCATGCTGGCTGGGGAGTGGTGACGATGGATCACGCTAGGCTTGCTCAAAGCCCAATATCGCCGCATACCAGTAGCAGTTTCGGTATGTCCCGAAGCAGAGGCTTTACAACCTCAAACCGCACGCGCCGGTCGAGTTTACTCGGCCGGGTGGCCGTCGCGTATGTCCAAGGCTCGCCTAAAGGCGGCGGCGCCTTGTGCGTGCGCAGGGTTGTAAACACCCGGCTCACGCCGGTGCCTCCAGATCAAATGGGGGTGCTGATGCGAATTGCCGGGTCGCTCGCTGAATATCACAAAGACTCATCTCGGGCTCGTTGGTCATGAACGGTGATGGTCAAAGCGCCATGGCATTCGGCGTTACAGTCGTTGCGTTGTATTTTCTTCCGACAATCTGCGCTGCGCTGCGCCGACATCCAAGCGGCGGTGGGATTTTTGCCCTCAATCTATTCCTTGGATGGTCGGGGCTTGGCTGGCTGGGCGCACTCGTATGGTCGCTGTCGAGCACCAAGATCGCAAATCAAACGGTCATCGTTAACAACCAAGCACCTACCCACAGTGCGGCGCAACGCCGACAGCAGTTGGAAGTCGATCGCGCAGAACAGCATTTTATCGCAGAACCTCAACCCGCCACGATATCGTGTCCAATGTGCGCCGAAAACATCAAGATTGGTGCCCGCAAGTGCAGATTTTGCGGCGAGTATTTTTCAAGCCCGTTGGGAGCCGCCGCGCCGGAGGAAGCTGAATGGGAGGAGGTAAGGGCTATCAACCCGCCGGACGGTTTAGGCCGCAAGCGTCTGAGCCTGGAGATTCTCCCTGAGAACTTCACGAACTTTCTTGAGAAGGTGGAAGTCTCTCAAGATGGTGCGATAAACCCGTGGGCAATTGCACTTTACATGGTCGCGGGTCTGCTCGCGTTCCTGTTCATCATTGCGATTTTTGCAGGATAGGTACTCCGCCATTTGATATAGCGGCCCCGTGGCTCTGGGTGGTCACCCCCGGGCGTGTTGTATCTCACCTGCTTCGATACGGTAGCGCTGACGGTAACGTTAGCAGAGGCGATGCCAGTTACGACGACTGGCATCGGATCGGAGGCCCCCACCGGCATTTAGCTAGACAATTATAGGATGATCTCTGCCTCCCGCCATGTGCCATCTCCGATGTCCTGCGGGATGTGCAGCGCAATTTCCGAGGACTTCTTGATGATCAGTTCCTCGGAAGGGAGCTTCCAAATATGAAAGACGTAAGCCTCGCCAAACTGAAGGGCCGTGTCCCATTCGCCACGACTGATAATTAGCCGCGTCGCCTCTCGTTGTGTCGATTTGACTTCAATCAGTCGATTCTTCGTGCCGTATGCGGTCACTTCATATGAGAGGATGTCATAGCCAGCCGAATTGTCCTCGATCGCAATCCATTTCGGCGATTCGTAGATTCCAGCCTTTTCCAGTCGAGCCTGCTCGTGCTTGAGTGAAAGCTGCTCGG
The DNA here is from genome assembly GCA_025356175.1 of Sphingomonadaceae bacterium. GTDB lineage: Bacteria > Pseudomonadota > Alphaproteobacteria > Sphingomonadales > Sphingomonadaceae > Novosphingobium. The sequence continues at coordinate 5,491 of JANXUP010000083.1, read as the reverse complement.
CAAATCGACCTTGTGACGTGAGGTGCTCGTTCGCTGCTGCTCTCATTTCGCCAGCGAGATTGTCCCACCACTGAATAATTCTCTCCGATGGTGGCATTTCCATCAGGCCCGCCGAGCGGAAGGTTTGCAGTTCGTCCGTGCTTAACGCGGATGCCAAACGTTGCCGACCATAGGGAGCGAGCTTGCACCACCACGGTCGGTTCAAGCGAATGAGGCCCGCCAAGGACTCTCTGAGGCCATTTCGCGGATCAACAAAATCGATCTCAGGAGCCAGCATCTCATGGATATTGAGGGCGGTTTCAAAATCGGCCTGGGAATAGTCCGAATCCACGCGGCGTAGAGCTGCGTCAGCTTCGGCAGGGGAAGCCTCGGGATGATTTTTTAGGTAACGCCGCAAGCTGATGACCGCCGCGAGTGCGCTCATTCGGAACTGCTTCAAAACGTCCGGCGCTACGCTCACTCCAATTCCTCATCGGAGTGACTCGCCCGGCCTTCCAAGGCCTCGATCAAATCCCGAACATCGTCCGGTCGGATGTCCCAAGCGATCGGGTCTTCCGCAGTTTCTTCATCCAAGGCGATTTCGTGAAGGTCGGGATCATCCAGCAGAATTTGAAGAGCTCTGAGTTTTTGGCGCAATCGATGGCTGACTGAATGATCGATGCAACCAAGTCCCATCGGCGCGAGGGTGCGATAGATGTAGATGTTGGTCTCAACGCCGTCAGGCAAACCCAAACGATGGATCCGATCGATGGATTGCAGGTAGTGCGTCGTGACATAGCTGCGATCCAAATAGATCGCGTCGTGGCAAATTTTGTGGAGGCTTATACCCTCGCCCGCTGCGGCTGGGTTCGCGATCATGATCATGCATGACGGATCGTTATGGAACCGCTTTATGCGGCCTTCTCTGGTTTCGGGATTGGTCGGCTCACCTGTCGGAACAGCTCCATAAAGTGTCACCGGGTTGAGGTCGGCCAACAAGGTTTCCATCTGCAAGATGGTGTCGGTAAAAATCGTCCAAATGACCGACTTCCGTCCTTCACGAGCTAAGTTGCGCGCATGTTCAGCGACGGCCCTCATTTTCGTCGAGGGGCCTTCGGCTATCACCGCGTCGAGGATTCCGGAGTCCATCCTAAATGCGTCTTCAGCGACTGAACGAAGCGCCAGCACTGGGTTCGCAGAAAGCTGGAGCAACCGCATCACCGACCTGCGGGCGGCGGGAGCATCAAATCGCGCGTCGAGACCGAGCGAGCTAACCTGACGGAGAAATTCGTTCTTCACAATCCCATACAGAGCCATCTGACCGGGAGCCATCGCAACGTCCAGAAAGTGCCGATGTGGCTTTGGTAGGTTGAGGTCCTGCTTGGTAGTTCGGACGTAGAGTTCGCCTAAGACGTGCCTTGGGGCTTCTCCTCGGGCGATTTGCAAGCCCAGTCCAGCTCCAGGCCATAAAAAGTCGAGCTGCGATTGAATGTCGGAAGGTTGCTGCGGCATCGGTGTGCCAGTCAAAATGTCGCGGCGGATCGGCAATGGGGCCATATTGAGAAGCAGCGCACCGCGCTGCGATCCAAACCCGGCCTTCATCCGGTGCGCTTCATCAAGCACAAGATGAATGCGATTTTGAGCAATGAAGTTCATCACAATCTCGGGATTTTGAATCATGAGATCGTAGCTGATTACCATGCGTGTGCGACCTGACGTGAGCGCTGCGTGAAGCCCGTCGCCAGTTGCCGTTATGATCGTGAATGATTCTGAATTCCCATTTGGCGCGTCCGGAAGAATGCACTCTTCCACGACCTCTCGCCATGCTGGAAATGAAGCCTTCGGTCCTATCACCAAGAGCGCCTGCCCGGGCTGACGTGTCAGGATGTTTAGCGCCAGAGTGACGGTCGTTTTTCCGGCGCCGGGGACCGAAAAGTTGGCACCATTCTCCAGCGACAGAAGACGCCTCAGGTCGCGAATTTGAAATGATCGAAGTGGTCGCTCGGGCCGGAAACCCTCTTCCTCGAGTCGCCTTGTTATATCCTCTTCGGTAATTGTGAGATTGAGAGAACCACGGGCAATCCGCACCTGCCGGACTTGCTGAACAAAGTCAGCGAGCCGATCGCGAGCTTGATTGTCTCGCGCTGAGAAATGAAAGTTCAGTGACTTCTGTTGACCGGCAAACTGCCCAACTAACGTCAGTATCCCTGCCCAGGTGAGTTCAAGGGAGTTGGAGGAGAGCTGGTATTCCAAACCTAGGCCTAAGACTGCTTGCTGAATGCGTTCCCAAACCGAGGAGCTAGGCTCTCCCTCTAATACCAATCGCCCGGCGAAGCGCGCTGGGATATAATGGATGCCAATCGCAACCGAATCGTCAGGCAAATTCAGCCTCCATCGACCGAAGACTGCTCAACTCCATCCTTGATCTCTTGGAGCTTGGTCCGCAGCCCTTGCGCACGGTGGATGATCTCTTCGAGCTGCTTCCCAATGCCGTCGTGAGTATTCGGATCAGCGGTCGTTAAGTCGATCTCGGTTAGGCGGTTGTGGGCGTCCTGTGCAGCGCGAAGCGCGGCCTTTCCTGCGGCACTTGCTTGTCCCGAGTCGAGGACTGTCTGGCAAACAGCCTTCAGCTCATCGAAAACCTCGTCCCGACGATCAGGATCATCAAAGAGCGAAATCAACGGCGAGAAGCTGCTTTGCGCGGTTGCATCGCCGAAGTCGATCTCAAGGTCGCCGACCTCGTCCGCGTTGCTGACCTCGGCATCGCCCTGTTCCCCAAGGTCTAAGCGCTCAGCCAATTGTGCGAGCACCTGCTCGGCCTTCTCGCCCAAAACCTTGTTAAAGCTGTATATCCGGGTGCCGAGGCTGTCTCTGTTATCAAACAGCATCCAGGCCATTCGCAAGTTGGCATCTAGCAGCTCGCCGTCCTTGCTTTTCAGCCGGCCAACCAAGTCGGCAAAAAACTGCTCGCCCCCCTTCTCTACAAGGCGATAATCACCAGCGGCGTTTCGCCAATCGCGTAGGTATATCTCGGCATAATTCAAGGCCATGAGGGCCTTGCGGACATCGGTGACGTTCTTCCGCCGCACCTTTGCGATATCGTTTTCCGTCTTGGTCTTCTGATTGAGCTGGCGACGGATTTTGAGAGTCTCATTGACCCAACCATATGGGAGCTTCGTTTCCGGGAGCTCCTGTAATCTCGTCTCAATATCATCGATTTGATCCTCCGTGAGGGCCGGTAGGATCATGCATTCAACGTCGGCAAACGTTGGAAACTCATCTTTGCGATCGGCGTAGAGCATCCGCATTGCCGCAAGGCGACGATTGCCATTTACTACCACGCCAGACGGCGTGAGGAGGATCGGCTGCGTCTGTTTCGTGCGACCAAGCTCATCGACAATGGGTGTTATCGAACCAGACTTTTCAGCGGCGAACCGCGACAAGATGCTATGCTGGGCTTGTTGCGCTTCTTCGTTTTCCTGCCCCGAGGAAAAGAAGGTCTGAGGGAGATTCTGCTCAGCGATGTATGCTAGCTGTTCGGTTTGGGTCCGTGCGTTCGCCATGCGATAGATCGGAACGTCGAGCGGTAGTTTGATGACGTCGAGCATGATCCGCTCACCATCATAAACGTCAAAATTTGGCTGCTGCCCTCCGACGGGCTTCACGCACATCGCTGAGATAAGGTCTGTTCGCTCATGCGCCGGTCTTACGGCTACTGGATAAATTGACATCCGCTCTCACTCAAAACCAATGACCAACAGAGGGAAAGTTATGATCCGATCAAAAAGCCGAACCTCCCCCCAAACACGCTCCACATTCGCGACGTTCGAATTGATCGTGTCGCTGGCAGCTTTCGTCGGCACCGCAAGGGCGGCGGCTTCGATTTTGCCCTGTGTGTAGAGGTATTGTAGCTTCAGCAGATCATACATCGCCCGGCTGATGTTGCCGGTCTGTATCTGGAAGGCCAGATCGCGGTATCGACCCGTTACAGTCAGGTCGAAGTTAGGATCGATCCGAACCGAATGAGCCCAACCGCTCGATGTAAGCTCTTCTTGGAGGTGCCGTCTAATGCCAGCTGTGCAGCCCTTTCCGACCGGAATATTCGGAGCTTCGAAGAGGTCCGTGATCCACTCGTAAAGCTCTCGCTTCTGCCACTCGGCGTCGCCGTTATGCAGCGAGTAAGCTCCAGCAAATTTCATTCCCCATCCTTCAGAGGCGGTTGATAGATCGGCTTGTTCATAGGTCTCGTTCGAAGATCACCGTTCCGTAGATCGTCCAATCGATTTAAAGCGATCTCAATGTAGTCCTTTACCACGTCGCAGCCGTAGGCGTTTCGACCGTTCTTGACGGCCGCGATAGCACTCGACCCAACACCCAGATACGGATCTAATACTGACTGCCCCTTATTCGTCAATGCGAGCACTAAGCGCTCCACTAAGGCGACCGGAAACTGACAGGGGTGGTCAGTCTTCTCGACGTGATTGGATTTGACGTTCGGAATGTCCCAAACGTCCGACGGGTTTTTCCCGAGCGGATTGCTAGACACTTTGCCCTTATTCGGCCCTTTGAAGTGCTTTTTCTCCGGGTATTTGGAAGGGACGCGGATCGGGTCGAGGTTAAAGATGTAGTCGTCGGACTTGGTGAACCAAAGGATGGTCTCGTGCCTGCCCGAAAGCCGCTTCTGGCAGTGCAGCCCGTGACCGAAGGTCCAGACTATCCTGTTGCGGAGCTTAAGGCCGTGATCTTTGAATTTGGGATAAAGGAGAATGTCGAGCGGAAATACCTCTCCATCGTCGATCCCGTTTCCGACCTGCCAGCAGATTGAGCCTTTGGGATGCAAGAGGCGCACAGCCTCGGCGATAGCCGCAGCCTGCTCCTCAATATAGAGAGCGTTCGTGGTCCGCGTCTCGTATTCTTTGCCGATGTTGTATGGCGGCGAAGTGACGATCAGATGCATACTCTCGTTCGGCAATGATCTCATGAAAGAGAGATTGTCTCGGCACTCAATAAGCGCAGTCGGGTCCCCTCTTTTGACGAAGGGCAATATCTGAGCGGATGACTTTTTTGCTGCTGGCATTTTTTCAACTTCTGGCGGTTCGGGTTCAAGTTGAATCAATCCTAGCCTGAACCCCTGATAGGATCTAGCGCTTTCTGGGGGGCTTTCATAGCCTAACCGAGGCGAATCTAGACAAGTTCGGCTAGGGTTTGTAACCTACGGTCGTCCCGTTCTCTACCAGTGTTTAGACAGGACCAATCGCCGCTTGCCGAAGCTAGTGCGAGCCGGCCCAATCGCGGACAGCCTCAATCTCGACCCGAGCTTTGCGCAGGTGCAGAATAGGCTGGTTTAAGAAATACGTCGGTAATCAAAAAGGAGCATTTCAGCGACAGCCCTCAAATAGATGCGCAACTGTTGCGAAATTTAGCTTAACCCATTTAGCGACACGTATTAATTTGTGAACACGATTTCAGCACAGGAGGCTATCGTGTCACGATCATTTGCATACTGCCGAGT
>JANXUP010000075.1 GCA_025356175.1 Sphingomonadaceae bacterium | reverse complement strand
TCGCCGCCCACATCATAGAACGCCCGCGCCCCGCCGATACGGAAATCCGCACCTGTGGCGGCAATCAAGCCCTCCGCGCTTTCATGCTGTTCGCGGGGCGGTAGCGGCGTGGGGTCGGCTGTCAGCCGCGCGGGCAGTCCGTCACACTGCGCGGCATTGAACACGATAAAGCGTTTGAGGAACGGAATAGAGCGAGGTTCCCCCTCCGCGCCGTCTTCCTGCTCGCGCCCATCTTCGGGGGTGAAGCGGTCGGCGTAGAACACCGTATGCCCGCGCTGACCTTTGCGGACGCACCCGCCAGCGGCCAAAGCCTGCCGAAAGGTCAACCAATCCTGTGACGGGTAACACCCTTCAATGACCGCGCCCCACAGGATAAGCACGTTCACGCCCGAATAGGCTCGGCCTGAAACAGCGTTGCGGGGCAATCCCGGTACTGCCACCGCCGAACTCCACGGCTGCGCCCACGGGAAGCAACCGGCTTCAAGCTGGGCGATGATCTTGGCCGTTACCTCGTCATACAGCGAAACGCGCGAAGCCGCGCTTCCGCCTGCGCTGTCGCCAGCTTGGGTGCCATGCCGTGCGCGGGCATCCTGCTTTGTCCTGCACTTCTCCTTTGTCTTGCTCGCGCCACCGTTGCCGCTGCTCCGCTGTGCCCTGCCCAGATCCGCCATCACCGCCTCCTCGCTTAAAAACCACACCGACCCCGGAGAGGCGGGGTGGGCGGCAACGAGCGACCAGAGAGGCGAGCCGCCAGCAGGCGCACCCGAAGGGCTGCAACACAGTGAAAGACCCGGCTTGCCGGGTTGCGCCTGCTGGCGGTTCGCCTAGCCGGAAGCGCCGCCCATCCCGCTTCTCCGGGATCGGCCACAAAAACGCCGGCGCATCCGCGCCGTCCGCCGGACCCCTGCTCATGCCAATCATCGCGGTAGCGACCAGCGGTATGACACAAGCAAAAACCGCACCCTGAAAGGAGGCGTCGGCAAGAGGGTTCTGTGCAGGTTCGATCAAGGCGGGACTTGTTGTCATGATCGAATCTGCGCTGATCCGACCGACGCCGGTTCAGAGTGCGTGCGGGGCCGCGATCAAGCCATCGCACCCTGTCCGATTTTTTAATCGGCAGAGTGTGGCAATAGCCCCGCTCATTTCATGGGGCGTTGCGGGCACTCCCGCAGAAGGGGTCTGACAGAACCGCGCAGCGGGTTGGTCAGTAGGGGAAGGCCTTCCCCTTCTGAAGAACCGGAATATCGCGAATCCACTTGCACGAACATGGCGTGGATGCCGAAATCGACGGCTAAACCGCAACGCAAAGCCTGGATCATGCAACATAGACTCGCAATCCAGCATCATTTAACGAATTAACGCAACAAATGGTGATTGCAATGCACCCATCGGATCGCTATGCGCATCACCATGGCAAAAAACGCAACGCCACAACGGGATTCGGTCATGGAACACTTTTCAATCGTTCAGGCGCTTTGTCGCGCCGCAATGGCGGACGCCTCGCCTGCCCTGCGCAAGCAAGTTGAACGACTGAGAGACGCATTGGCAAAAGATGGCGAGGCCAAGCAATCAAGCGCCCTGACAAGCATCCTGACAACCGCTGACCGCACCAAAGAGCTTGCGCCAAGTCGTATCGAACGGTCGAAGGCACCGCTTTTGGGCGAGATTCTTGGCCGCAATACACCTGTGCCCGTAGATCGGGAAACGTCAGCCGCTTTGGCGGAAATCATATTCCCCGCCGATATCGAATCCTCGGCGCCGTTGTTCAACGCCACCGTTCGGCAAGCGATCGGAACGATTATAGAGGAATGGGAGCATTTCGATGCGTTGGCGGAGATTGATATCAGGCCGTCGAAGACGTGCCTGATCTATGGCGCCCCAGGCACCGGCAAGACGCGCCTAGCCCTCTGGATCGCGCGTGAACTCGATTTGCCGGTTGTCCTCGTAAAACTGGACGGCCTTGTTTCGTCATTCCTAGGGACAACCGCGCGGAACATCGGCAATCTTTTCACCTTTGCCAATCGCTATCGCTGCGTGCTCTTGCTCGACGAGTTCGATGCGATCGCCAAGGTGCGCGACGATCCACAGGAAGTCGGCGAGATCAAACGCGTGGTCAACGCCTTGCTACAAAATCTCGATATCCGCCGCGACGTCGGGTTCACTGTCGGAATCACCAATCATCCCAAATTGTTAGACCCCGCAGTTTGGAGGCGGTTTGAAGTTCAACTTGAGATCCCCAAGCCCGATTTTGACATGCGAAAAACGATTGCCGCGCACTTTATGCCGCCAGTCAAAGCCCCCGACAGCCACTTGCGCCTGATTTCGTGGTTTACGGAAGGGGCCACCGGCGCCGAAATCGAATCTCTCGTTCGGACATACAAGAAGGCCACGACCGTTCGTGAAGAGGACAAGCGCGGCCTATTGGACACGCTGCGCCAATTCGCGACATTGAACGCTGCCCGTGTTCAGAGCGAGCGCCGGGCACTGCTCTTTGAGGACTCCACCAGCCTTTTCCGGGCGATGCGTGACGATCCCATTCTGAACTTCTCAATGGCCGATATCGGAGAAATTTCGGGCAAGGACAAATCCACGGTCAGTCGCCAGCTTGGGAAGCAAGCCGCCGCCTTGAGCGAAGGTGAGGTGCCAAATGGCTAGTCCGGTACAAATCGTTCTCAACCCTGAGAACTATGAAGAAGCGCGGGTCACCAATGGCGGCGGTGGACGGAAGGATTTCTTTGCGCACCGTGACCAGGAATTTCGTGCGCACCAGACCGCGCTTATCGGACAGCTGGAAACCATTTCCGGTGTGCTGAGCGCCCAATCGCAGGGTGACGTCGGCTTCGTGAAAGTCATTCTTCGCCGGGAGGCTTGGGCAAAAAGCCATCGTCCGATGGCGACGCTGTTCAGAAATGACCGGACGCCTATTGTCGGTGGTGGTGATTTGGGCGTCATGATAATCGAAGCGCGACCAAGCACAATGCGTCAGGTCGCGGCGGAGGTTGCGAAGGCGGAAGCGCATACTGAAATGCGCTTTGATCCCAACAGGGAAAAGGAAATTCCTCACCCTTCTTCGCAAAAGAGCGAGGCGGGAGCAATCGACCGTATCGAGATATACGGGCCGACTGACCGGCGCAATTTTTCGCTGGAGGACGCTGTCGCATGGCTTTCCAATCCGATGACCGGGAGCGGCTATCAAGTCGAGCTCTTCGAGCCCCTTCCCGCTCGTTCGGAATGGGATCGGCTCGACAATGGCCACCGCCGACTGGTCGAGAGTTTTGTCGCGGGATTCAACAGCCTCGAATATGGCGTTACAGTGGAGCGGTTGCCCAATCACCGTCCCAAGCAGCCCTTGCTTTCCGTGCGGCTGGACCAATCTACCGATCAGCCAGTTCTTCGCCTGGGCGAGCCATCGTCAGGTGAGCGCCGCCGGGACATCGCGGTTTTCAATCCTGATCTTGACCGTCACGCATCGCTTTTGGCGTTTCTCGACAAACACCCCCTTGTCCGACGAATTGAACTTCCCGGCATTGTTGTCCGGTCAGCGCTTCCCGCCAGCCCGATCACAATCACACGTCCAACCCAGGCGATTGTGCCTGTGCGCGATAGCCGAAGGACACACCCTCGCCTTGGCGTGATCGATGGCGGGATCAGTCCAGCATTGGCAGACTGGGTCATTGATCGTTGGGATATTCTTGCCGACGAGGACGCCGATCTCTCGCATGGCACGTTCATTGGCGGACTAGCGACGATCGGCAACGCGCTTAACGGACCTCATATCTGCCCCGAAGCCGATGGCACCGAACTCGTCGATGTTGCGGTTTTTCCTAACGAGCGGAAAGCAGGGGCATTCGCATCCTATTACCCTGAGGGGCTTCCCCAGTTTTTCGACGAGATGGAAACGGCAATTTCGGATGCACGAGCCCGGCATGGGGTGCGCGTGTTCAATATGAGCCTCAACATTCTCCAGCCGGCAGCTCCGGATCGCTACAGCCCCCATGCCGCACGCCTCGACCGGATTGCCGAATCCAACAACGCGGTTATTTTCATTTCAGCAGGAAACATTGCGCCGCAGGATCTTCGGGCTGAATGGCCCGCCGATGCAACCGCAGCCCTTACCAACCTTGCAAATGCCCGTAACGATGCGTTGCACACCCCTGCGGAGAGCGCCAGGAATGTCGCCGTCGCTGCGCTCAACCCGCCGGGACTTGATGGGTGCATTCCGTTTGCCCCCACACGTTTTAGCCGGCGCGGGCCGGGCATGAGAGCAAATGTCAAACCCGATCTTGCGCATGTCGGCGGATCGGGAACCCAGCACCCGACGCTGGGGCACGGCCTGTTTTCCATTTTGCCTGATGGGTCGATCATCGATGGCTGCGGAACAAGCTATGCTTCGCCCCTTGTCGCAAAGACAGCCGCTGTTCTCGATCATGCTATTGAAGGTGAAATTTCACGCGAAAGCCTGATTGCTCTCCTGGTTCACCACGCCGAAATTCCCGAATCGCTACAATCGAAAATTCTCGCGCCCGTCGCGCGGCACCTGGTCGGCTTTGGAATGCCACCGTCGGCAGATCAGATACTGGAAACAGGCGACCATTCGATAACGCTCGTTTTCGCATCGCGTATCACTCACGGACAGCAAATCAATTTCCGCTTCCCATGGCCAGCATCACTCGTCGGCCACGGCGGAAAATGTCGCGGTCGGGCGAAACTGACACTCGTTTCGACACCGCCGCTTGATGCGAGATTCGGATCTGAATTTGTTCGCGTCAACATCAACGCCACGTTGCAGCAAGAGCAGGCCAGTGGCGGCTGGAAGGGCCGACTTGAACCGCTCTACCTGCCATCCAAGAGGGAGTCTCCGGCTGTCGAAGCCGAGCTGATTGAACACGATTTAAAGTGGAGCCCGGTCAAGGTTCATGCCAAAACCTTCAAGCAAGGTGTTGGGCCGTCGTCCAACTGGCGGCTTTTCGTCGAATATTTGACCCGAGCTGGGGAGGTCATGCCGGAAGAAGGCGTGCCATTCACAGCGATTGTCACGATCAGCGACCCTGATGGCGAGAAACCGGTTTTCAACGATATGAGGCAGAATCTCCAGGCATTGGGAGCGACCATCGCGGATATCAGAACCGCCGCCCGGATTACGCCGCGAGTATGATACCGAACGGTAGGTGGCTCCTAGTCTTGATACCCCGTCGACCTCGTATCGGAAATAACAACGTCGGCCTGCGTCGGCCCATTTTGACAGGGGACAGCCATGGCCGAGGAAGACACCGAGGAAGCAACAACACCCGTCATTCTTGCTTCGCTCGAGGATTTCACAGCAATCGACCTGCCATCGATTCTCGGCGCATTGGATCGAGCTGATGACCACGCGATCGAGACCGCCCTGAATCAGGCAGCTGAAGGCGCCGACGGCGATGGCCGGGCAGATGCTGCACGCGCCTACCGACTGTTGATGTTCGTCTGCACATTTCATCTGCGCGTGGAGGATCGGGCCGAAGCCTTCGGCCCACGATGGCGGTCGGATACGGGTCGCTCTTATATCCCAAGCGATTTTCGCGGCGAGCAGAACCAGATTCTGGCAACCGTTATGACGGATATCGCGCATCCGGCGCTGCGTGCACGGATAGCCGATGTGGTTTGGTATAATGACCGGAAACAGGGCGGGGCCGCAGCCCTCGCCATTGCGGCTTATTGCCAGGTCGTCCGCAACCGCCTTGATGGCATCTACATTCCACATTTCGGCGAGCCCGAGGACGTAACCCTCGATCTTGTCGACCTGGTTCACCGCGCGCTTCAAATTGTGGCTCTGTCTCGAAAACGAGGCGAGATGCCCGAAAGCGTCCAGGACATCCATGCGGCTCTGTATCAGCGTGCGCTTGAACGCAGCGACTTTGTCCCATTTGTACGCTTGGCCGATTTGGGCTTGAGCTATGGCCTGCTCGATTGGCCAAAGGCCGGTGCCGACGCTGAACATATGGCTGAAAATGCGCCCGCAGACGCCTACGCAATGGCAATACAAGCAGCGTGGGACCTAGCCGCAAAGGCACATGGTCGCTCTGGCGACAACGAAGCGAAGAAACGCTGTCAAGGCCGGTCTGTCGATCAGACCCTGCGCATGCGAGAGCAGGTCGGACAGGCATCTGCCAAGGCATACTGGACCCGAAAAGCGATTGGTGAACTGCGTGCCGCAAGGGGCTTCAAAGACCGGATTGCTACACTTCGCGCAGAACTGCGCGACCTGCAGGATGAGTCACTGGACGAGTTTGGGCAGTTCAGCATTCCACTCGACCTGTCGGTGGAGCGTCAAGGTACCATCGAACTATTCAGCGGGTTGACGTTGCCGGACATCTTGCTCCAGTTCGCGATCCTGGCCCGTTCGGTTTCTATCGAGGAGCTGCAGAAGCAGGCGCTTGAGAGTCGAAAAACCAGCATTCTCTCGTCGCTGTTCGGCGGCAGTTACTCCGACCATGAAGGCAAAATCATCGCGCAAACGCCGGCTGGACCGTTCGAGGGTGAGCCGGACGAGAACTGGTTCAAAGAGAAGTCGCTCCAGTATCTCGACATATGGCGCAACCAGTTGGTTGGCGGGTTTATCGACCCTGCACGCCAGACCGTCATGGGGCATTTCCCATTGGAAGAACGCCACTTCGAAGCAATCATCGCTCACAGTCCCTTCATACCACCGGGTCACGAACACCTGTTTGCACTAGGTTTTGCCCGATTTTTTCAGGGCGATGATGCCTCGGCAGCGCACTTACTCATCCCGCAACTCGAAAATTCCCTACGCTACGTCCTTCTCAACGCGGCTGAAGATTCGTCAAAAATGAAGCCTGATCTGCTCCAAGAAGATCGTTCTCTGAGTGGCCTTCTCGAGAGCATGCGAACTGAACTGGAGCGAATATTCGGCGCAGACGTCATCTATGAAATCGATCTGCTGTTCACATATCGGCCAGGTCCGGCGCTGCGCCACGAAATGGCGCATGGTAAAATGTCGGCTGGCGCCTGCTATCATCCGAGTGCGGTATACGCATGCTGGCTAATCTATCGCCTGACCTGCCTGCCCTTGTTGAGACACTGGAAGACATTGATAACGCCTGCGATCGAGATATCGGCGCTTTAAGATGACGCCTGCGCCGTGCATGAGCCCTGTTCGTGTCGGCTAAGGTTGGGCGTCCAAATGGGAGAGCGGTAGCGCTATGTTGTACAAGCGGATCATCGAAGGGGGTACGATCAATGAACCCGAAGGCAAACCAGATCCACAATTCGCACTGCCATCTACAGTCAATTGGATGCGAGCACTGGTCGTCTTGATTGAAGACAAAGGCGTGAACTTCAACGCTGCAACGCAGTTCTACCAGCAACAAGGTAAGCGCAGCATGGATGCGCTCGTGGAAAACACGGTGTTGGAACAGCTATTTCTCGGACTGCATCACCTCAGCGCCGACATGGCGTTCTTTTCTCCGGAAGAGGACGAATGGCTCGACAATGAAGTCGCGGCCGATCCGCATGCGATATTCGTCGATTCATTCAATAAGACTGGCGAGATCCTTGCCACGCATGGCGGAGAGGATGGCGGCCATCTGATCAACCGTATGGTCTTCGCCCAGCAGGTCAGCGCGCTCGAAGCCTATCTTGGTGACACGCTGATCAAAGCCGTTCAGGCCAAGCCCGAAGCCCTGGCGCGTCTGGTCGCCGCAGACAAGGACCTCAACGCCGAGAAATTCACGCTCGCCGACATCGCGGCAAACCCCGGCCTGCTTGGCGAAAAGGTTGCCGCATATCTGCGCGCGATCCTGTATCACAATCTGGCGAAGGTCGATTTCTTGTATCGGACAGCCCTCGACGTCCGGGTGCTCGGAGACAAGGCCAACAATGCCCTGCTCCTGCAGGCGATCAGACATCGGCATGACTGCGTGCATCGCAACGGCATGGACAAGGATGGCAACCATCTCACGGTGTTCACCAAGGCCCATGTGCAGGATGTCGCCAATGCCATGCGGACACTGGTCGATAGGATCGAAACCGAAGTCTGGGGCACTCCAGTTTTCTAAAGCAAAAACAACAACCCGCAAAATGGGAACAAAAAGGGATCGAAATACACCATAGAATCTGGCATGGTGTCAGGATCCAGTCCAGTTTCAACGACAAGGCGGGAGGGAAGTCCTGTGCCGATCGAATTCCGCCGGGGTGGCCGCAAGATGTCGCAGGACAGTTTCGTCAAGGGCATCATGGACGATGTGCTCTACGAGGTGATGTCCTCCTATGGCGACGAGCTGCACGGTAAGGCCGCCTCTGTCGTCGATCCCGAAACCGGCAAGCATGTACCGGTGTTCGTGCGCCGGATCGGCAAGGAAGGCTGGGCAGTCCATACCAGCGGCTCGCCTGCTTTCGTCCGTGCACTCGAACAGAGGCTGGGTCTCAACAAGGGAGAAGTCCACGGCATGAACGAACCGGCCAACCGCGAACGACTGGTCTATCTGGCGCATGCATCCGAGGACAAGGGGCTGGTCAAGCCGCTGGCCGAAGGGCTGATGCAGCTGGGTATCAATGTCTGGTATGACAATTGGGAGATCGGGTATGGCGACAGCCTCCGCCGAAAGATGGAGGAGGGTCTTGGTGACTGCACCCATTTCGTCGTCCTGCTGACCGAGACGTCGATCAGGAAGCCCTGGGTCAATGAGGAAATTGACGCGGGCCTGATAGGCGCTGTCGAAGGTAGCGCCAAATTCATCGGCCTGCGCCACGAACTTCCGCTGGCGTCGGTGTCGCCGTTTCTCAAGACACGGCTGACGCCCGAATTCAAACCGGGTGAAGATGGTTTGGAGGCGCTGGCCGGCGAAATCTACGGGATCAGCAAGAAACCACCGCTTGGTGAGAAACCCCGCTATGTCCAGTCGCACGAACCCGGTTCCACGTGGTCGGCTTCGGCCCGGAACGTGGCGGAGTATTTCGTGCGGAACAGCGAACATGCGCAATCGATGGACCCGCAGGCCAGCTATGCCGAAATCCAACAGGAAACTGGCCTGCCGATGCCCGATGTTCGGATCGGCGTGCTCGACCTGATTGGTGCCGGCCTGTTGGAGAAGCAGGAATATTTTGGCGGAGAAGCCCATATATGGCCGAAGGCCGATCTGTTTGTAACGTTCGATGCCGACTTTATGGAGTGGGATCCCGAGAAGGATGCCCGCGATATGGCCGTGCATCTGACTAATCTCGATGCCGATCAGGCCGATGCGAGTGAGGTGGGGGCGGCGCTTGGCTGGGAGCCGCGGCGTTTCAATGCAGCGGCGGCTTATCTGGTATCGGCGCGCGTGGTGGAGCCAATCGAGCAAATGAGCGGCGATGCCTATTGGCCCTGCGGTTTCATGATGGGCGACGAACTGCTGCGGTTTGTGCGGAGTTTCTGACACTCGAAAGCCGCATCGAAGGTTATCTCGCTGCGGGACCATCCTCGAACGCGACGAGAATTTCGCCAAAGCCGCGACGGATAGCAACACAGTCATCGCATACGTCGCTGAAATTCTCGACCGATTCATCGAGACCGCGCGCAACTGTAAGAACCGCATTCTGGCTGTCTTGCATCATCCTGATTGCGTCCGGTCGATGACGCCAGGCCGCCAATTCCTCTCGAGATACCGTCTCAGTGGCGTCATGGATTTCCTCAAGCATCACGCTACGGCGCAGCTCCTCGGGCGTGCAATAATCGGAATCCTTCACCAGCTCGATGTCGGCACTGGCATAGGCTCGCGCCACCAACCGGGAGCAAAACTCCCGTCCATTGCGCGGCTTAGTACTAGCGATGACCGATCGAACGGCCTCGCGCTTCGAGTATCGGGTGCCGATCTCGGATCGGGCGAAGTTGACGATTTGGCGTGTCTGCAGGCGATCTAGCCCGACGCGCAAACGAAAGACGGACACTTCCTCGTCGTCCTCGAATATCTCCCGCTGAAGGTTTTTGGAATGCACACCGTCCGCAGTAGAATCAATGACTGACCAATGCTCGACGCAGATCATCGCATGGGAAACCGTTCCCCTAGTGGTGAGCCGAATGCCTTTGCTCAATTTTGACCGGCTCGCGGTCAAAACAATATCCCCTGCCTTCAGGACATCCCCATTCACGCGTTTCATGGGGAGATTCCTTTCAGGCTATAGCCGCACTCAGGCGGCGAACAGCCTCGGTTGCCGCCCTGAAATTCGGTATCTCGGCATCGCCAGCGAACGCCATGCCCTCCACGAACCGGGTGTATTCTGCCTCGTAATGTTCATCTGCATCGAGGATAGCAAGCATCGTGCCCAATCGCTCGGCCGGAGGCAACGAGGCTACCCCACCGCCGCCGCGACCGCTATCTGCGACCAATGTCTCAGTGAGCAAGGCGGCAAAATTGCTACTCGCACCGATTGTCGGCTCAAGCATTGCGAGGTCATGTAGATGGCGCACTATCGTCGGATCATCCCTGTCGCTGCTACGATCCCGAACAATCGCGCGCCAGGCAAACGCGCTTAATTTGTCTGCGGCGGTTTCCACTGGATCGACGCACTGTATGAGCGGAATCTCTGGATCGGCTCGCCGGTATTGTGAAATGAACGAAGACAGAGGACGCCCTATCGTCGGCAAGCGGGGCGGCTTGGCAGATAGCTCAGCCAGGATATGAGGCCGCAGCGCATCATGGCCTTCGAGGATGGTGGGATAGTCCATCTCGATCTTGATGAACGCGTTGCCGCTGCCCGCCTCAACACTGGTGACTGAGAAACCGGCAACCTCCCATCCCGCCTCCAGACTTTTCTTGAAAGCGCTAAGGGCCGATCGTTGCTGACCACCCGTCTTGGCCAGAAAATCGGCTGACAGCGATAGTTTGAAGTCAATATCCTCGGAAAACCTTTTGATCAGCTGATGTCCTTTGAGCAGGGACGTGCCGCCAGAAAAGACCGGCGTGATATCAGGGGTGGCCAGTTCGATCAGTGCGTTGATGGCCTGAACGACATACCAATCCTTCTCCACAAAGGATTCGTCAACCGCGAGCGCACCAGCGACACGACCGAGAGTGAATGTGTCAGGCGCGCTCGAGAACGACATAATTACCGTCATAACCGATACGACGGCGCACGCGGTCCCGGACGGCCAGCGTCCGTCCAGTCGGTACTTGCGTCGAGCGGCCGCTGTTGTAGGCAGTATCGAAACTCGACGACACGACGGTCTTGCCAAGACGGGCCAGCGCCTCGGTGGCAAGGCGCTTGATGCCGACAAGCGGAGTCACCTTCCCGGAAAAGGGAGAGCGTTCGGCCTTGGCATAGAGGCCATAGCCGATTTGCACCAAGCGTCCGGACTGGATCATCTGCCGCAAGGCGCGGCCCACCGCATCATAGCTGCCGAGGCCGACGAAATCCCCACGCAGGAACACGTTGCGCCTCGATCGCGCAACCTTGCGCACTATCAGCTCGGCGATCGAGCCTGCCGATACCATCGCGCGACCGCTGGTTTTTTTGTATTGCCCGCGGCCAACCCGCACGAGCTTGCGCTCCTTGACCAGTTGCCCAAGGGCGCGGCCGACAGAATCATAGTTGGCGCCGAGCGCGAGGTTAGCGCGGTCGACGACCCCGTTTCCCGGGAAACGCTCCAGAATCTGATCCGCCAAGGTCAACATTGCTTCTGCCAAAATACGACGCTTCCGACATCAGATACGGTATTGAATCGGAAAATTCAAGGGTGATCGCTTGCGGCATGCGAAGCTGGTTGCAATGCGCGGCTACACCTATGCCGAAACCTTCATCAGCGCCGGCTTGGGCCTACGCATGAAATTGAGGTGTCGGCGCTGCTGTCACACGCCGTGCGACCCCCACCCCCAACCAGCCTGAAAGCACCTCGCTCTTCGAGATTTGCGGGGTGACGGTAGCGAAGATCACACTGGAAATGGCCTGCTGCTGAGCCCGCAAATGATTCTCCAGCAGCTTGTGTCGGGTGATGTAACCGGAATTCACGCCGGGGATCGCGTGGTTCATCAGCAATTTTGCGTCGATTTCCGACAAACCTGCGACCGTTGCCAACGTCCGGTAACTTTGCCTTAAATCATTGCCCCATTTCGAAAGTTCTGACCGCGCTTCACGCTGCTCACTCATGTGTCCGGAACTGCTCTCGGCGGGAAACACCCATCCCCGGGAAAGATGCGGATACAGGACCCGCGAATAGCGCAGTGCGCGCACCAGGCACCCCATCATCTCTCGCGAGAGGGGAATGTCGAAAGCACGCTTCGCGCCCCCTTTCGGCGTCGCGATATGCAAAACGCGCCGACGAAAATCGATATGCTCAGGCTTTGCCACCTTGAGCGCGGCGGGGCGGCAGCCCGAGAGCAACGTCAGCAAATGGAATTCACGGCGGATCGGGTTTTCGAACGCGGCCAGCTGCTCAAGCCAGCCTACGATATCGGCCAGGCCCATACCGGTGTTACGGCGTTCCTCTTTGTTCCAGTCCACCCCATCGACCGGATTGTAGACGGGCAGCGCACGATGCTTCTTCCTTATGTAGTTGTAGATGGCCCGCAGTGTCCTCATGCTCGTGTTGGCTTGGTAGGGTCCGTTCTCCTTGCTAATCATTTCGTGCATGTCGGCGACACGCGCTGGATCGTTGGCGAGTTCGGCAACGGGCAGATCCAGCCATTCTTCAAAGTTCTTTTCGACATGTGTTCGGTAGTTGCGGATCGTGTTCTCGCTCCGCCCCTTTCGGATCATATGCCCTTCAAGGTAGCGCGCCCATGCAACACGGAGCGTGACCTCGGCTCCGGGAGGCAGTGGCGCCGCTTCTTCTGGCGCTTTTGGATGGCGGCCTCGGCTAATCTCAACCAGATATGTCTTGGCGGTTGTTCTCGCATCGCGCGCTGACATTTGCTCGGCATCGCCAACCGACACCTTGATCGAAGCGGCGCGCTTACCCTGCTGCCGCAAATCGCCCTGGATCATGTACGTCCGACGACGCTTGCCGATCAGGAGATAAAAGCCCTTCAGGTCGGTATCCCGAACCTTATACTGTCCATCGGTCGCGAGCGGCAGACGGGCAACGGCCTTCTCATTGAGTGAAACGCGCAAGTCCGCCATGACTACCCTCAATTTCTCTAGGCCGGTTTTAGGCCGGTGAATGCCACATCAAGAGTAAGAAAGCCGCACTACGCTATGGCCCGCCATACTACAAATAAATGGCTAAACTGAGAGAGTTATGTCATGGGAATGAGAAAAAGGAAAGCCCCGGATACAACGGCGAACCCGCTTACTTGTACTCTTAATCAGCGGGTCCTAGGTTCGAGCCCTAGTGCGTCCACCATATTTTCAATGACTTAGAGACTCCGTGCAGAAGGACGCGCGCTCTTTAACAACCACATAGCAACCACGATGGAAGGTAGTCTGACGTAAGCCAGAGCTGTAAGGTTGGCTAATCACCAGAAGCTGGAGTGTTACCTTGGAACGAGAATACGACCCTGACTTACTGGCGAACATCGATCGGCTCATTACCGATTATCTCGAAGCCGGCAAAGCAGATGAGCCGTTTATCATCATGGGTGACCAGGTCGATCTCGAAGAGATGCTGGAACATGGCGCCTATGAGCATTCCGATCCACGATCCGCGCCGAGCAGAGCGCTTTTAACGATTGCGCACGAGCTTACCGCTCAGGATGGAGCAACAGGCCTATCGCAAGTCTTATCTGCCTACCGCCTAGCGTACGGGGCCAAACGTGCGGCGATTTTGAATGTCCGCTGGCACTACCTGGCCGAGTAAAATGTCGGGGCGAATTTGGCCATACGTTGACTCGCCGAAATCGGAGCGAAAGCGTATCGACGCCCAAGCGGCAAACACGGCGTTTGTCGGAAATCAGCTTTC
>JANXUP010000208.1 GCA_025356175.1 Sphingomonadaceae bacterium | reverse complement strand
CCCCCGGGTCCTTGCGCGGCTTACTTAGACCGAATGATTAATTGCAGGAACAGGTGCCGCAATGGCTGTCCCCAAAAGAAAAACGTCGCCCTCACGCCGGGGCATGCGCCGCAGCCACGATGCGCTGAAGGTTGAAGCATTTCACGAATGCTCCAATTGTGGTGAACTCAAGCGTCCGCACAACCTGTGCCCGGCGTGCGGTCACTACAACGGGCGCGAAGTCATCGCGGTCGGGCTCTAAGCCTAACCATACAGTGGATAATCGCACATGAGCCTGCCGCGTATCGCCGTTGACGCGATGGGCGGAGACGAAGGCGTGCGCGTTATGGTCGAGGGTGCTGCCCTGGCCCGGCGTCGCCACGATAGGTTCAAGTTCCTGCTGGTGGGCGATGAAGTGCGGATCAAGGCCGCGCTCGAAGTGCATCCAAACCTGCGTGCCGCCGCCGAAATTCTCCATTCGCCCGATGTGGTTAGCGGCGAGGAGAAGCCGACTCAGGCGCTGCGCCGCGCCAAGACCACTTCGATGGGCATGGCGATCAACGCGGTGAAAGTGGGCGATGCCGGGGCTGCGGTCAGCGCCGGCAATACCGGCGCACTCATGGCCATGGCCAAGCTGGCGCTGCGCACCATGCCGGGAATCGATCGGCCCGCGCTGTCCGCACTGCTCCCCACGCTTGGCGAAAATGACGTCGTCATGCTCGACCTTGGCGCCAACACCGAATGCGATGCGCGCAACCTGGTGCAGTTTGCGATCATGGGTGCGGCCTATTCGCGGATCGTCACCGGGCTCGCACAGCCGCGCGTGCGGCTGCTTAATATCGGCACCGAAGAAACCAAGGGCACCGAACATCTCCAGGCCGCCGCCGCGCAGCTCAAGCTTGCTTCGGGCAGCCTGGCGATGATTTTCGATGGTTATGCCGAGGCCGACAAGCTCAACCGCGGCGATGTCGATGTGGTGGTATCGGACGGTTTTTCGGGCAACATTGCCTTGAAAGCGGTCGAGGGCACCGCGCGGTTCGTCGCTGACCTCCTGCGTCGCAGCTTCGCCTCATCATTGCGCTCCAAATTTGGCTTCCTGATCTCGCGCCCGGCGACCGAGCTCCTCAAACACCATCTCGATCCCAACAACCACAACGGCGCGGTGTTCCTCGGGCTCAATGGCGTTGTGGTGAAGAGCCACGGTTCGGCCAGCGCGGTCGGCGTCGCCAATGCCGTGGCGGTAACGGCGCGGCTGCTCGAGGAAAACATTACCGAGCGGATTGCCGCCGACCTGGCCCGGCTGGGCACCGGGTCCTTCCCGGCGGCAACGAAAGCCGATCAATGACCTTGCGCTCGGTTCTCGTCGGCACGGGTTCAGCTTTGCCGAAGCGCAAGGTGACCAACGCCCAATTGGCCGAAACTGTCGACACCAGCGACGAATGGATTGTCGCGCGCACCGGGATCCGCAGCCGCTACATTGCCGGGGAGGGGGAGACCACCTCAACCCTGGCGACCGAAGCGGCGCGTCAGGCGCTTGCGGCAGCGGGTCTTGTTCCCGCCGACATCGGGCTGATCGTGCTGGCAACCGCGACTCCCGATCAAACCTTTCCGGCGACTGCGACGCAGGTCCAGCACAATCTCGGCTGCAATGGCGGGGTGGCCTTCGATGTCGCCGCGGTCTGTTCCGGGTTCCTCTATGCGATCGGGATTGCCGATTCGCTGCTGCGCACCGGGATGTCGAAGCGCGCGCTGGTCATCGGTGCCGAAACGTTCAGCCGCATCCTCGACTGGGAAGACCGCACAACTTGCGTGCTATTCGGCGACGGCGCAGGCGCCATCGTGCTCGAGGCCCGCGAAGTGGACGAAGATGGCCCCGGCGTGCTGGCAACGCGGCTGCACGCCGATGGCGCGCACAACGGCTTGCTCTATGTCGATGGCGGCCCGTCCAGCACCGGCACAGTGGGTCATGTCAGGATGAAGGGACCGGAAGTGTTTCGCCACGCGGTCGTCAATCTGGCCGAAGTCTTGCGCGAAGTGCTGGCCGATCAGGGGCTTACTTCCGCCGATATCGACTGGGTGGTGCCGCACCAGGCCAACCAGCGCATCCTGGATGCCACTGCGCGCAAGCTAGGCCTCGCGCCTGAAAAGGTCATCGTTACGGTCGACCGGCACGCCAACACTTCCGCCGCTTCGGTGCCGCTGGCGCTCGATACGGCGGTGCGTGACGGCCGGATCAAGGCTGGCGACCTCGTCGTGCTGGAAGCCATGGGCGGCGGATTTACCTGGGGCGCAAGCCTGATCCGGGTATAACCTGCCATAAGGCCCGCAGCGAACGTTTCAGTTGCGTTGCAATCGAAAACGATATCGGTATTGTCTGCGCCAAGGTCGCTACAACTGCATCTCGGGAAGGGTTGGATGCGTTCCATGACAACACTTACACGGGCCGATTTGGCCGAAGCGCTCAATCGCAAGCTCGGTCTGTCGCGATCGGATTCACTGGGTATGGTGGAATCGATCCTCGATCATATGACCGAAGCGCTTGAACAGGGCGAGAACGTCAAGATTTCGGGCTTCGGCACCTTCCTCCTGCGCGACAAGGGCCAGCGGATCGGGCGCAATCCCAAGACCGGGGTTGAGGTTCCAATTACGCCGCGCCGCGTCCTCACCTTCCGCGCGAGCCAGATGCTCAAGGAACGGATTGCCTGCGGATGAGCGTCGACGCGCTTGGCTTTGCCGACGGCAAGGATCCTGAGGCGCTGCGAACGATTGGCGAAGTGGCCAAGGCGCTCGGCATCCGCCAGCACGTGCTGCGTTATTGGGAAGAACAGTTTCCGCAGCTCAGTCCGCTGAAGCGCGGCGGCGGTCGGCGTTATTACCGCGCTGAAGACGTTCGCATGGTCGAGACAATCGACCGGCTGGTCCACAGCGAAGGTTATACTTTGAAGGGGGCCAAGATGGCCCTGCAAGGCAGGGCGGCCGAGGCCGTCTCTGCTTCGGCACCCACGGCTGCCGCTGTAACGCCAGCACTGGTTGCCACCAATTTTGCCTACCGGGCACGATTGATTGCGCTCCGCACAACACTGGTAAACGCGCTCCACGACGCTTAGATAATTCCCTCAGCCAGCTGAGGGATTCCCATGCCAGATACATACGACGCCGACCTTTCGCTGTTTATCGGCGGCAGCTGGAAAATCGGCGAGGGCCGCGACCTGTTTCCCGTGGTCGATCCGGCGAGCGGCGAGACTATCGGTGAAGTGCCGATGGCCAGCAAAGCCGACCTCGATGAGGCGCTTGAGGCAGCCGGCAAAGGGTTCCAGCTTTGGCGTGCGACCCCCGCCGATCAGCGCGGTGCGGTGCTAAAGAAGGCCGCAGCATTGCTGCGCGAGCGGCTTGAACCAATTGCGCGCCTGCTAACGCTTGAGCAGGGCAAGCCGCTTCCCGAAGCCCGGGCCGAAGTGCTGAGCAGCGCGCAGCTGTTCGACTGGTGCGGCGAAGAAGCGGTGCGGATTTATGGCCGCACGCTCGTGCGCCCAACTGGCCAGCGCTCGCTCGTAGCGCGCCAGCCAATCGGGCCGGTCGCTGCGTTCAGCCCGTGGAACTTCCCGCTTTACCTGATGGCCAAGAAGCTGGCACCGGCGCTGGCGACCGGCTGCTCGGTGATCGCCAAGCCGCCCGAGGAGACACCCGGCTGCACTGGCGCGCTGGTGCGCTGCCTGGCCGATGCCGGGCTTCCCGCCGGCGTGGTGCAGCTGGTCCACGGCGTGCCAGATGAAGTGAGCCGGCACCTGCTCGCCTCGCCGGTCATCCGCAAGTTCAGCTTTACCGGTTCGGTCCCGGTCGGCAGGCACCTGATGCGGCTGGCCGCGGACGGGCTCAAGCGGGTGACGATGGAGCTGGGCGGCCACGCGCCGGTGCTGGTCTTCGCCGATTGCGATCTCGACAAGACGCTCGACATGGTGGTCACGCAGAAGTTCCGCAATGCCGGGCAAGTCTGCGTTTCGCCGACGCGGTTCTATGTTCAGGAAGCCATTTACGACCGCTTTGTCGCCGGTTTTGCCGAGCGGGCGCGGGCGGTGAAGACCGGGCATGGGCTCGATGCCGCAACCGGCATGGGCCCGCTCGCCAATGCCCGGCGACCGGGCGCGATCGAAGCCTTGGTCGATGACGCTGCGGCCAAGGGCGCGCGGGTTCTGGCGGGCGGCAAGCGCGGTGACAGCGGGTTCTTTTATGAGCCCACGCTGCTCGCCGATGTGCCGGACAGCGCCGACATCATGTCCAACGAGCCGTTCGGGCCCGTCGCGGTGACCGCGCCATTTTCAACGCTTGAGGATGCCGTGGCCAAGGCCAACCGACTGCCGTACGGGCTTGCCGCGTTTGCATTCACCGAAGGCCTGCGCAACGCCAACCTGCTGGGCGATGCGATCGAAGCGGGCATGGTCGGGATCAACACTTTTGCGATCAGCACCGCCGACGCGCCGTTCGGCGGGGTCAAGGATTCAGGCTTTGGCAGTGAAGGCGGCCTCGAAGGGATGGACAGCTACCTGGTCACCAAGGCAATCCACATGGCCTGACAGGAAGCCTAGGCCAGCTGCGGGCCCAATGCCGGATCAAGGTCCCGCGGGCGCATCAGGTGGACCAGCCGCGCGCAGTTGTCCTTGAGTTCGCTCCATTGGCCGATCGCCAGTTCCAGCACCGCGAAGGTGGCGGTCGGGAACTTGACCTCGACTTTATCGCGCAGTGGGCTGGTGCCATCGTCGGGGACGAGATCGAAGATCAGGTCTTCAAGCCCGGGGTTATGCCCGACCATCAGGACTGCATCCAGCGCGTCGGTGGTCTCGCGCAGCAGGTCGATCAGGGTGACGCTGCTGGCCAGATAAATGCGCCGGTCCCATTGCACCGCAACCGGCTGGCCGGCAGCCTGGCAGGCAATCTCGATTGTTTCGGCGCAGCGGATCGCGGGGGAGGCGATCATCCGGTCCCAGTGCTGGCCGTGTTCGAGCACGTGCCGACCCATCAGCGCCGCACCCTTGCGCCCGCGCCCATTGAGCGGCCGGTCGAAATCGCGCGCGCGCGGATCCTGCCAATCAGACTTGGCATGGCGGAACAGGCCGAGTGTCTTCATCGGGGGGTTTTCAAGCAGGAGTCTCGCGCTGGACGGGCACTTGTGAAACACCGGCGGCGACGCGATGTAAAGCCTCGTCGAGCGTCACCCGCGAAATCCGCGTGCCGGCTGGAAAAGCGGACAGCAAGCGGCTGGGAAAGGCCGCTGAAAGCACCACGAACGTGCCATGATCCTGGCGGGTGCGGATCAAGCGACCAAACGCCTGAGCCAGCCGGGCGCGAATCACCTTGTCGTCAAAGGCCGAACCGCCGCCTGCCAGCCGCCGCGCGCGGTGGAGGATCGACGGCTTGGGCCACGGCACCTGCTCCATCACCACCAATCGCAGTGAATTGCCGGGCACGTCGACCCCGTCCCGCAAGGCATCGGTGCCAAGCAGCGAGGCGCGCGGATCATCGCGGAAGATGTCCACCAGGGTGCCGGTGTCGATCGGATCGACGTGCTGCGCGTAAAGCGGCAGCCCGGCGCGGGCGAGCCGGTCGGCAATCCGGCCCTGAACCGCGCGCAGGCGGCGGATCGCGGTAAACAGGCCCAGCGCGCCGCCACCGGCCGCCTCGATAAGCCGTGCATAGGCCCCGGCGAGGGCCGCCATGTCGCCCTTGGCGACGTCGGTGACAATCAAGACCTCGGCCTGGCTGGCATAGTCAAACGGGCTATCGAAGCTTGAGAGTCGCGGCACGATCCCCAGTTCGGGCGCGCCGCTGCGCGCGATCGCACCGTCCCAGTCATCGCCGTCCTTGAGCGTGGCCGATGTCAGCATCACACCATGCGCGCCTTGCAGTACAACCTGCGCAAAGGGCTTCATCGGATCGAGCCAGTGGCGGTGGAGGCCGACGTCGAAATCGCGTGCTTCGGACCGTTCGACGGCGAGCCAATCGACAAATTCGGGATCGGCTGGCCCGCCGATGCGCGCAAGCAAGGCTTCCCATGCCGCGAGCAGGTCGATCCGCCAACCGAGCGAGTGCCGGGCGCCATCGATGCGGGCCCGGCCCGTGCCGTCGAGCCAGTCGGGTGGTTCCGCCAGGATGGCTTCCAGCCGCACTCCAAGCCGCATCAATGGAGCGCGCAGTTCAGCCAGGGCAGCCTGTGCCGCGCCCGCGAGTTCGACAATCGGGCCGTCGAGCTGGGCCGCTTCGGTTTCCAGCCCGTAGCCGCCTTCCTGACCGCCGCTTTCATCGCGCGCGTAAGTTACGCTGCGCACGGCTGCGAGCAGTTCTTCCAAGGGGCCCGATGGCGCGTTCTCCTGCAATCGCTGGAGCCAGCCGTCGCCGGGCAAGGCCTCGGCGGCATTGCGCGCGGCGGCGATCGCCTTGCCGCCGGCGTCGTCATAGCTCGCTACATCCGCAAGCCGCGCGGCCAGCCCGCGGCGGCGGCCCTTCGAGCCGCGTTCGGGACCGATCACCCAGCGTCTGAGCTCAATTGTCTCGGCCCCGCTCAGAGCAGCGGAAAAGGTTGAATCCGCGGCCTCGAACACGTGGTGTCCCTCATCGAACACGATGCGCGTCGGACGCTGGGCAGTATCGCGACCGCGCGCTGCGTTGATCATCACCAGCGCATGGTTGGCGATCACCAGATCGGCCTGCGCGCTGGCGCGGCTGGCGCGCTCGATGAAGCATTTCCGGTAATGCGGACACCCAGCATAGACGCATTCGCCGCGCCGGTCAGTCAGCGCCGCAACCCCGCGCTGGCGGAACAGGGTGGGGAGCCAGCCCGGCAAGTCACCGCCAATCATGTCGCCGTCCTGGCTGTAAGCCGCCCACCGCGCGACCAGTTGCGCAAGAATGGCGGCGCGTCCGGTGAAGCCGCCTTGCAGCGCGTCTTCAAGGTTGAGCAGGCACAGGTAATTTTCGCGCCCCTTGCGCACCACCACCGGCGCGCTGCCATCGGCACGGAGCGGCGGCCAGGCGCGGCGGCTTTCGGTGCGGAGCTGCCGCTGCAAGGCTTTGGTATAGGTCGAGACCCAGACGGTCCCCTGCGCGGCCTGGCTCCACATCGACGCCGGGGCGAGATAGCCCAGCGTCTTGCCGATCCCGGTGCCGGCCTGGGCCAGCAGCAGGTGCGGCTGATCGCGCTGAGTCCGCGGGGCAAAGACGTGCGCCACTTCGGCTGCATAAGCGGCCTGCGCGGGCCGGGCTTCGGCATTCTGGCCAGTAAGCTGCGCAAGGCGCGCCCCGACCGCTGCGGGATCGAGCGACATCTGCGCCGGCTGGGGCCGCTCTGGCGCATCCTCCCATTCGGGCAGGCGGGTGAACAGCCACCGCTCAGCCGTGGTCGGAGCCATGATCCTTGCGGTGAGCAATGGTGCCCACGACCAGCGCAGCCGGGTCAGCGACTGTAATGAAGTCCAGGCCCCTTCGCGCTGCGCCCAGTCTGGCCCTGCACATGTCGCAAGCAGGGCTTCGGCAGCCTGTTGGAGAAGCAGCGGGACCTCGGCATCATCGGCCGGCTCTGGCAGATCGAGGGCATGCGCCAGGCCTTTGGGGGTTGGCACCATGAATTGTGCCGGGTGGACGAAAGCAAACAGTTCCAGCAGGTCGAGCCCCGAAAGGTCTGGATAACCCAGCCGGGTTGCGACCAGCGGCGCGCTGAGCATCAGCAGCGGCGTATCGCCGGCAGCAATTATCGCGTCACCCTTGCTGACGCCGCGGCTCAGTCCGGCGCCGCTGCGCAGCCAGCAGCCGCCATGACTGGCATGCAAGGCAGGAAGGGGGAGGGCTTCGCTCATCGCGAAGCGATAGAACGAAAATGGAACGCGGGGCAAGTATCGACACTTGCAACTCACCGTGTCTGGTTTAGTTTCTGCGCGGGAGTATCTTGGTCGTGCGCAATTCCGGGTTAGCCACGCCGCGCGAGACGCGGTTTCTTCATCTGGACTTTGTTGCGGATCGAACCGGCTGGCGGCGCGTGGCCAGTGAAGTCCTCGCAGCGGTCGTGGCGGTCGGGCTGGTTGCCCTGCTGCGTGCGATCATCGATATCTGGTTACCCAATACCGCACCATATGCGCTGGCTTACCCGGGTTTGCTGATTGCCACGCTGATGGGCCGGCTACGCGGCGGATTGATCGCCTGGGTTCTGGCATTCGGTTATTTGTGGTGGATCGGGATCAATCATGGCCCGGATTACCGCTTTGCCGATCCGCTCGACCTTCCACGGACGGTGATAAACCTGGTGGTCGGCCTGATCGTGGTCATGTTGGCTGAATGGGCGCGGGCGGCGGCCTCGTCGCTTCTGGCCGAACGCGAACAGCGCCTGTCGGAACGTGACCTGTTGCTGGCCGAATTCGATCACCGTCTGAAAAACAACCTCACTATCCTCGCCAGCCTCATTGCGATGCAATCGCGCGATGCCGAAAATCCGGCAGTTGTCGAAGCGCTCGGCAAAACGTCAGCCCGGATCGCGAGTATGGGGCACACTTATGATCATCTGCGTTATCGCCCGGGCGAAATCACCACTGTCGATCTGGGCCTATTGATCGAAAGCCTGAGCAAATCCCTGGAAGGTTTGCTGATCGATGGCAGCCCGATCAAATTGGTCAGTCGTTCGGCCCCGTGCCCGGTTGACCGCGATCGCGCTTCCGCGCTCGCCTTGCTCATCAACGAACTGGTGACCAACGCTGTGAAGCACGCCTTCGTGGGCCGCGATCAAGGGACGGTTGAAATCTGCCTCGATCGTGACGGCAGCGAAGCCATGCTCAGTGTCACCGATGATGGCGTCGGGATACCAGCCGAAAGCCCGGCGGGGCGGCAAGGCATGCGGCTGCTCAACGCGCTCGCCAAAATGGCGCATGGCGACCTGTTCGTGTCCAGCAGTGACACAGGAACGCGCTTCGAAGTTCGGTTGCGCGATCTTCCAGCCAATTAGCGCCGTAGCAACCGCTCTAACAACGATGGCTGCCAGTGCAGCGGGCGCAGCGGCCCGTAAATCCGCCGCCGGGTGGTTGGGTCCATTGCCGGCCGGATAATCGGCCCGGCCACTGCTGTTTGGGTAAGTGAGTGGAGTGACATTGGCGCCCCGCTTTGCAATTCTGTTACTGGCTAAATCCACCGACAGGGTAATTGGTTCCCGCATCGCGCTTGACCGCCACGGCGCGCTGAGCCAGCAATGATCCATGACGAATCCTGATCCGCGCTGGGCCTTGATCGAGCGCCTGCCCAAAGCAGAGCTTCACCTGCATATCGAAGGGTCGCTTGAGCCGGAAATGCTGTTTGATCTTGCCGCGCGCAACGCGGTGGCGATCCCCTTTGGCAGTGCGGAGGAGGTGAGGGCTGCTTACAGCTTTTCGAACCTGCAGGACTTTCTGGATATCTATTATCAGGGCATGTCGGTGCTGTTAACTGAACAGGATTTCTTCGACTTAACATGGGCTTACTTGGCAAGGGCCGCAGCGGATAATGTTCGGCATGTCGAGATTTTCTTTGATCCTCAAGGACATACGATGCGCGGAGTTGGATTTACAACGGTGCTTAACGGGATCGAAGCGGCACTTAAGCGGGCACAAGCCGAGCTAGGCATCACTTACCGGCTCATCATGTGCTTTTTGCGGCATTTGTCCGAAGAGGATGCATTCGCAACGTTGGCTATGGCTGAGCCGCACCTTGAAAGGATTCACGGCGTCGGCCTCGATTCGTCCGAGCTTGGTCACCCGCCGAGCAAGTTCGCGCGCGTGTTTGCCCGGGCCCGCGCGCTCGGCCTGCACGTCACCGCGCACGCCGGCGAGGAGGGCCCGCCCGAATATGTCCGCGAGGCGCTGGACTTGCTGAAGGTCGAGCGGATCGACCACGGTAATCGCGCGCTCGAGGATGCGGAGCTCACGCAGCGGATCGCGGCCGCGGCGATTACGCTCACCGTCTGTCCGCTCTCCAACCTGCGGCTCTGCGTGATCGGCGAAATGGCGCAAAGTCCGGTCCAGCGGATGCTCGATGCAGGCCTCAAGGTCACGATCAATTCGGACGACCCGGCATATTTCGGCGGCTATGTGAACGACAATTTCCGCACTGTGGCCGAGGCGCTCGATCTTGGTCCGGCGCAGATAGTCGAACTCGCCCGAAATAGCTTCACCGGCTCGTTCCTGCCGATCGCCGAGCAAGCGCGCCATCTGGCCGAGATCGATCGGGCCGCCCGTGGCTGAGAAGGTCTATCTCACCGCCGACCGGCTGCTGAAGGATTCCTTCCGTCTGGCCAATCTGGTCATCGATGCCGGTTTTCGCCCGACTCACCTGGTCGGGATCTGGCGCGGCGGCGCGCCGGTCGGGATTGCGGTGCAAGAGCTGCTATCGTACCGCGGGATCGAATGCGATCACATCGCGGTGCGCACCTCAAGCTACACCGGGATCGACCAGCAGGAAAAGCAGGTGCGGGTCTATGCGCTGGGCTATCTGGTCGACACGCTGGGCCCGGACGACCGGCTGCTGGTGATCGATGACGTGTTCGATTCGGGCCGTTCGATTCAGGCTTTCCTTGAAGAACTGGCCGGACGCTGCCGCTACAACATGCCCGAGACAGTCGGCATCGCGACGGTCTATTACAAGCCCGGCCGCAACGTCACCAAACTCAAGCCCGACTTTTACGTGCATGAGACCGAAGACTGGTTGGTCTTTCCGCATGAAATCTGCGGTCTGACCGAAACGGAGATCGAGCAGCACAAGCAGGGTGCGAAACTGATCCTGCGGGATTAGCTTCCCCAGGTAGTCGCAGCCCCGAGCCGCGCCATGATCCGGTCCTTGCCCAGCACCTGCATCACCTCACAAAGATCCGGCGTGTTGCGCCGCGCGGCGAGCACCATGCGCAAGACCCCGGCAAGATCGCCGAAGTGGCCGCGAAACTCGTCCGGTGCAGCCTTGAACGCTTTGACGTTCGGCGCGTAGCCATAACCCAGGCCAAGTTCGCGCAGCCATTCAAGCCACGCGTCGCGGCTCAGCGCAGGATCGTAGGCAGTGGCGATTGCGAGCAGCATGCCCTCGGGCGGAGCGGGCTGCAGCGCGGCGAATGCAGCCTGCGCTTCGGGCAGCAAGGCGGCGTAGGTATCGTCAAAGAAATACCCGATGTCGCCCGGCAGCTGTTCCCACCGCACGATGTCCTTGCGCGGACGTTCACCGTGGCGTTCGATATCGAGGATTGCTTGTGAATAGGCCGGATCGGCGCCGAACCGCGTGGCGAACTCGGCGTTGTGATCGCTCGCCCAAACCAGCGCTGCATCGAAGATTTCCTTGGCAGTCATCGCGCCGACCACGTCGCGCGACACGCTGTCGAGCTTGGCCAGGTCGAACAGCGCGCCTGCGCGGTTCATCCGCTCGATCTCGATCTGGAACTGTTCGTTGCTGACCCCGGAATTGGCTACGCGCCAGTCTTCGAAGCGGCCGTCGATCAGGTTCAGGAGGTATTCGATCACCGCATCGCGCGGATAACCGGCTTCCATGTACCAGCCAACCGATGCCTCAGGATCGCTGCGCTTGGACAGCTTGCGGCGTGAGGAGCCGTCGTTCTTCTCGATCGGCGAGATATGCGCGAACCGCGGCGGCTCCCAGCCGAACAGTTTGAACATCTCGGCATGCATCGGATAGCTCGCCAGCCATTCGTTGCCGCGGATCACGTCGGTGGTGCGCATGAAGTGATCGTCGACCACGTGCGCGAGGTGATAGGTTGGCACGCCATCCGCCTTGAGCAAAACGACGTCGGTCTGGTTGGCCGGGAATTCGAGATCGCCGCGGATCGTATCGGGCAGGGCGACCCGCTCGTCGCGCCCGCCGGTCGAACGCAGGCGGATCACGAACGGTTTGCCTGCTGCCAGCGCCGCATCGATATCGGCCTGGGTCTTGTCGCGCCAGATTGCCCAGCTACCCCAGTAACCCGGCGGCACCTTGTGCTTCGCCTGCTCGTCGCGCAGCGCCTGCAGTTCCTCGGTGCTGGCAAAGCAGGGATAGGCGTGGCCCTGTTCAAGCAGCCAGCGCACGCAGCTTTGATAGATCGGCACGCGCTCACTCTGGCGGTAGGGGCCGTAAGCGCCCACGTCCTTGCCGTGGGCGATCTCGCCTTCGTCGGGCGAGAGGCAATAGGTAGCGAGCGAATCGAGGATCAGTTCGACCGTGCCTTCGACCTCGCGCTTCTTGTCAGTATCCTCGATCCGCAGGTAAAATACCCCGCCGCTCTGGCGCGCGGCGCGGCGCGAAACCAGCGAGGTATAGAGCCCGCCGATATGCATCGATCCGGTCGGGCTCGGGCCAAACCGGGTGACGCGCGCGCTTGCGGGCAGGTCGCGCGGCGGGAAGCGGGCTTCAAGTTCGGCGAGGGTGAACTGGGCTTCGGGGGTAAACTGTTCAAATGACATGGGCCGCCCTTACCCGCGGCGGGCACGGCTTGGCAACCGCGCGGGCGGGTCGTTTGTGCTTGCGTGGGCGCAGGAAACTCGCAATTGCGCAGGACTTATGACCGATACAGATCTCATTGCCGCTGCGCAGGTTTCCAAGGCCTGGCCGTTCGAGGAAGCTCGCAAGCTTATCAAGCGCTTCCCGCAAGGCAAACCGGGCGGTGAGGCGGTGGTGTTCGAAACCGGGTACGGGCCAAGCGGGTTGCCGCACATCGGCACGTTCCAGGAAGTGCTGCGCACCACGCTGGTCCGCCGCGCCTATGAGACGCTCACCGACGGCGCACCGACGCGGCTGATCGCGTTCAGCGACGATATGGACGGGCTGCGCAAGGTGCCCGACAATATTGAAAACCGCGCGGTGCTCGATGCCAACCTGCACAAGCCGCTGACCCGCATCCCCGATCCGTTCGGCACGCACGAGAGCTTCGCGCATCACAACAATGCGATGCTGCGGGCGTTCCTTGACCGGTTCGGATTCGACTACGAATTCGTCTCGTCGAGCGACATGTACAGCTCCGGCCAGTTCGATGATGCGCTGAAGGGCGTGCTGGGGGGCTGGCAAGCGATCATGGACATCATGCTGCCGACGCTCCGCGCTGAGCGAGCCGCAACCTACTCGCCGGTGCTGCCGGTGTCAGCGAAGTCTGGCAAGGTGCTGCAAGTGCCGGTCACTGTGGTCGACGCCGAGGCCGGGATCGTTCGCTTCGAAGATGACGGCGACGTGGTCGAGCAGTCGATCCTTGGCGGACTGGCCAAGCTGCAGTGGAAGGTCGACTGGGCGATGCGCTGGGTGGCATTGGGCATCGATTACGAAATGTGCGGCAAGGATCTGACTGACTCGGTGCGTGAAAGCGGCAAGATCGCCCGCGCGCTCGGAGGCCGTCCGCCCGAAGGCATGATTTACGAGCTGTTCCTCGACGAGAACGGCGAAAAGATCTCCAAGTCTAAGGGCAATGGCCTGACCATCGACCAGTGGCTCGGTTACGGCAGCGAAGAGAGCCTTGGGCTGTTCCTCTATCGCGAGCCCAAGAGCGCCAAGCAGCTCCACGCCGGGATCATTCCCAAGACGGTCGATGAATACTGGCAGTTCCGCGAGAAGCTGCCGAGCCAGCCGATCGAGCAGCAGCTCGGCAATCCCGTCTGGCACCTGCTGCGCGCGAATGGCAACACGCAAGGCGATGGGGACAAGCTGCCGGTGACTTACGGGTTGCTGCTCAACCTGGTCGGCGTGCTGGGCGCGCAGGCGACCCGCGAGCAGGTGTGGTCGTATCTCGGCAACTATGTCGAAGATGCCGATCCGGCGGCGCAGCCGGCGGTCGATGCTTTGGTGACCACCGCGCTGGCTTACAACCGCGATTTCGTTGCGCCGAGCTTGCACCGCCGCAAGCCCGAGCCGAACGAAGCGCTGGCGCTCACCGCGCTCGACGAAGAGCTCGCCGCGACCTCGGACGATGCTACCGCCGAAGAACTTCAGACCATGGTTTATGAAATCGGCAAGGACCCGCACTACGGGTTCGAGACCCTGCGTGACTGGTTCAGGGCGCTGTATGAAACCTTGCTCGGTTCACCCCAAGGGCCGCGGATGGGCAGCTTCATTGCGCTTTACGGGATTGCCAACACCCGAAAGCTGATCGCCGAAGCGCTGGGGCCGGAATAGGATCCTGCCGACCGAATTCCGCTCATGTTGAGCCTGTCGAAGCACCATCGTCCAAACGCATTGGCATCGTAACAGGCGGGGGCTTCGCCAGGGTCAGCCAGAGCGGGTTTGGGCTGCCTTTCGGTATTCACGCAACATCGCCATAAGCGTTGCGGCAGTATCGCGATCCAATTCTACTCGCTGCATGGTCTGCTCGATCAACTCACATTGCGCTTCCAGCAGTAGCTGAGCGCGGGCGATTGCACCGTTATTTCCGCCGACCCGCCAAGCCCCGAGCATCGATGCCGTCAGCGCGCCGCTTGCGGCTTGTGCTTCGACCTCGCGCGGTGAGGGCAACCCATGCTCGCCCGTCTTCATCGCCTTGACCAGCGCGGACTTCCAGCGCCGGTCAGCCTCGGCTTGGTCATGCGCATCGGCGTGCGCGGCCAGCGTGGGTGCGTCGGTGATCGAACCGCCGGCAATCACCAGCGGGGCTTGCGGCCCGGTATCGCAGCGATAGCCCGGAGTTGCGGTGAAAGCGTCAAGATCGCGCGCCGCAGCGGCTGCCGGACGGGAATAGTGGAGCGGGACCGATCGGCATGAGAGCGGGCGGCGCGCGTAGATGCTGCACGTGTCTCCCTCCAACGCGGCGCACGAACCGGCACCCAGATCGAGTGGCAAAACGGACAGGCTGAGGTACTGGACATAATCGACCGCCCGCCCGTCGCGCTTAACCTTGGCGGGCCACGAGGTGGCGGCAAACTGGCCAAGCAGGCGCTTGGTCCCGTAAAACTCGGCACTGGCCTCTTCGCGTGGCAAGCCGGAAACGAAATCACTCAGCGCGCGCGGCAGGCTGTAGATCCGCATCATCAGCCGCAGCACGAAGGTTTCGGCGAAGGCCGCTGACTCGCCCAGCTCAAGCTCTGGCGCACGGTTGCAGCACGCGCCGCACCGGGTGCAGGCGAAATGCCGCTCCGGCGCGTCTACGCCTGCTGTGCGGCGATCCACCGGTCGAGCTTCGCCTCAAGGATCGGCATCGGCAGCGCGCCTGATCCCAGCACCTGGTCATGGAACCCGCGGATATCGAACTTCGCAGCCAGCCGGCTTTCTGCCTTCTTGCGCAACCGCTGGATCGTCAGCGCGCCGATCTTGTAGCCGAGCGCCTGCCCGGGCCAGGCGATGTAGCGTTCAACCTCGGCGGTCGCATCGCTGCGGCCCATGCCCGAATTGGCGAGCATGTAGTCAATCGCCGCATCGCGGCTCCAGTTCTTCGAGTGGAGTCCAGTGTCGACCACCAACCGCATCGCGCGGAGCATCTCGTCGTCGAGCGTGCCCCAGTGCTGCATCGGATCGTGGTAGAAACCCATGTCGTAGCCCAGCGTCTCGGCATAGAGCGCCCAGCCTTCGACATAGGCGTTGTTGCCGCCGAACCGCTGGAAGTCGGGCAGTGAGGTGTCTTCCTGCGCGAGGCTGATCTGGAAGTGATGCCCCGGCGCGCCTTCATGCAGGAACAGCGTGGTGATTCCGGTCAAAAAGCGGCTGGGCAAATCATAGGTGTTGTAGAAGAACACGCCGGGCCGGGCGCCGTCGGGTGAGCCCTGATTGTAGCTTCCCCCGGCCTCGTACTTCTCACGGAACGCCGGGTAGGGCTGGATCACCAGCTTGCTGCGCGGCATGCGGTTGAAGAATTTCGGTCCTTGCTGCTCGACCGCGCGGGCAACCTTGGCGAAACCCTGGGCGAGTTCTTCGCGGGTTTTGGGATGGAACCGCAGATCGGTGCGCAGATAGTCGAAGAAGCCGCGCAGCTCGCCGGTATAGCCCAGCTCGCGGGCGACACTGGCCATGTCGCGCTGGATCCGCGCCACTTCACCAAGGCCCAGCTGGTGCACCGCGTCGGGGTCTAGCCGCAGGGTCGTGTGCTGCGCGATTTGCAGCTTGTAGAGCCCCGCGCCGCCTTTCATGGCCGAAATGCCGACTTGTTCGCGCGCGGCTGGAAGGTATTCCTTGGCTAGGAAATCACGCAGTCGGCGATAGGCCGGGTAGACCTGGCCCGTGACAGCGCTGGTGTAGCTTGCGGCAATCGCCGCGCGCTTGGCTTCCGGCACACCCACGGCAAAATCACGCACCGCCGAAGTGAATGGTGACTGGTCAACCGGCTGCGCCAGCAGTGCATCGAGCTGCGCAATCATGTTGGTCACGGTCAGCCTGGATTCGACCACGCCCGTATCGAGCCCTTGCCGGAACCGCGCGACTGCATTGTCGAGCACCTGCGGGAAGGCTGAAATCAGTTCAAGGTTGCGCGCATATTCAGCCTCGCTGGTGTAAGGCAGCGCGCCTTCCTTGGCGACCAGCGAGGGAAATTCGATGTGCATCCCGCCGAAGTGGTTGAACGGCCGCACGGCGGTCAGCGCTTCGACATCGGGTCGCAGCCAGCCTGCATCTTCCTTCTTGTCGCCCAGGAAAACGTCGTAGGAAATCTGCCGTTCGGGGCTGAGCTTGCGCCGGTCGATCCTGGCCAGTGCGGCGAGCGACTGGCGGTTCACTGCGCGCTGCGCCCGGTCCTGTGCCGGGGTATAGAGCAGGCGAAACGCGGCCACGTTGGGTGTGCCGCCGCGATAGATCATGCCCAGCGGGTCAAGCGCATCCTCGGTCTTGGCGATGGTGCGAAACAGCTGCATCAACCGCGCATCTTCGGGGGTTTGCACCCCTGCGCCGCGTGATGGGAAAGCTGCCAAGCCGGCAGCAGCGAGCGCGCCCGCAGCAAAACGCCGGCGAGTCAGCATTGGACCAAAGTTCAGCCCCATTTGCGCGTACGATACCATTTGGTGATGATGTATTTCGTCCCTTCGATCACCGGCGTACCAGCGTGCATGGTCTTTTCGTTAGGCTGTCCGGTCGGCGTATGATTATTCCAGACCAACAACTTGCCCCGTTCTGGCGGGACCGAGATGCCGATTTCGGTGAAGGCAGTATCGCCGCCGGCATCGACGTCGTTGAGGAAGCACATCGCGGTGATCGAACGTTGCCCGCCTTGCTTCGATTCCTTCTTCCAGTAATCCGCTTTGGTCCAGAACAGGTCGAGGTGGTACTTGAATTCCTGGCCAACCTGATAGCGCTGACCTTGCATGGTTTCGCCGTAAGCGTGCGGAATGCCGAGCAGCGCGTCGATCCGGCTTTCGAGCATATGGACGAAGGGATTGCTCCGGTCGACGTTGCCCGAATGGCTGGTCCGCCAGACTTCGGCATAGCCGTGGTCGAACACTTCTGACGGCTGGCACGTGCGGTCGATCATTGCGACCAGATCGGCGCATTCGTCGGCGCCCATGAAATCGGGGACAGTCCAGATTTCAGCGGCATCGGTTTCGACCCGCCGCGCAAGCGGATTCGCGTCGAGCCGGCGACGGGCGTGCGCGCCGGTTCGAAGCAGGGCCACTTTGTCCGGGTTGGGGGCGGTGTCGTAGTTGCTCATGCCACCGGCTCTAAAAGATTGACGGGGCAGGGCAAGTGAGAAGCGTGTCATGATCGGGCAAGTTCGGGCTTGCTCGCAGTGCCGCTTTGCGCCAGCAAATGCGCATGGAAACAATCGAAACCGCCGCTGCCCGCTATTCGCGCGGGGCCATGCTCTTTCATTGGCTGATCGCGCTGTTGATCGTCGGAAACGTCTTGGGTGCATGGTTCTCTGAAGATCTGCCAAAGCCAGATCGTGCGGCCATCATGGCGCTGCACAAGGCGGTGGGGATCTCGGTTCTGGCGCTCACCCTGGCGCGTATCGCCTGGCGGCTGATGCACCGACCGCCGCCGATGATCGAAACGCTCAAGGCCTGGGAGACTGCGTTGGCCAAAGTGACCCATTGGCTGTTCTATATCTTGATGCTTGCTCTGCCACTGACCGGCTGGGCCTTCGTTTCGGCTGCCTCAAAAGGCAAGCCGGTAAGCATTTTTGGGCTGTTCGAAGTTCCCGCCCTTCCGGTTACCCTGAATAAGGCCACCGCCGGTACATTCAATGATCTGCACAGCACACTCGGCTGGCTCATCGTCGCGCTGTTGGGTCTTCACGTTGCGGGCGCGCTCAAGCACCAATTCGTTGACCACGACGGCACACTGCGCCGGATGATCCCGTTCCTTAAATGAGGAAAAGGCCGCCGCATTGCTGCGACGGCCCGTTCATTCGGTCGTTCCAGGGGCTTACCAGAAGAAGTTGTTGATTACGTCGACCACTTCACCGGTGTAAATATCCACCAACACCGCGTCGTCGTAATATCGGACCCAGCGATAGGGGCCGTAGACGTCGGGCAGGCGGTAGTTCTGTGTATCCTCGATCCAGTAGTTCTGGCTGAAGAACAGCGAGTCGAGGTAGAACCCGATGCTCAGCCGCTGGTAGCTGTAATTCCGGTAAGGCGCATAGTAGTTGCCCAGCCGGTAGTTCCACGGGTGGCTGCTGCGATAGCTGAACCAGTTGTAGTGCGAATTGTCGCGCCACTGCCGGTTCCACCGCTGGCCATCGCGGTCACCGTCATGGTCGCGGTCACGCCGGTTCCAGTCACGGGTGTCGCGGTTGGCGCCTTGGCTGGTGCCATAGTAGGTGCCGCCCTGGACGTAGCCACCAGCGTTCCGGTCACGGTTCCAGTTGCCATCGCGCTGGCGGCGATCGCCGTCACGGTCCTGGCGGCCAGCATCGGTCCAGTTGCGCGGCTGCTGATCGCGGTTGCGGTCACCGTTCGAAGTGCGGGCCGGTTCGGTCTGCTGGCGATTGCCACCATTCCAGGTGCGGGCCTGATCGGGCTGCGGGCGGTTGCCGCCATTCCAGCCCTGCGCCTGACCGCGGTCCTGACGGTTGCCGCCGTTCCAGCCCTGTTGGGCCGGCTGCGGAGCGGGGACTGCCTGCGGAGCGACATTGCCGCCATTCCAGTTACCGCGCGAACCACGGTCACCGCGGTCGGCACGCCCCTGCCAGTTGGCTTGCGCCTGCGGAGCTGCTTGCGGGGCAGGTGCCGGAGTTGCCTGTTGCTGCTGCTGGCCGCGCCCACCGCCGTCGCCGCGATCCTGCTGGCGCGCCTCGCGGCCGCCTTCATTGCCGCGTGCATGCCAGCCGCCGCGATCGCCATTTTCGGGATCGGCCCAAGCCGCGCCCGGGATTGCCAACGCCGAAATTGCCAGCGCGAGACCGGCCAGACGGCGTGCCTGCTTGTTCTTGCTTACGGCCATTGCCGTTACTCCATCCAACGCGCCAGACCATCGCCGGCGACCATGGAGCAATAGTTACGCGAGTCGCGCTGTCGGCAGGGTGAATGGTTTGGTAAGCTTTGCGTTCATCAAGTATGGCTGCAATCAACGCGTCAGCTTCTTATACGCGAGTCTGGTCGGCCGATCAGCGGCATCGCCCAGTCTGCGCCGCTTGTCTTCTTCATAGGCCGCAAAGTTGCCTTCGAACCATTCTACGTGGCTGTTGCCTTCGAAGGCGAGGATGTGCGTGGCGAGGCGATCGAGGAAGAAGCGGTCGTGGCTGATCACCACTGCGCAGCCAGCGAAGTTTTCGATGGCTTCTTCCAATGCTCCGAGCGTTTCCACGTCGAGATCGTTGGTCGGCTCATCGAGCAGCAGCACGTTGCCGCCCTGCTTGAGCATCTTGGCCATGTGGACGCGGTTGCGTTCACCGCCGGAGAGTTTGCCGACGTTCTTCTGCTGGTCGGCGCCCTTGAAATTGAATGCGCCGACATAGGCGCGGGTGCTGGTTTCCTGCTTGTTGACGGTCATGAAATCGTGCCCGCCGCTGATTTCTTCCCACACATTGTGCTTGGGATCGAGATCGTCGCGGCTCTGGTCGACGAAGCCCAGGTGGACGGTCGAGCCGATCTCAAGCTTGCCCTCATCGGGCGCTTCCTGCCCGGTGATGATCCGGAACAGCGTCGATTTGCCCGCGCCGTTGGGGCCGATGATCCCGACGATCCCGCCCGGCGGGAGCATGAACGAGAGGTTTTCGAACAAGAGCTTGTCGCCGTAAGCCTTGGTCAGCCCTTCGGCCTCAATCACCTTGCTGCCCAGCCGTTCGGGCACCTGGATGACGATCTGCGCCTTGCCGGCAATCCGGCCGTCCTGCGCGTTCTGCAGTTCCTCAAACTTGCGGATACGCGCCTTGCTCTTGGTCTGGCGGGCCGCCGGGGTCTGGCGGATCCATTCCAGTTCGCGGCTGAGCGCCTTCGATTTGCCGCTCTCCTCGCGGTCTTCCTGCTCCAGCCGCTTGGCCTTCTTCTCGAGGTAGGTCGAATAATTGCCCTCGTACGGGAAGTATTTCCCGCGATCGAGTTCGAGGATCCAGCCGACCACGTTGTCGAGGAAATAGCGATCGTGGGTGATCATCAGCACCGCGCCGGCGTATTCCTTGAGGTGGTTTTCGAGCCATTCAACCGACTCTGCGTCGAGGTGGTTGGTCGGTTCATCGAGCAGCAGGATGTCGGGCTTCTGGATCAGCAGTCGGGTCAGCGCGATGCGGCGCTTTTCCCCGCCCGAAAGGTTGTCCACCGCCCAGTCGCCGGGCGGGCAGCGCAGCGCTTCCATCGCGATTTCGAGCTGGTTGTCGAGCGTCCAGCCATCGACCGCGTCGATCTTGCCCTGCAGCTCGCTCATTTCGTCGCCGAGCTTTTCGAAGTCGGCGTCGGGCTCGGCCATTTCCATCGAGATCGCGTTGAACCGCTCGACCAGATCGGCGGTTGCGCGCGCGCCATCCTTGACGTTTTCAAGCACGGTCTTGGTCTTGTCGAGCTCGGGCTCCTGCGCGAGGTAACCGACGGTGATGTATTCGCCCGGCCAAGCCTCGCCGGTGTAATCGGTGTCGATCCCCGCCATGATCTTCATCAGCGTCGATTTGCCGACGCCGTTGGGGCCGACAATGCCGATTTTCGCGCCCTGATAGAACTGCAGGCTGATATCGCTCAGCACCGGCTTGGGGGCGCCGGGGAAAGTCTTGGTCATGCCTTTCATGACGTAAGCGTACTGGGCGGCCATCTGGTACCTCTGGGGATAGAACAAGGGGAAGATTTTCCGCGCCCTTACAGGGGGGCGCGGCGCTGGGCAAGCGGGGGTGCGGAACGGTGTGCCCCCAATCTGGTTTAACGGATTGCTATCGCCCAACCGGGCCTTACAACCTTGTGGCATGAGCAGACTTCTCAGCGCCGCCGCGCTCGCCGCCTTGCTGGTAACCACGCAAACGCTCGCCGCGCCGCCACCGCCGCCATACGCAAAGTCTGCAAGCATTGCCGCGCCGGATGATCGCTGGGATTTTGCGAGCTGGGACGCGGCGCATCACCTTTTGCTGGTAGCGCGCGGCAAGGAC
This sequence comes from Sphingomonadaceae bacterium, assembly GCA_025356175.1. GTDB lineage: Bacteria > Pseudomonadota > Alphaproteobacteria > Sphingomonadales > Sphingomonadaceae > Novosphingobium. The sequence goes on along the minus strand of JANXUP010000208.1, from coordinate 10,961 downwards.
GTGCTGATGATCGATCCGGCGCAGCCCGGCTCGGTCCGCTCGATCGGAGCGATCCAGGGCGGCCACGGCGTAGAAGCGGTGCCCGGCGGAGATACCCTGGTTGTCTCCAGCGGCAAGGACAACACGTTACGGATCCTGGACATCGCCTCCGGTGCCGAGCTCGCTTCAATCACTGTGGCCGAGGACCCGGATGCGCTGGTGCTCTCGGCCGACCACCGCCTGGTTTACGTGATGGCGGCCAAGGGCGGAGCAATCTCGGTGGTCGATCTGGCCCGGCGCAAGGAAGTGTCGCGGATCGCGCTCAAACCTGGACTTGAGGTGGCGGTGGTGGTCAGCAAAAGCCTGATCGCAGTAAACAATGAAGACGGCAGTGAGATCGAGTTGGCCAACTTGAAAACGGGCAAGGCAGCCGGGCAGATTGCGCTGCCGGGGTGCGAAGGGCCGACCGGACTGGCGCTCGATCCCGCCACGGGTCTTGCGCTCAGCTCATGCGCCAACGGCAAGGCGGCGCTGGTCGATCTCCGCGCGCGGCGGTTGGTGTCGCTCGTCAGCATCGGTTTGGGACCGGACACCGTGATCTGGGACAGTGTCCGCAAGCAGTTCCTGGTCCCGTGCGGCAAGAGCGGCAGCCTGTCAGTAGTGCGTCTGGTGCACCGCAATGCCATCGCCGCGGCGGATAGCGAGACCGAAGCGAGCGCGCGCACGGCGGCAATGGACCCGGCCAGCGGCCAGGTCTTCCTGCCCGCAGCCCGGTTCGCTGCGCCCGTGCCGCCGGCTAAGCGGGGAACGATGGAGCCGGGAAGCTTCCATATTGTGGTACTTTCGCCAACGAATTGAGCGGTGCGAAGGGGGATGCTTGCCAAGCCTCGGCGATAACCTTAGGTCCTGAACATATGCGAAACACTGTCCGCGCCGCTGCGCTCTCCGCCTTGCTTGTCTCCACCGCTGTCAGCGCCGCCCCGCCGCAAGGTAGCGGCACCGCGTGGGATATCGTCGCGGACCTGACCACCGAGATCGGGCAGCGGCTCGATGGGTCCCCACGCGAAGCGGCGGCGCGGGACTGGGCGGTCCAGCGGCTTAACGCACTCGGCTTCAAGAACGTGCACATCGAAACTTTTCCGATCGTCGGTTTTGTCCGCGGCGCTGAGACCGCGCAGCTGACCGGGCCTTATCCGCAGCAGCTGCACATCACCGCGCTGGGCAATTCGGTGCCGACCCCCAAGGGCGGGCTAACTGCAGAAATGGTCTATTTTCCCTCGCTCGATGCACTGAAGGCTGCGCCGGCCGGATCGCTCAACGGAAAGATCGCGTTCATCGATAACCAGATGCTGCCCAATCAGGATGGCTCGGGCTATGGGCCCTACGGCAACGCGCGGCGGCAAGGCCCGGCTGTCGCGGCGAGCAAAGGCGCAGTGGGAGCGGTGATCCGCTCGGCCGGGACCGACCACAACCGCGATCCGCACACTGGCGGAACCAACTTCCCGGCTGGCGGTCAGGCCATCCCTTCAGGCGCTGTTTCTGCGCCAGACGCGGACCTCATCGCGCGCATCGCCGCCAAGGGCAAGCCGGTCACGATGCAACTGGTGCTCGAAGGCCATCCGCAAGCGAACATGCCTTCGGGCAACGTGATTGCCGATTTGCCCGGGCGCGATCTTTCGCTCCCACCGGTGCTGGTCGCCTGCCATCTCGACAGCTGGGACCTTGGTACCGGAGCGATCGACAATGCGGCGGGCTGCGGCATCGTCACTGCGGCAGCCTTGCGCGCGCAGCAGGACGGAAGGCCGCTCCGCACGATCCGGGTGCTGTGGGCGGGCAGCGAAGAGCTCGGCGGCTTTGGCGGCGAGGCATATGCCAAAGCACATGCGAATGAACCGCATGCGCTGGCGATGGAAAGCGATTTCGGCGCCGACCGGGTGTGGCGGGTCGATTTCAACCTGGCCCCCGCCAACAAGCCGCTGCGTGACAAGGTTGCCGCCGCGCTGGCGCCAATGGGCATCGTTGTGGGTGAACGCAAAGCCGGTGGCGGGACCGATGTCGAACCGGTGATCGCGGCGCAGAAGCTCGCGGTGATTGACCTCAATCAGGACGGCACCCGCTATTTTGACCTGCACCACACGCCTGACGATACGCTCGACAAGGTCGATCCGGTGCAGCTCGAACAGAATGTCGCCGTATGGGCTGCGGTGCTGACCGTGGTGGCTAATGAGCCGGGGGCGATCGCCGGGCAGGGTGAGTGATCGCGCGGGTCAGCTGGATTGCTGCACGAGGGACGAGCGCTAGTCCGGCGAACCAAGCCGGGACCATCGTGAAACCCCAATAGAAATTGTCGCTCCGTGAAAAGAGCGCAATCATCAGCGCGTAACCGAACAGCAGCAGCACGGCAAAACGCCCGCTGCGGCCATCAAGCGCCAGCCAGCCGAGTGCCGGGAGCAGCGAGATTGCCAGCGCATATTGCATCGGCAGCGAGTGCAGCAGAGTGGTGTTGGCCAACGCAAGCAGCACGGCGCGCAGGCCCAGGCCGCCAGCCCATCCGGGCGAATACATATCTCCCGGCAGCGCAACCGCGGCGACATTCCACGCATGCCAGGCCAAACCTGCGGCAAACAGCGCGAGGACAGTTCCCCACGCGGCCAGTTCCTTCCAGCGCCGTTCCCACAACGCGAACATGGCGGCGAGCAGCAAGAACGGCAGGGCAAGTTCGCGCAGCGCCAGCGCGGCAGCGATCACGACGACCGGCATCCACCAGCGGCTCCGGCGCCACACCGTTAGCCCCAGCGCCAGCGTGAGCAGCAAGCCGCACCAGGCTTCGCTCATCGGGGTGAGGCTTTCCGCAACCGGGGCGAGGCAGGCGACCGCGACGCAGCCGGCGGCCGCCAGCTTTTCCAGCCACATAACCGGCGGCGGCAGCGCGAGCAGCCAAACCAGGATGATCAGACCGGCGAGAACCTTCTCCGCCTCGTTCAACCATGGCCAGCCGAGTTCGGCAGCAGCCAGATAAAGCGTGGGTTCGCGCACGGTCACGAACGGGCGGGTGGGGTAGTGGTGGACCCGCTGCAAATCGGTTGCGGCGTGGTAATAGTCTTTACCCGCCTGCACTTGCGCCACAATGTCGCGAAACAGCATCATGTCGGTATAGTGGCCCTTGGCCGCCTTGGTGACCTTGCCCGGCGGGGTCGTCAGGCACCACGCACAAGCGCCCAGAAACAAGGCGGCGACGAGGATCGCAAGGGGGCGGGGCAGGCGCGCAAGCATGCCGCCTGTTCACCCCAGCGCGGCGATCCGCGCAAGCACGATTGTGCGGCTATGCCCGAATCAGGCCCGAAAAGTTGCCACTGCTGCTGCCGGGGAACAGCCTGGGCACAGCCAGCGCCGGGTCGAGCGCGAAGTGCGCAGCGACTGCTCCGCCGATCAAGGCATCAAGGCTGGCGGTCGGCTTGAGGTCGCGGTTTTCATACAGGTTCGCGGCGGAAAGTCCGGGCCAGTCGCTCAGGATGCGTCCGCCGTTTACCGTCCCGCCAGCCAGCATGGCGAGCGAGGCCGTGCCGTGATCCGTCCCGCCGGTTCCGTTCGCCGCAGCGGTGCGTCCGAACTCCGTGGCGACCACCACCAGAGTATCTTCCCAATTTGGCCCGAGGTTGGTCTTGAGCGCGGCGAGCAGTGCGTCGAGCCCGGTCAGCTGCGCATTGAGCCGGCCGCGCTGGCCCGAGTGCGTATCCCAGCCGGTGGTTTCGACCATCACCACCCGCGCGCCTTTGTCCCCGGCCATCAGGCTGGCGACCAGCGCACCGGCGGCGGCGGCACCCTTGGCGCCAGCCGCGTCGAAGCCGCTCGCCATCGCCTTGGTTTGCAGGGCTTCTTCCCACAGCGCATGAAGCTGTGGGTCATCGGCATAGAGGGAAGACACCCGCTGCAGCGTGTCATTGCTGGCATCGGGCAGCGAGGACGGTGCGTAGCTTGAAACTTGCACCGGGCCGCGCAGCGCGGTGGGGATCGTCGCCGATACCGCAAGGCCGCGGGCGGCATCTGCCGGGAGCATCGCCAACAGCCTATTCATCCAGCCGTCCTGCCGGTCATAGGGCTGTGCGCCGCCGGTTTCGAGCACGTTCTGCCCGTCAAAATGCGAACGGTCGCGATAGGGTGAGGCAACCGCGTGTGCGAACAGTGCCTGCTTCGCCTCATACATCGCGCCAAGCTGGGTTAGCGCGGGATGCAGCGCGAACATGCCGCCAAGCTTGGGCCGGTCGGCGAGGTCGGCGGCAAGATCGCCGCGCAGGGCCGCATAGGCTGGATCGCCAGTCGGGGCGAGGGTGGCGAGGCCATCGGCGGCGCCGCGCTGGATCACGAAGACCAGGCGGCGCTCGGTCGCGGCACGGGCAAAAGCGATACGCGGCAGCAGCAGCGAGGCGGCCCCTGCGGCAGTGACTCCGGCAAGGATCTGGCGGCGGTGGAGCAGCATGGTCATCTCCTCATCATTTCGGGCGAGGCGAGCAGCAGGGCGAGCGCCTGCGGGCCGCTTTCGGCGCGGGTCAGCGCGGTTGCGGTGGCTGGCGATAGACTATCCGGGAACAGCGCCGGGGCAAGTTTGCGCGCGTCGATCGTGGCAGCGCTGCGTTCGGCGATCCGCTGCGCCATCTCGACCCGGCGATAGAGCGCATCGGGCCCGGCCCAGCTCGCGGCGATATCATCATAGCCTGCGGGCGAGCCGGGCTTCCAGATCGGCTGGCCAAGCTGCTGGAAAGCGCCCGTGGCGCTCTTTGCCGGGATCGATTTGACCCCGGTCGCCCGCAGCGCGGCCACGGTCCACTCCCACGGGGTGCGAAACTTGGGCGTGCCGCTCCAGACTTCGGGGGCATCAATCAGCACGCGGTAGACCGTCGGCAGATCGCCTTGTGATTGCAGGAAGGCCTGTTCGAGGCGCGCGACCAAGGCCGGTGGCGGATCGTCAGCGGCAAAATGCCGCGCGAGCTTGGTTGCGATGTGCTTCGCCGTTGCTGGATGGACCGCAAGATCGTTTAGCACCGCCTGCGCCTGGGCTTCGCCCGATTGGCTGTACTTCGCGCCAACCACCGTCCGTGATCCGGGCTCGTGGATTGGCGCCGCAAACCAGAACTTCGGACCGGGCCCCTGCAGGATCGGCTGCTTGGCCAGTCCGCCAACGGTCCAGCCGGTCAGCGCGCGGGCGAACTCGGTGACGTCGGCCTGACTATAGCCGCTGCGCACGCCGAGCGTGTGGAGCTCCATGATCTCGCGGGCAAGGTTCTCGTTAAGGCCGCGTTCCTTGCCGCGCTGCGCCGCACGGGCGCCGAGCGGACTGTTCGGGCCGACTGACTGGGCCTGATCAAGATAGAGCAGCATCGCCGGATGCCGCTCGACCGCGCCGAGCAGGTCGGCGAACTTGCCCATTACATGCGGGCGGATCGCTTCGAATTCGAACGCCCCGGCAAGGCCCACGGTGACGATCTTGTCGACCGAAACGGCGAAGTGATTGGACCAGAAATGGACCAGTCGTTCGGCAAAAGGCGTTGCCGTGGCCAGCGCGACATTGGTCCGCGCGCCGACTGCGGCGATATAGGCGTCGCGCAAGTCGGCGTAAGGGCCGGGCATTCCTGCGGCCTTCGCTTGCTGTTTCATCTGCTTGGGATAGGCCCCCGTTTGTTTGGCTTCGGCCTTGAGGTCTTTGCGTTCCTCGCGGCTGTCACGCAGCATCTCGATCAACTTGCCCGATGGCAGGGATGCGGCAATCGGGGCCGGGCGCGGATCGAAGCCATCGATCTGTGCCGTCAGCCAGCGCCGAACGTCGCCCGGCGGATCTTCGCCAAGCGCGGCACCAAGGCCAAAACGGTTCAAGGCTCGCGCATTGTCAGCCATGCCTGTTCCTTTAGCTGGAACGCCAACTTTGCGCGGCGAGCGGGCCGCTGTCACCTTTCAAAGTGTAATTCATTGTCGCGTCCGTTCGCAGATTGCATCCAGTTCGCACTTGCAATTTATAACTATGCTTATTAAGTGCACGGCTATGAAAGAAAGCCCATTCGCTATGATTGGTGACATTTCACGCCTTGCCCGCCGTGCATTCGATGCGCGTGCCCGGGAAATCGGCGTGACCCGTCCGCAATGGCAGGTCCTGGTCATGCTTAATCGGCACGAAGGCGTAAACCAGGGCGGGCTTGCGGAATTGCTCGATGTCGAGCCGATCACGGTGTGCCGCATGGTTGATCGGCTGCAGGAAGCAGACCTGGTCGAACGCCGCCCCGATCCAACCGATCGCCGGTCGTGGAAGCTGTTCCTGACCGCTAAGGCGGCGGACCTTCTCGCCCAGTTACATCCGCTTGGGGAACAGCTCGAAGCTGAAGCGTTTGAAGGTATCAGCAGCGAAGAGCGGGTCTTGGTCCTCGCCACGCTCGCGCGGCTGCGCAACAATCTGGCGCCCCGCGCGTCAACAAAGGCAGTATCCAATGGCTGAAAGCGATCCCAAATTTGACCAGCAGGCCGCCGATGTGCTGGCCGATCCGGTCCATGTCCCGGGCGCACCGACAGAGCCGCAAGCAAAGCCCCGCCGCAAGTGGGGCCGGCTCGCGCTGATGCTGTCGCTGCCGCTGGCGCTGATCATCGGCGGCGTGGTCTATTGGCGCAGCCTGCAGGGCGAGGTTTCGACCGACAATGCCTATGTCCACCTCGACAAGGTTTCGGTAAGCGCGGAGGTCGGCGGCAAGATCATCGGCGTGATGGTCAAGGAAAACCAGCATGTTAAGGCGGGTGACCTGCTCTTCCGGATCGATTCGGAGTCATATCAGCTTCAGCTTGCCCAGTCCGACGCGGCGATTGCCACGGCGCAGGCGAGCCAGACTGCGCTCGCAAATTCGAGCGCGCTGTCGGGCGCGGACGTCTCTGCGGCGCAAGAGCAGATCGCCTTCGCGCGTTCGAACCTGTCCCGGCAAGAGGCTCTGTGGAAGCGCGGCTTTACCACCAAGGCGGCTTACGAAGCAGCGCAGCATCAGGTCGCGATCGGGCAGGAAGCGCTGAAGCTCGCCCAGGCCAAGGGCCAGGAAGCCGCCGCCAAGCTTTCAACCGGAGCGCAGGTGCCCGGCGTATATCCGCAAGTTGCCGCAGCCCGTGCGCAGCGCCAGACGGTTGAGCTCAACCTCGCGCGGACCGAAGTGCGCGCGCCGGTTTCTGGACAAGTGAGCCAGGCCAGCCGCTTGCAGATCGGCCAAGAGCTGATCAGCGGACTGCCGGTGATCACGCTGGTGGCCGATGGGTCCGCCTACATCGAGGCGAATTTCAAGGAAACCGATCTGGCGGACATGCGCGTCGGCCAGACGGCAGAGATCAAGTTCGACGCCTATCCCGGGCTCAAGCTAAAGGCCCATGTGCTGTCGATCGGGGCGGGGACGGGCAGCGAGTTTTCGGTGCTTCCCGCACAGAATGCCACCGGCAACTGGGTCAAAGTGACGCAGCGCGTGCCGGTGCGGATCGTGCTTGATGAAGCAAGCCCGCGCGAGCTTATCTCGGGCCTGTCGGTTAAGGTCACAGTCTTTACCGACGGACGTCGGCGCTAGGACCGACTGCCATGGCGAGCGCGGCGGCGCCTTCAGACAAGAAGCAATACGGCTCGGTCCGGGCGTTGCTGGCCGCGACCGATGACGTTGCCTTGCTGCCGGTCGCAAATCCGATGCTGGTGGCGATCGGGGTGATGCTCGCCTCGCTGCTGCAGATCCTTGACACCACGATCGCCAACGTCGCGATCCCGCACATGCAGGCCAGTCTGGGCGCGACTTCGGACGAGATAAGCTGGGTGCTGACCAGCTACATCGTCGCGGTTGCGATCGCGATGCCGATGACCGGTTGGCTCGCTGACCGGATCGGCTCGCGCCGGCTGTTCATCATGTCGGTTGTCGGTTTCATCCTCTCATCGATGCTGTGCGGCATGGCCCAGAACGTCACTCAGATGGTGCTGTTCCGAGCGCTGCAGGGGGCGACCGGAGCCTTTATCGGTCCGCTGAGCCAGGCGGCGATGATCGATACCAACAAGCCTTCGCGCCAATCGCAGATGATGGCAGTTTGGGGCATGGGGATCATGGCCGGGCCAATCCTTGGACCGATCATCGGCGGCTATCTGACCGAGAACTGGAACTGGCGCGCGGTGTTCTATGTCAACGTCCCGCTAGGGGTCATTTCGCTGGCGATCATGATGGCGACACTGCCGTCGCGCAAACTTGTCCAGCGCAAGTTCGACGGGATCGGCTTTGCGCTGGTAGCGCTCGCCCTGACCTCACTGCAGCTGCTGCTCGATCGCGGCGGTCATATCGACTGGTTCCAGTCGACCGAAGCCTGGATTTATACCTTCCTTTGTGTCTCGGCGGCGTGGATCGCAGTCATCCACTTCGTCACAGCGCGCGAACCGCTGTTCAATCGCCACCTGTTTGCCGACCCGAATTACGTGTTCGCACTGTTCTTCAGTCTGGTGATCGGGGTGGTCATGTTCGCGACCATGGCCCTGCTGCCGCCGATGCTGCAGCGCCTGTTCGGTTACGGCGTGATCGATACCGGGATGACGCTGATGCCGCGCGGGGTTGGCACACTGATGACGATGCAATTTTCGGGCTGGATCCTGCGGCGCGGGTTCGATCCCCGGATCCTGATCTTCAGCGGGTTCCTGATCGCCGCGTTTTCGCTGTGGGAGATGGCATCGTGGTCGCTCCAAACCGATTATTACCACATCGCTGTGTCCGGGTTCATCCAGGGGATCGGGATGGGGCTGATCTTCATCCCGCTCAATGCCAGCGCCTTTGCCACCTTGCCGCCGATGCTGCGCACCGACGGGTCGAGCCTGCTCAACCTGTCGCGCTCGATCGGATCGTCGGTCGGCATCTCGATCGTCACCTTCGAGCTCGCGCATAACCTTCAGGTTAGCCATTCCGACCTGGCCGCCCATGTCACGTCATCGTTCACCGATTTGATCGATGTCTCGACGGTTGACCGGTTCCAGACGCTGGGTGAGGCGGGGCTGTCCTACATCGACGCGATGGTCAATCAGCAGGCGGCGATGATTGCCTACATTGACGATTTTTACATGATGGTCTGGCTCAGCTTGGCCGCGGCGCCGCTAGTGATCTTCATGCGCAAGGCCAACCTCAGCCGTGTCGCAGCGCCCGGCGGCGCAACGCCGCCAGCAGACGTGCCGCATTAACCGGCTGACGGGTCGTCCGCGCCTAGCCGCGGCGCTGCTACTCCCAGGTTCAGCGACATCCCGGCAAACCGGATCGGCGTGCGCACACCTGCCACCTGTTGGCCATCTGGAGCGGTAAACGTCTGCTGCATCTGCCGCGCGACGATCTGCGGATCAGTAAAGGCATCGGCGACGCTGTTGATCGGGCCAGCGGGAACCCCGGCCGCCTCGCACAGTGCGAGCAAATCAGCGCGCGTGCGCAGCCGGGTCGCCTCGGCGATTAGCACTTCGAGCACGCCGCGATGCTCCAGCCGCAGTGCATTGCTGGTGAAGCGGGGGTCCGCAGCCATGGCATCGAGACCCATCGCGGTGCAGAATTTGCGGAACTGCCCGTCGTTGCCCACCGCCAGAATGAACCAGCCGTCGCTCGTTGGGAACACGGCGTAAGGCGTGATGTTGGGATGGGTATTGCCCAGCCGCCGCGGGCTGTTTCCGGTAACAAGATAGTTCTGCGCCTGATTGGCCAGCACCCCGGTCATCACGTCGAACAGCGCCATGTCGATATGGTCGCCGCGCCCCGATACCGCGCGCGCAGCTAAAGCGGCCTGGATCGCGATCACCGAATAGAGCCCGGTCATGATGTCGGCGAAGGCCACGCCGATCTTTTGCGGCGGCCCATCGGGATCGCCGGTCAGGTCCATCACTCCGCTCATCCCCTGGATGATGAAGTCATAGCCCGGGCGGCTGGCATAGGGCCCATCCTGCCCGAACCCGGTGATCGAGCAATAGACCAGCCGCGGATTGGCGGCGGACAGGCTCGCGTAATCGAGCCCGTATTTGGCGAGCGTGCCGACCTTGAAATTCTCGATCAGCACATCGGCATCTGCAACCAGCCGCCGCACTTCGGCCTGACCTTCGGGCGTTGCAAAATCGATCACGACCGAAGTCTTGCCGCGATTGGCGGCGTGGAAATAGGCGGCATCGCTCGATCCGTCGGCGTAAGTCACGAACGGCGGGCCCCACTGGCGGGTATCGTCGCCTGCCGGGCTCTCGACCTTGATCACTTCCGCGCCGAGGTCGGCGAAGATTTGCCCCGCCCACGGCCCAGCGAGGATGCGCGCGAGTTCGACGACCTTGAGGCCGGTAAGGGGATATATGGGCTCGTTCACTCCGCAGTCTGCCCGTCGCGCGCGCGCAAATCGTTGTGCAACGTGGTCGCCGCCACCGCCGCCTGGCCCATCGCCACGCTGATCTGGTCAAGCCCCGAGACGATATCGCCCGCCGCATAAAGCCCGTCGAGCCCAAGCCGCTGGTGCGCGTCGGTCAGGATGGTATCGTCAGACGCGGTGCGCAGGCCAAGCTGCTTGATCAGGCTGTCGTTGGGATCGGAACCCAACGCTGGGTACATCGTATCCGCCTCGGCGTTGCTGCCATCGGCGAACCCCAGTCGCACCCCGTCGCCCGAAAAATCGTAGCTGACCACCGGACGCGGGTCCCATTCGACCCCCGCTTTGGCGAGGTCGGTGCGGTCCTTCTCATGCAGTTCGCACTTTTCCAGCGTGAACAGTGTGATCCGGTCGGAATAGTTACGCAGGAACAGCGCCTCGGCCACCCCGTGGCTTTCTGCGCCGATCACCGCGATGCGCTGGTCGGTCGCCTCGAACGCATCGCACACCGGGCAATAGCGCAATTTGCCCGCCGCCAGCGCCGCATCGTGGATCTCGCGCGGGATGTCGGGATAGCGGTTGACCGTACCAGTGGCGAACAGGACCGTGCGCGCGGTGAGGTCGATGCC
>JANXUP010000173.1 GCA_025356175.1 Sphingomonadaceae bacterium | reverse complement strand
GCGTTCGACCGGTTGATAGTAGGCCTGCGGTTCCATCCCTTCGGGCCAGTAATCGGCGCCTGAAAAGCCGTCCTCGGCCTGGTGATCGTAAGCGTAGTCCTTGCCGTAGCCGATGTCCTTCATCAGCTTGGTCGGGGCGTTGAGGATGTGCGCGGGCGGGGCGAGGCTGCCGGTCTGGCGGGCGCTGTCCCAAGCCGATTTCTGCGCCATATAGGCGGCGTTCGATTTTGGTGCGGTGGCGAGGTAGAGGCAGGCCTGGACAATCGCCAGCTCGCCTTCGGGACTGCCGAGAAACTGGTAAGCGTCTTTGGCAGCAAGGCACTGGATCAACGCTTGCGGATCGGCGAGGCCGATGTCTTCGCTGGCGAACCGAACCAGCCGGCGGAGCACATACAGCGGTTCCTCGCCCGCAGTCAGCATCCGCGCCATGTAATAGAGGCTGGCTTGGGGGTCTGACCCGCGCAGCGCCTTGTGCAGCGCGGAAATCAGATTGTAATGCCCGTCGCGGTCCTTGTCATAGACTGCAACCCGACGCTGGAGAAATGCACCCAGCGCGGCGGGATCGAGCGGTTCCGGGATCTGCGCGGCGTAGAGCGTCTCGGCCTGATTGAGCAGGAACCGCCCGTCGCCGTCGGCCGAGGCGACCAGCGCCTCGCGCGCGTCGGCAGTAAGGGGCAGCGGGCCTTCGAGTTCCTCGGCACGGCTGAGCAGGGTATCGAGCGCGGCAGCATCGAGGCGGTGCAGGATCAGCACCTGCGCGCGGCTCAGCAGCGCGGCGTTGAGCGCGAAGCTGGGGTTTTCTGTGGTAGCGCCGACCAGCGTCACGGTGCCCTTTTCGACGAAGGGCAGGAAGCCGTCCTGCTGGGCGCGGTTGAAGCGGTGGATCTCGTCCACGAACAGCAGGGTGCGCTGTCCCGCCTTGGCCATCATGTCGGCCTCGGCAAAGGCCTTCTTGAGGTCGGCCACGCCGGAGAACACCGCGCTGATTGCGGCAAAGCGCATGCCAACTGCCGTGGCCAGCAGCCTCGCGATGCTGGTCTTGCCGGTGCCGGGCGGTCCCCACAGGATCATGCTCGACAGGCGCCCCGCCGCGACCATCCGCCCGATCGCGCCCTCAGGGCCAGTCAGCTGCTCCTGCCCGATGACTTCATCCAGCGCGCGCGGACGCAAGCGATCGGCGAGCGGTGCATCCGCGCGCGGCGCATCATCCGGGGCTTCAGGAAGATCAGCAGCAAACAGGTCGGCCATGGCGCACAGATAGGGCCGCTCGCGAAAATTTGCACGAGGGGGTTGCATCAACCTTTTAAAGATATATCTTAGACCCATCATGAAAGGATAAAGACACATGAAAATGCACGGATGCGGCCCACGGGGCCACCGTTATGGCCCGATGGCCGCAATGATAATGACCGGATGGGGTCACGGCTGGGGTCGCGACTGGGGCGCAGGTTTCGGCGGTGAAGGCCGCGGGCGTGGCGGTCCCGGACAGCGCGGCCCGGGCGGGCGCGGCCGAATGTTCGGTTCGGGCGAACTGCGCCTGTCGTTGCTGGGCCTGATCGCCGAAATGCCCCGCCACGGTTACGAGCTGATCAAGGCGATCGAAGAGCTTTCGGGCGGCCAGTATGCGCCGAGCCCCGGCGTGGTCTATCCGACGTTGAGCCTGCTCACCGACGAAGGGATGGCCGATGAACAGGCCGGCGAAGGATCGCGCAAATCGTTCAGCGCCACCGCTGCCGGACGTGCCGAACTGGCCGAACGGCAGAATGAGTACGATGCAATCATCGCACGGCTCAAGGGCCTGGCCGAGGAAAGCGAACGGACCAGCGCCCCGCCGCTTAAGCGGGCAATGGGCAACCTGTTCCACGCGGTAAAGAATCGCGTGGCCGCAGGCGACTTTGACCGCGAGGCGGTGCACTCGATTGCAGAGATCCTCGACGAGGCGGCCCGCAAGATCGAACGCTTGTAACGCATTGAACCGGCGCGGGTTTGGTTCCGTGACACTTTCGTGATAGCCTCCTCCCGCAGCGTCAAAAGACGTGCGGGAGGTGGAACATGCAAGAAATCGGCGGAACAGCGGCCAAGGTGCCGCTGAGTTTCTGGATCGTTGCAGGTCTTGGCGTGTTGTGGAACGGCTTCGCCAGTCTGGCCTTCTGGCTTACCGCGACCAAGGACCCGACCACCATGGCGCAAACCCCGCCGGCGATGGTCGCCGCGCTCAACAACACCCCGCTCTGGGCGATGGCGGCCTGGGGGCTGGCAGTCGGTGCCGCTTTTACCGGTTCGCTGCTGCTTGTCCTGCGCCGCCGCTGGGCCGTGCCGGCTTTCATCGTCTCGCTCGCCGGGCTTGTGATCCTCACGCTCTACCAGGTCGCGGCCAACATGCCGATGAGCCTGTTCCAGGTGGTGATGATCTGGCTGGTCGCGCTGTTCCTGCTGCGCTTCAGCAATAGCGAAGCGGACAAGGGATTGTTGCGCTAGCTTGCGGACTGCGCCGTGATTAGCCGGATATAGTTATCCGCAACGGTCTGGTTGATCCGGTCCCAGTCGAAAGCCCGGCTTTTCACTTCCCCGGCCTTGCCGTGTTCGATCCGCAATGCGGGATCGAGAGCATAAGTGCGCAGCGCATCGGCAAAGAGGTCAACCGCGCCCGGCGCGATCAGACGGCCCGAGCAGCCATCGGCGATGAGGTTTTCGCTGCCCGTCGCGGCCGCCGCAACCACCGGCACCGCGCTGGCCATCGCCTCCAGCGAGACATTTCCAAACGCCTCGGTCTCGCTGGGGAAGAACATCGTGTCCATCGAGGCAACGGCGCGGCCAAGGTCGGGCCCGGCGAGGAACCCGGTGAACACAGCACCGGGCAACCGCGCTTCGAACCAATCGCGTGCCGGGCCTTCGCCCACCACCAGCACACGGTGAGCAATGCCCATTTCGCGCAACCGCGCGATCGCATCACTGAATACGTCGAGGCCCTTTTCCATGACCAGGCGACTTAGGAAACCGATCACGTAATCATCGTCGGCCAAGCCCAGGCTGCGGCGCCAGGCCATATCGCGCCGGTCCGGGTTGAAGGTCCGGCGATCGACCCCGCGTGACCAGATGCTGATATCATAGCTCATCCGCTCTTCGCGCAGCACTTGGGCCATCGATTCGCTCGGCGCGACCAGCGCGGTGCAGCGCCGATAAAAGCGCCGTTGCAGCGCGACCGCGACCGGGGCCAGGAAACCGAGATAGTAGTACTTCAGGTAAGTCTCGAACCGGGTGTGGACCGAAGCCAGGACCGGCAAACCCCGTTTCCTCGCCCAGGTCACCGCGCGGTGGCCGCTGGCGTCGGGAGCGGACACATGGACCACGTTGGGTTTGAACTCTGCGAGGTCACGCTTGATCCGCGCGTTCACGCCTGAAGACAGCCGATATTCCGAGCGAAACGGGATTGGCACCGAGGGCAATGAGACAAGATCGCCGGTCGGTTCCATCTCGGGATGGTCGACCGTCGGCGAATAGACCCGCACCTGCGCGCCTTGGCGGAGCAGGTAACCGACCAACCGGTTGAGCGCCTTGTTCGCGCCGTCCACGGTGATGTTGTAATTGCCCGAGAACAAGGCGATCTTGAGGTCGGTCGTCTGCATTGACGCGCCATAGCGGCGATGCACCGGTTAGGCGAGGGCGCAGACAGATCGGGGCACATGTTTGCACATGCGCCCCGATTGTTGGTTGACTTGGACGTCAGGTCACGCGGCTGTCACCAGCCACGGCGGCCTTCGTCGCGATCCCCATCATGGTCGCGATCGCGCGACTGCTCGCGACCACGGTACTGGTCACGATCGTTGTGGCCGCGGCGGTCGTAGCGGCGATCGTAACGACCCTGGCGGTCGTAATAACGCCCGCTGTTGTCGTAGTTGCCGCCATTGTAATAGCCGCCGTTGCTGCCGTAGTAGTAACCGTTGGTGGCATAATAGCCCCCGCCGTAATTGTTGCCGCCATAGCCGTTGCCATAGTTGGCATTGTCATAGCAGCGACGATCATCGTCGCGGTCACCGTCGCACCGGCGGTCATTGTGGTTCGAACTCAAGGCGGCGAGGGCAATGATCCCCAGCACGCCGACGCCGACCGCGATGGCGGTGCCGTTATCGTCATGGTGATGGCGGCTTTGCGCCATGGCCGGGCTGGCCGAAACCAGTGCGGTCGCCGCCATCGCACCGGCAAGCACGGTCTTCTTTGCAAACTGGAACATGTCACGTCTCCACAGCGCGGAGGGCGGTGCATGATGCTTCGCCCGGCTGACTGTCTGGTGGAGAAGTGGACCTGCGCGGGTGAACGCAGTCGGCACGAGGCTGGCAGCTCTTGTTCAGCTAGAGGTTACTTTAGCTGAACAAAACCGCCTGCCGGTTACGCCGCTTCCTTCTTGCGCCCGGCTTTCTTGCGCTCGTTCGGATCGAGCAGCGCCTTGCGCAGGCGGATCGACTGCGGGGTCACCTCGACCATTTCATCGTCGTCGATATAGGCGATCGCCTGCTCCAGCGTCATGATCCGCGGCGGGGTCAGGCGGATGGCATCGTCCTTGCCGGTCGAGCGGAAGTTGGTCAGCTGCTTGCTCTTCATCGGGTTGACTTCGAGGTCAGCGTCCTTGGCATTTTCGCCGATGATCATGCCTTCATAAATCTTGTCCTGCGGGCGAACGAACAGCACGCCGCGTTCTTCCAGCATGTTGAGCGCATAGCCGACCGCTTCGCCCGCGCAGTTTGAGATCAACACGCCCACCGGACGACCTTCGATGTTGCCCTTGTAAGGACCATACTTCTCAAACAAGCGGTTCATGATCCCAGTGCCGCGCGTGTCGGACAGAAATTCGCCGTGGTAGCCGATCAGGCCCCGGCTGGGGGCGGAGAAAGTGATGCGGGTCTTGCCGCCGCCCGAAGGACGCATGTCGGTCATCTCGCCCTTGCGGATCGCCATTTTCTCGACGACCACGCCGGCGTATTCGTCATCGACGTCGATCACGGTAGTTTCATAAGGCTCGGTGCGCTTGCCGTGGTCATCTTCGCCGTAAAGCACGCGCGGGCGGCTGATGCCGAGCTCGAAGCCTTCGCGGCGCATCGTCTCGATCAGCACACCCAGCTGAAGTTCGCCGCGCCCGGCCACTTCGAAGCTGTCGCGGTCGGCGCTTTCGGTGACGCGGATGGCGACGTTGCTCTCGGCCTCACGCGCAAGCCGGTCACGGATCATGCGGCTGGTAACCTTGGTGCCCTCGCGCCCGGCCATCGGCGAATCGTTCACTGCAAAGCGCATCGACAGCGTTGGGGGATCGATTGGCTGGGCATGGAGCGGCTCGGTTACCGCAGGATCGCAGATCGTGTTGGACACGGTCGCTTCGGTCAGCCCGGCGATCGAGATGATGTCGCCGGCGCGCGCTTCATCCACTGGCACGCGTTCAAGCCCGCGGAACGCCATCAGCTTGGAGGCGCGGCCGGTCTCGATAATCTTGCCGTCGTTGTCGAGCGCGTGGATCGGGGAATTGACCTTGATCGTGCCAGACTGGACCTTGCCGGTGAGGATCCGGCCAAGGAAGTTGTCGCGGTCGAGCAGGGTGACGAGGAACTTGAACGGCCCGTCGACATCGGCCGCCGGGGCGGGGACGTGGCTGACGATCGTTTCGAACAGCGGGGTCAGGGTGCCTTCGCGCAAGGCCGGGTCTGCGTTGGCATAACCGTTGCGGCCCGAGGCGTAGAGCACCGGGAAATCGAGCTGCTCGTCGGTCGCGTCAAGGCTGACGAACAGGTCGAACACCTCGTCGAGCACTTCCTGGATGCGTTCGTCCTGCCGGTCGACCTTGTTGACCACCACGATCGGGCGCAGCCCCAGCGCGAGCGCCTTGCCGGTGACGAACTTGGTCTGCGGCATTGCGCCTTCGGACGAATCGACCAGCAGGATCACCCCGTCGACCATCGACAGGATCCGCTCGACTTCGCCGCCGAAGTCGGCGTGGCCGGGGGTATCGACGATGTTGATGTGGGTGGTGTGGCCGTGGTGATCGTCCCATTCGACCGACGTGCACTTGGCCAGAATCGTGATCCCGCGCTCTTTTTCGAGGTCGTTGGAATCCATCGCGCGCTCTTCG
>JANXUP010000153.1 GCA_025356175.1 Sphingomonadaceae bacterium | reverse complement strand
ACCACCACGATCGCCGCGCCCTGGAACAGGATGCGGCGGAACATCAGCTTGTTCTGCAGCAGCTGGTTGGCGGTCGGGCCAGAGCCCTCGGGCCGCTCAAGATCTTCCTTGGTGCTGGCCAGAAACGCCGCGATGCCGCGCACCAGCGTGAACAGGGTGGCCAGCGCGAGCACAATGACAAGCGGGATCAGGACGTAGTTCATGGCCCCGTTCCTAGACCCCCGCCCAGCGAAATGCCAGCGGGGAAGCGGCCGCGCCGCAGCATGTCGGCAAGCGCGCGGCCTTCGTCACCGGCGCGCCGCAGATCGGCCAACGCGGGCGATCCGCGCCGTTTGGCGAGCTTCCTGCCGTCCGCTTCGACCAGCAACGGGTGATGGTGGTACAAAGGTGCACAAAGGTGCAGCAGATGACCGAGCAGCACATGAACATGCGTTGAAGCGAACAGATCGGCCCCGCGCGTAACCAACGTGATCCCCTGCGCCGCATCGTCGAGCGTGGCGGCGAGATGATAGCTCGCCGGGGCTTCCTTGCGCAGCAGAACGATGTCTCCAAACAGCTCGGGCCGGGCCGTCTGCATGCCGGCGATTTCGTCAGTCCAGGTGAGCGGACCGACGAGGGAAATCGCCTTGGCCATGTCGATCCGCCACGCCGCGCCTGCGGTGCTGACCGCGCGGCCGCGGCAGGTGCCCGGATAGACCGGCCCATCCGGGCCTGGTTCGGTCGCCGCCGCCAGCACCTCGGCGCGGGTGCACTGGCAGGGATAAAGCAGCCCCATCGCCTTGAGCCGCTCGCCCGCCGCCGCGTAGCTGTCCAGCTGCCGCGACTGGTACACCACCGGTCCGTCCCATTGCAGTCCCAGCCACGCCAGGTCGGCAAGCATTTCTGCGGCCAATTCGGGCCGGCTCCGCGTGCCGTCGATGTCCTCGATCCGCATCAGAAACTCGCCGCCGCGCGCCCGCGCAAGATCGTGCGCGACCAGCGCCGCATAGGCATGGCCCAGGTGAAGCAGGCCATTAGGGCTCGGGGCAAAACGTGTCCGCACAGTCACACTGCCACTTGTCCTGTGGATTGCGCCCCGAAGCAAGGCTTGACGCGCCAAGTCACGCCATGCTTCTTACCCCCATGCGCTGTCACAGAACCGCAATCGCCCGTTCCTACAGGGGGCCATGCTCAAGTCGGAGCTGATTGAGCGCGCGGCCTCGTTCCGCAGCGCAGAGGGGGACCCCTCGCGGCACCTGTCCGATTGCCCTGCATTGGTGCTCAACGCCGACTATACGCCGCTCAGCTATTACCCGCTCAGCGTGTGGCCGTGGCAGACCGCGATCAAGGCGATTTTCCTCGAACGGGTCGATGTGGTCGCCAGCTACGCGCGCAAAGTCCACAGCCCCAGCTGGACCATGCCGATCCCCAGCGTGATCGCGCTGCGCCAGTACGTGCGCCCAAGCGAGTTTCCCGCCTTCACTAGGTTCAACCTGTTCCTGCGCGACCGGTTCAGCTGCCAGTACTGCGGGCACCCCGGCAACCTGACCTTCGATCACGTCGTCCCGCGGCGGCTGGGCGGCCGGACCAGCTGGGAAAACGTCGCCACCGCCTGCGGCCCGTGCAACCTCAAGAAAGGCGGCCGCACCCCGGCGCAAGCCCGGATGCCGCTGCTCGTCCCGCCGATCCGACCGACCAACTGGCAACTGCAAGAACGCGGCAAGGGCTTCCCGCCGAATTACCTGCACGAGACTTGGCGGGACTGGCTTTACTGGGATGTCGAGCTGGAGAGCTGAACGGGGCGACGCCCAGCGGACGCCGCCGGCCTGTCACTACTGCAAATCGACCCGATCGGCATCGCCGCGCGCCAGCAGGCGTTCGAGCGGATGCGCGAACAGGATCAGCATCGCCGCCCCGGCGATCGGCAAGGTCGCGGTCAGCAGGAAATACTTGGTCGGGCCAAGCGGTTCGTAAAACCGGCCGAGCCAGCCGAGCAGGAAGAACCCCAGCGCACCCGACAGCGAATAGAGCGCGAACATCGTCCCGTTGACCGAACGCGGTGCATAGCGCGCGATCATCGCGCGGGCCGGGGGATCGTTCCAGGCGTAAGATAGATCGAGCACCAGATAGAACAGCAGCCAGCCATAGACCGGCACTTGCGGCAAGACCGCGAACCCGGCGACGACCAAGAAAGCTGCGGCCACCATGATGTTCGAAATCCCGATCTTGCGGATATCGTGCGGCTCGCGCCCCTTGGCGGCCAAACGCGCCCAGATCCAGTTGGCGACGACCACCCCGACGATGGTCAGGATACCGTCGGCGGTCAGCGCCCAGGTTACCGGTATTTCGAACCCGCCGACCTTGCGGTCCACTGCGGTATCGGCCCAGACCACCATGATCCCGTAGGCTTGCTGGCACGCGGCGAAGAAGAACAGCTTGGGAATGAACAGCAGCACCAGCCCGCCGGCCGATTGCCACTGCCGCGCGGTCAGCGGCTCGGGCTTGACCCCTTGGGCGATAATATCGGGCGGCAAGTGGCGACGTCCGCCAAGGTAAGTCGCCAGCCCGATCAGCATGCCGATCCCCGCTGCGCCAAAGCCCCAGTGCCAGCCAACCCGTTCGCCCAGCGTCCCCGAGATCAGCGGTGCCGCCAGCGCACCGACGTTGAGCGCCATCAGGTAGATCCCGAAGGCACGGGTCCGGCGCGTATCGTCGGGGGCATAAAGCCCGCCGATTTGCGCCGCGAGGTTGCTGATGAACAGGCCGCCACCCAGGATCAGCAGGAGCAAGGCGAGCAGGAACGCCTGCTCGATTGCCATGGTAAGGTGGCCGGCGCTCATCAACAGCGCGCCCAGCGTGATTGTGCGGGTCCGGCCGATGATGCGGTCACCCAGCCATGCCCCGACCAGCGGGGTCACGAGGATGAAGCCCGAATAGAGCCCAAAAGTCTGTGCCGCGAGCGCGAGGTGAGTCATCGGGCCGAACACGGCCTCAAGCACGCTGCGATAGATGCCAAGGCCGACCACTTTGCCGGAATTCTCTGGCAATAGCAGATATTTGGTCATGTACAGCATCAGCAGCGATTGCATCGAATAGAAGCTGAACCGCTCCCACAGTTCGGTTCCGGCGAGGAAGCCAAGCCCGCGCGGATGACCGAAAAAGGCGTGATCGATAGTGGCACCGGCACCTGAAGGCGTGGGAACGGTGTCGCCGTGCGCGCCCGTAACGGCGTCTTCATTCTGCATCCGGCAAACCTCCGAGCTTACCGCACAATGTGAAACGGTTGCGGCAGGCTAACAGCAAGTGCCGGCCGAACAACCACTTTCACCGCACCCCCGCCAGCGCTTTTTGCCGGCGTCTTTGCACCGAAGAACCCAGCCCGATCGCCTCGCGGTATTTGGCCACGGTACGCCGGGCGAGATCGAAGCCTTTGGCCCCCAGCAAGTCGACCAGAGTATCGTCCGAGAGGATCGCCTTGGCATCTTCGGCATCGATCAGAGTCTTGATCGCCGCCTTGACCGCCGAGGCCGACGCCCCGCCTTCGCCGTCGACCGCGCCGACGCCCGAAGTGAAGAAGTATTTGAGTTCGAACGTCCCGCGCTCGCAGCTCAGGTATTTGTTCGAGGTGACGCGGCTGACGGTCGATTCGTGCATCGAGATCGCCTCCGCCACGGTGCGTAGGGTGAGCGGCTTCAGCTGCGAGACGCCGTGGCGGAAGAAGGCGTCCTGCTGCTTCACAAGTTCGGTCGCGACCTTGAGAATCGTGCGCGCGCGCTGATCGAGCGCTTTGACCAGCCAGCCTGCATCGGCGAGCTTTTCAGACAGCCAGCCGCGCGCTGCCTTCTCATCGCAGACCTCGCGCAATTCAACATAATAGGTGCGGTTGACGATCAGCCGCGGCAGCGTCGCCTGGTTAAGCGAGACGTCCCAGCCGGTGCCGTCAGCGCTGGCCACGATCAGCACATCGGGGGTCACCGGCTCGCCGCCGCCGCTGGCAAAGCGCAGCCCAGGCTTGGGATCGTAGCTGCGCAGCTCGCTCAGCATGTCGGCAAAATCTTCGTCATCGACCCCGCACATCCGCTTCAATCGGGCCAGTTCGCCGCGCGCCAGTAGCTCGAGATTGTCGAGCAGCTTGGCCATGCACGGGTCGTAACGGTCGGCCTCGCGCGCCTGCAGCGCGAGGCATTCGCCCAGCGAGCGAGCGCCGACCCCGGTCGGTTCGAGCGACTGGACAAGGTCGAGCGCGGCTTCGCATTCGGCCAGGCTGACCCCGATCCCGGCGGCCACCTCGCGCAGATCTTCCTGCAGGTACCCCGCTTCGTCGAGCTGGCCGATCAGGTGGCGCGCGATGAACGCCTGCGCGGGATCCTTCGCCACCGCGCCAAGCTGGGCGTGCAGGTGTTCGGCCAGCGTCTTGTCGCTATCCGCGCGTTCATCGATGGAAGGCCCCGCATCGCCGACCGAGAAGCGCAGGTCGCTGCCCCATTCACCGTCTCCAGTATCGCGGTCACGGTCAAGCGCGGCGCGGTCCAGATCGAGCGGGCGGTCATCCTCGGCGCGGCCTTCGCCGATCAGCTGATCGACCGGCGAGCTTTCGAGCGTGGTCCGCCGCGC
>JANXUP010000120.1 GCA_025356175.1 Sphingomonadaceae bacterium | reverse complement strand
CAGTCCATGTACTTGCACTTGATGCAGGCGTCGGTGACGACATAGGTCATGGCATTCTATCCCCTAAGGCAATGGTGTTTGCGGCGGTGCTATGGGATTTGCGCCATGTCCGTCAAGCACGCGGTAATGGGCTTGTGCTTCGGCCGCCGGTCCGCGGCGGTGCGGCAGCGTCAGGATCTCGATCACCAGAACCTGCGATGGCAGCGGCAAGGTGATCACATCGCCCGCATTTACGGTGGTTCCGGGCTTGCCGATGCGGCGGCTGTTGAGCCTGAAGTGGCCCTGTTCGATCCATCGCTGGGCAAGATTGCGGCTTGCCGCAAAGCGCAGGTACCAGACGAGCTTGTCGGCCCGCATTACCGCAGCAATTCCTTGAGCGCGGCGAACGCGTTGCCCGGCGCCAAGGTTGCGGGTCTGTCCGGCGTTGAGGGTTCGCTGCGTCCGGACGGCAGCCAGCGCCAGCGCGGCAATTGCGCCGGGCCGAATGCGCCGGGGGAGAGCGGACGCGGCATGATCGGCCTGAACCCGCCGAGCCGCAGCAACCGCGCATAGCTGCCGGTCGCGAGCCCGCTCGATACCGCCAGCGCCGGATCGAGCACGAACGGCTTTGGTCCGCGTGCAACACGCACCGTGTGGGCGGCATGCAGCAGCTTCTCCGCCAGATCGATTCGCAGCGCCTGGTCGCCCAGTTGGCGATAGCCCGGCGGCAGCGCAGCATGCTTCGGCAGGGGGATGACGGGCACCATTCCCGGCACTGCCTTGGTCAGGATTTGGCCGTGCGCCGCCCGCAGCACAGCCCATGCGGCCATCGCTGCGGGCTTGAGCATGGCCGGCATGAACACATCAAGCGCACCGATCCTGACGCCCAACTTGCGCAAGGCTGCGCGCCGGTCCTTGTCGAGGGCGGATACCTCATATTCTTGCCGCTCAAGCATCCCGCCGGCATCGACCAGCTTGATGAGCAGCGCCCGCAGCAACGCCCCTGCCGCCGGATCGGTTGAGGCCGCCTCGAGCTGGCGCAGCGGGGCGAGCGGGGCCAGCTGCGCGGCGAGCCAGGCTTCGAGCGAAGCGGTCAATCGCTCGCGCAGGCGTGGTTCGAGCGCGGCCAGTGCTGGTTCGAGATCAATCCGGGGCGCCGTTGTCGTCCGCCCAGGCTTGAGCCGCGCCACCGGATCATCGCTCCAGTGCACAATTGCGCCGACAAGGCGCAGGCACGCAGGCGATTCGTCCAGTTCCGCCAGCAACTGCTCGGCGCGCTTGCTGCGCAATCCGGGCAAATGACGCTCGGCAGCAGCCAGCAGCAGCTTGTGATCGGCGAAGCGGGCGGCCGGATCGACCACGAAGCGAAAGCCGGCCAGGTGGCCGATCGATTCGCCATCGACCAGCACCACATCGCCGTCCAGCGCCACCGGCAGCAGCGCGGCATCGGGACCAAGTTTCTTCATGAGCACCGAGGTCCGGCGATTGACGAAGCGTTCGGTCAGCCGCGCGTGGAGGGCATCGGACAGGCGCGCTTCGGCGGCCCGCGCACGCGCCGCCATCTCGTCGCGCGCCAGCACCCAGTCGGGCCGCTGCGCAATATAAGACCAGCTGCGAATCGCCGCGATCCGCATCTGCAGGGTGTCGATATCGCCGCTGGGATTGTCGAGTTGGGCGATCGCCGAGGCGATGTAGTCGCCGCCCAGCATCCCGCCCCGTAGATCCTGCCACAGCCGCGCGACGAACCGGGCATGGACCTCGGCCCCGTGTGCACGGAAATCGGGCAGGCGGCAGACATCCCACAACCGCGCAACCTGCGCGCTGCTGCTCACCCCCGCTACAAGCTCTGCGTCTTCGGCAAGGCGGCGCAGCACGGCCAGGTCGATGGCTTCGGGCGCAAGGGCAAGCTCTGGACGTTGCGGCAGTCGCGCCAGGTCTTCGAGCAGCGCGCCAATCGAGCGGCAATCGGGTTCGGGTTCGCGCCAGAATAGCCGGGTCAACGGCGGGAAGCGATGTTCCTCGATCCCGTAGATCTCTTCGGGCGTGAACTCGGCATCGTGGTTGCCGCTGCCGACCAGCGTGCCAAAAGTCCCGTCGCGTTGGTGGCGTCCGGCGCGCCCCGCGATCTGGGCCATCTCGGTAATAGTCAGCCGTCGTTGCCGCTGCCCGTCGAACTTGGAGAGGCCGGCAAAGGCGACATGATCGATATCGAGATTGAGGCCCATCCCGATCGCATCGGTTGCAACCAGGTAATCGACTTCGCCCGACTGGTATAATGCTACCTGCCGATTGCGCGTTTCCGGGCTTAGCGCGCCCATCACCACCGCCGCGCCGCCGCGGAACCGGCGCAGCATTTCTGCCACCGCGTAGACCTGCTCGGCCGAGAAGGCGACGATCGCGCTGCGCGGCGGAATCCGCGAGAGCTTGCGCGCACCGCTGTGCGTCAGCGTTGAGAAGCGCGGCCGCGAGACCACCTCGGCGCGGGGCAACAGCGCCTTGATCAAGGGCTCGATCGTGGCCGAACCCAGCAGGATCGTTTCTTCGCGGCCGCGAGCATGCAGCAGCCGGTCAGTGAAAATGTGGCCGCGCTCGCGATCGGCAGCGAGCTGGGCTTCGTCGAGCGCGACAAAGGCCAGGTCAGCGCCAACTGGCATCGCTTCGACCGTGCACAGCAGATAGCGCGCATTCTTCGGCTCGATTTTTTCCTCGCCGGTGATCAGCGCGACCTGGTTGGGCCCCTTGATCGCGCAGACCTTGTCATAGACCTCGCGCGCCAGCAGCCGCAGCGGAAAGCCGATCGCGCCCGAGGAATGTGCACAGAGCCGCTCGATCGCGAGGTGGGTCTTGCCGGTATTGGTCGGCCCAAGCACCGCCTTGAGGCGCGATGAGTCATTCGGACGCGAAGGTTGCTGCATGTCCTGCCCGATGTGGCACCGCACTTGCCTACCGACAACCCGCGCGTCGTTCGGCATCCCCAAAGGGCAGCACGGCAGCAACAAATTTGGGGTCTTTAGGTGAAGATTAACCAACTCTGGTGCAGGAATTCGGCCAATCGGCAGATGCAACGGGGGCGAGGCTCAAACAGGTGTTCAAGGCGCGCGAATTCCAGGGCTTCGGCCAGGCGGTACCGCTTGCCTTGACGCTGGCGGCCGAGCCCGATGTGGCTGCGCCGCCTGCGACCTCCGCTGCGACCCTGCGTGACCGCCTCAAAGCCATCGACTGGGCCGGAATCGACTGGGCGCCGGACCTTGCCGAAGAGATCGGCTCGCGCCGCTGGTTCCGCGGGCTCGTCACGATGCTGGGTCTGGCCATAGCGGCCATTGCCCTGATCCCGGGCACCACTGCAATCGCTGCGATGCCATCGATGCCGCTTGATTCCAACGCGCGCGAGGAATTCCGCAGCCAGATGATCCAGCCGCTGGCGCTGGGCGGTGACAGCGGCCGCCACATGGCACCGACTGCCGCCTTGGCCCAGGCCGCCGCGATGCCGCAGCGCAATTCGGTCCAGTTCACCGCTACCCTGGGGCAGGGCGACAGCCTTGAATACATGCTGGCCCGCGCCGGTCTTGACCCGGCCGACAGCGCTGCGGTTACCCGGTTGGTCAGCGGCGCGATCCCGGTCGGGCAGATCGGCGCGGGTACCCAGTTCGACCTTGCGCTCGGCAGCCAGCAAGGCGCGGCTCGTCCGCTCGAACGCCTCGCCTTCCGGGCGCGCTTCGATCTCGACTTGTCGGTCACACGCGGCGGCGGCGAGCTTCATCTTCAGCAGCAAGCCATTGCGGTCGACACCACCCCGCTGCGCATTCGCGGGACGGTCGGCAGCAGTGTTTACATGTCAGCCCGCGCAGCCGGCGCGCCGATCGAGGCGATCCAGCAATATCTCGAAGTGCTCGACCAGCACCTCAGCCTCGACGGCACGATCCAACCGGGCGATACTTTCGACATGATCGTGTCCTACCGCCGTGCCGCAAGCGGTGAGGCTCAGGTGGGCGAACTGCTGTTCGCGGGACTCGAACGCAGCGGCCAAGCCCAGGCGCAGCTGCTGCGCTGGGGCAATGACGGCCAATTCTTCGAAGCATCGGGCATGGGCCAGCAACGCACCGGGCTGATCGTCCCGGTGATTGGCGGGCACATCACCTCGGGCTTCGGCATGCGGCGGCATCCGATCCTCGGCTATTCGCGGCTTCATGCCGGGATCGATTTCGGCGCAGCCTATGGTTCGGCCATCTATGCAGTCAGCGATGGCACCGTCTCTTTCGCCGGCTGGCACGGCGGGCATGGCAATTTCGTCAAGCTGGAACATGGCGGCGGGTTTGGGACCGGATACGGTCATATGAGCCGGATCGCGGTCAGCCTCGGCAGCCATGTCCGGGCGGGGCAGGTGATCGGCTACGTCGGTTCGACCGGGCTCTCGACCGGACCTCACTTGCATTACGAGCTTTATCGCGGCGGCGTGCCGGTCAATCCGGCGACGGTCAGCTTCACCGCGACCAGCCAGGTCGATCCGCATGAGCTCGCGGCCTACAAGGCGCGGCTGGCCCAACTGAAACTGGTGAAACCGGGGGCAGCAGTGTCCAGCCTGGCGCCGCGCCAGGCTGCAACCGGCCCGGTTGGGCGGCGCGAGATCGACCGCCTCGGGGGCGAAGTTGTACGGACCGGTGTTGCACGGCCGCAAGGCGGCCTCTAGAAGCACTTCATGAACGGCCAATTTCCCGCCACCCGCCTGCGCCGCACCCGCGCCTCGGCCTGGAGCCGCGCCTTGTACCGCGAGGTGCAGCTGACCCCGGCAGACCTGATCTGGCCGCTGTTCGTGACCGAGGGCCGCGGTAACGAGGAGCCGATCGGTTCCTTACCCGGCGTGTCGCGCTGGTCGGTCGATCTTATCGTGGAGCGGGCGAAAGAAGCGGTCGCACTCGGTATCCCGTGCCTCGCCCTGTTTCCTAATACGCAGCCCGAGCGGCGCAGCGAAGACGGGGCCGAGGCGCTCAACCCGGACAACCTGATGTGCCGCGCGATCGGGGCGATCAAGGATGCCTGCGGTGACAGTATCGGCGTGCTGACCGATGTGGCGCTCGATCCCTATACCAGCCACGGGCAGGACGGGCTGGTCGACGAAGCGGGCTATGTCGGCAACGATGCTACGGTCGAGGTGCTGATCGGGCAGAGCCTTAATCAGGCGGCCGCCGGAGCCGACGTGATCGCCCCGTCTGATATGATGGACGGCCGTATCGGCGCAATCCGCGACGCACTTGAACAAGCCGGACACGCCAACGTCCAGATCATGAGCTATGCGGCCAAGTATGCGAGCGCCTTTTACGGCCCGTTCCGTGATGCGGTCGGCAGCAAGGGCCTGCTCAAGGGCGACAAGAAAACTTACCAGATGGACCCCGCCAATGCCGAAGAGGCGCTGCGCGAAGTTGAGCTCGATCTGGCCGAAGGTGCGGACAGCGTAATGGTCAAGCCAGGGCTGCCCTATCTCGATATCGTCGCCCGCGTGAAGGAACGCTTCGAGGTGCCGGTCTTTGCATACCAGGTGAGCGGCGAATACGCGATGATCGAGGCGGCTGCCGCAGCGGGTGCGGGTGACCGCGACGCGCTTGTGCTCGAAACCTTGTTGGCGTTCAAGCGTGCCGGGGCGTCCGGGGTGCTGACTTACCATGCAGCCCATGCGGCGCGGCTGCTAGGTAAATGATCGAAACCGCACGGCTGTTACTGCGCCCGCCGTGCGAAAATGACCTGCCGTTCATTCTGGCCGAGATCGAGACCGCTAGTATGCTGCGCCATCTCGGCGGCGTTCCGCGACCGGCCGATGTCGTGGCCGAAGCGCTCGCGGAGGACATCGCGGCATTTGCTGACAAAACCTATTCGCGCTGGACCGTTTGGCTCAAGGCCGACGAACGCAGGATCGGCCGGGTCGGGCTGTTTCACGTTCGCGCGCAGGCTGCGCCACAGGGGTTGCGCGGACAGCGTGAGATCGGATGGATGCTGGCCGAATCGTCGCAAGGACACGGCTTCGCCACCGAGTCGGCGGGGGCCGTGCTTGGGCATGGATTCGGCGCGCTGGGCCTGCCGGCGATCTATTCGCAGACCAGCACATCGAACGCGGCATCGACCCGCATGATGCAGCGGCTGGGCTTCGCACGATGCCAAGGCCTGGACTATGTGGATGCGGACTATCCCGCCGCGGACAATCCCACTACGGTCTATCGCTTGGGACGGGGAGAGTGGGCGTCACTTGATGGCGGGGTTCGCGATTGAAACAGAGCGGCTGGTGCTGCGCTCGTGGCGCGATGACGACAAGACGCCCTTCGCGGCGATCTGTGCCGATCCGCGCGTGATGGCGACGCTCGGCCCGGTGATGGACCGGGCCGCCAGCGATGCCTTGCTTGAACGGGTAAAGCGAATAGAGGCTGCGCATGGCCACACCTTCTGGGCGCTCGAACGCAAGGCCGATGCTGCGCTGATCGGCTGGTGCGGCGTGATCCGGGGGAATGCCGGACCAGTCGAAGGCAAGGCCGAGATCGGCTGGCGCCTAGCCCATGACGCCTGGGGTCAAGGTTATGCCACCGAAGCGGCACGGGCGTCGCTCGACTGGCTATTCGAAAACTTGTCGGAAGACGCCGCCTGGGCGATCACCAGTTTCGGCAATCAACGCAGCCGCGCGGTGATGGAACGGCTCGGCATGCGTTATCATCCCGAACTTGAATTCGATCACCCGCGGATTGCCGAAGGCGATCCGCTGCGCCGTCATGTCACTTACTCGGTGCAACGCTCCGTCTGGAATTCGCTGTGAGCGCACAGCAGCAGCGATCCGCGCGCAGGCTGTTCGCGGCCACGATCCTGGTCGGCAGTTTCCTGCTGTTCCTGGTCCAGCCGATGATCGCGCGCATGGCGCTGCCGCGGCTTGGCGGCGCGCCGAATGTCTGGAACAGCGCAATGGTCGTCTATCAGGCGCTGCTGCTTGGCGGGTATGGGTATGCGCACCTGCTGTCGCGGTTGCCACCGCGGCGGCAGGCTGCGATCCATCTTGCGCTGTTCGCGCTTGCTGCGCTGACCTTGCCGGTGAGTCTCGCGAACCTCGCCCCCGCAGTTCCGGGCAACGAGGTGTGGTGGGTGCCGCTGCTGCTCGCGCTGAGCATCGGGCCGGTGTTCATCGCGGTCTCGGCGCAGGCGCCCTTGATGCAGCGCTGGTACGCCTTGCATCCCGAAGCCGGCCAGCCTTGGGCGCTTTACGCGGCGTCGAACCTGGGCAGCTTCGGGGGCCTGATCGCTTATCCCTTACTGGTCGAACCCTGGCTCTCGCTGCGCCTGCAGGCAGTGTTGTGGAGCGCGGGCTACCTCGTCCTGCTGGCGCTGATCGCACTTTGCGCCAAGGCGCGCCGGGATTTTTCCGCCGCAACCGGTAGCATGATACTGCACAGGGCCGAGCCTGCGGCAATCCCGCGCAGCCGCATCGCGCTGTGGGTGCTGCTCGCGGCCGTGCCTTCGGGTTTGATGCTGTCGACGACAACGCACCTCACTACCGATATCTTCGCGATGCCGCTGCTGTGGGTGATGCCGCTGGGGATTTACCTGCTGAGCTTCAGCGTCGCCTTTGCTGACTGGCGGGCACCGGCCCGCTGGGTCACGGCCATTGCCTGGCTGGGTATGCTCACCGTCGGCGGAATGGCGATGGTCTCCTACGGCTGGATGGGGCTGATCCCGCTGATCTGCAGCGTGGTGTTGCTGTTCCTCGTCTGCACCGCGCTCCATGCGCGGCTGTATGACCTGCGGCCAGCACCCGAGCAGCTCACCACCTTTTACCTTGCGATGTCAGCGGGCGGAGCGCTGGGCGGGGTATTTACCGCGCTGATCGCGCCGCTCGCCTTCGACTGGGTCTGGGAATACCCGTTGCTGATCCTTGCTGCAGCCCTGTTGCTGCCGCGCGGCGTGCTGCCCGAATGGCACAAGGTTCCCGGGTTCGAAGGCCCGCTGCAGCGTACGGTGCTGGCCGGCATCCTCGTCATCGGCGCGGTCCTCTTGTGGCAGCTCTACCAAGCCAACATGTACGTCGATTCGCGCCCCTATCGCTGGCCGATGGGCGCGGCGGCGGCCTTGCTCGGGCTGGCGCTGGTGCCGTGGCGCTGGGCGGTCACGGCGTTCTTGCTGGGCATCATGCTCGCCCAAGGCGGCTACGACACATTGGTTGATTCGCGCGCGGGGCTGCGCACGCGCAGTTACTTCGGGATTTATACCGTCCGGGAACATCCCGAAGACAAGCTGCGCACGATGCTTCACGGCACCACGGTTCACGGCGAGCAATCGACCGACCCGTTGCGCCGCCGTACGCCGCTGGCCTACTACGGACCGGGATCAGGCGCCGGGCTGGTCTTCGGCAATGCCCGCGAATTGCTGGGACCGAAGGCGCGGGTCGGGGTGCTCGGGCTGGGGACCGGCACGCTCGCATGCTTTGCCCAAGGCGATCAGCCCTGGACGATTTTCGAGATCGATCCCGCAGTCCTGCATCTCTCGCGCAACGGAACCTTCACCTATCTCGATCTCTGCGCGCCGCAAGCCAAGGTGGTACTCGGCGATGCGCGGCTTGAGCTGGCGAAGATGCCGCGCGGCGGGTTCGACCTGCTCGCAATCGATGCCTTCTCCTCCGATTCGGTGCCGATGCACCTGTTCACGCACGAAGCCTTCGGGGTCTATCTCGATGCGCTGAGCGAACACGGGGTGATGATGGTCCACATTTCGAACAATTTCATCGACCTTGAGCCGGCGCTTTCGGCCGAGCTCAAGGCGCGCGGACTTTCGGCTGCATTGCGCGATGACAACCCGCCCGCAGAGACCGACTACTGGGCAACCAGCTGGGTCGCGGTCAGCCGCGATCCGGCGCAGATCGAACGGATCAAGGCGCTCGATCCCGATGCACCGTGGCGGGTGCTGGGCAAGCCGGCTCCCAACGTGTGGCGCGATGACTATGCCTCGTTCCTGCCCTATGTGACCTGGCACAACTTTCTGGGAATGCGCTGATGACCCCTCGTCCTGACACCACGATCATAGGCATCCACGGCAAGTCGCCACGGATTCACGACAGCGCCTTCATCGCGCCGGGCTGCCGGATCATCGGCGATGTCGAGATCGGCCCCGATGCAAGCATCTGGTACAATTGCGTGCTGCGCGGCGATGTCAGCCGGATCGTGATCGGTGCGCGCAGCAACGTCCAGGATGGCAGCGTGATCCATTGCGACGGGCCACTGCCAGGCCGGCCCGAAGGCTACCCGACCTTGATCGGAGATGACGTGCTGATCGGCCACATGGCGATGATCCACGGCACCGTGATCGAGAACAAGGGCTTCGTCGGCTTTGCCGCACAGACGATGAACGGTTGCGTGATCGAGGCCGAGGGCATGCTGGCGGCGGGCGCACTGCTCGCCCCAAACAAACGCGTGCCCGCGCGGCAGCTGTGGAGCGGTCGCCCCGCCACCTTCATGCGTGATCTTGATGACCGGATGATCGCCGGGCTGCAACTTGGCGTCGGGCATTACGTCGAGAACGCCAAGCACCACCGCGCGTTGTTCGATGGCCCGGCCGAAGGCTGACCTTCTTCCGGCGGCAGCGATCCGTGCGCTGGCCGATCCGCAGGGCCGACTTGCCGTGCGGGTTACGCCGGGAGCTCGCGGCGAGGCGGTGGAGCTTGGCGAAGGCGTGCTGCAGATCAAGGTTCGCGCCAAACCCGATGAAGGCGCGGCGAACAGGGCGGTGATTGAGCTGCTGGCCAGCGCCCTTGGCACGGCTCCCACGCGCCTGCGCCTGCTGCGCGGGGTAACCAGCCGCGACAAGCTGGTTCAATTGGATTAGGCCGTCGGCTCGTCAGCTTCGATCGTTCGGGCTCGAAGCCGCAGCGCAAGGCCCATCGTGACGCCCACTCCGATCGCGATCGTCAGGCTGGTCAAAACCGTCAGCAGCAGCGTTACGAGCAGCAAGATCCGTTCGCTCAGCGGGGCCTGCCAGTATCCGCGCCACTTGTGCGGTTCGCTCATGTTCCAGGCGGTAATCAGCAGCAGCGCGGCCATTGCGGGCATGGCCAGGTACCCAGCCAGCGGCGCCGCGACCAGCATCACCAACAGGATGATCAGCGCATGGAAGATCCCGGCCAGCGGGGTTTTGCCGCCGGCGCGAACATTGGTGGCGGTGCGGGCGATGGCGCCGGTCGCGGGCAGTCCGCCGAACAATGCCGAGCCGATATTGGCCGCACCTTGCGCCAGCAGTTCGGCGTTGGGGCGGTGATGGCTTTCGATCATCCGGTCGGCAACCATCGCCGAAAGCAGCGATTCGATTGCCGCCAGGAACGCGATGGTCAGCGCCGAGGGCAGCAACTCGATCAGCCGGGCAAGCGACATCGCTGGCAATGCGGGCAGCGGCAGATGGCTCGGCAATTCGCCGTAGCGCGACTGGACCGTATCAAGCGGCAAATGCAGAAATGCCACCGCGAGCGAGGCAAGTCCCATTGCGACGATCAGGCCCGGCAAGCGCGGGAACATGCGCCGCAGCGCGACAATTGCCAGCAACGTGGCCAAACCCAGCCCCAACGCGGGCCAGCTCAAATTGGCGCGCGCAGCCCATAGAGTGGGCATCTTTTCAAGGAAATCGGCTGGAATCTTCGCGACTCCGAGCCCGAGCAGATCGTTGATCTGGCTGGCAGCGATGATCACTGCGATCCCGATCGTGAAGCCGTTGATCACCGCCTCAGGAACGAGCGCGATCAGGTTGCCGGCCCGCAGCAGGCCGCCGATCACGAGGAGAACACCCGCCATCAGGGTGGCCAGCACCAGCCCGTCATAACCGTGGCCCGCGATCACGCCATAGACCACGACGATGAACGCCCCGGTCGGGCCGCCGATCTGCACGCGGCTCCCGCCCAGCAGCGAGACCAGGAACCCGCCGACAATCGCGGTGATCAGCCCGGTGGCCGGCGGCGCGCCCGAGGCTATCGCAATTGCGATGCTCAGTGGGATCGCGACCATCGCCACAGTGATGCCGGCAAGCAGGTCCGCCCCGATCACCGCCGGGGTCGTTTCGGGCAAGGTGGTAAGCAGTTTGGGCTTCACGGCCTGGATCTTAAGCGCGCATCCAGGCCGCGAGCCAACTGCTATTCGCTGCTATCGCCGCTTGGCTCGTTTGCAGCCTTGGGCTTGCGCTTCGACTTTGCTTTTTCCGCTGCAGCGTCGGCAGCCGCCTTTTTGGCTTTGCGGTCGAGCTTGGGCGGGGCCGGGGT
This sequence comes from Sphingomonadaceae bacterium, assembly GCA_025356175.1. GTDB lineage: Bacteria > Pseudomonadota > Alphaproteobacteria > Sphingomonadales > Sphingomonadaceae > Novosphingobium. Next base: position 5,323 of record JANXUP010000120.1, on the reverse strand, counting down.
GAGCTCGAAGGACAGTGCCCGTTCGCCTGCGTCATTGGCTTTCACCGAAACGTGAACCTCGCCGCCGTGGCGCAGCTTGCCGAACAGCAGTTCTTCGGCGAGCGGCTGCTTGACCTTCTCCTGGATCAGCCGCGCCATCGGTCGCGCGCCGTACATCTTGTCGTACCCGCGCGCGCCGAGCCATTCGCGGGCATCACTGTCGAACTGGATGTGGACGTTCTGGTCGGCCAGTTGAAGCTCCAATTGGAGCACGAACTTTTCGACCACCCGCGCGATCACCTCAGTGCCGAGGTAAGCGAACGGCACGATTGCATCGAGCCGGTTGCGGAATTCGGGGCTGAACATGCGTTTGACCGCTTCGTCGCCGGCGTCCGCTTTGGAAACGTCGCCAAACCCGATCCCGTTGCGCGCCATGTCGCTCGCCCCGGCATTGGTGGTCATGACCAGCACCACATTGCGGAAATCGACTGTTTTGCCGTGATGATCGGTCAGGCGCCCGTTATCCATCACCTGCAGCAGGATGTTGAACAGGTCAGGGTGCGCCTTCTCGATTTCATCGAGCAGCAGCACGCAATGCGGCTGCTGGTCGATCGCATCGGTGAGCAGACCGCCCTGATCGTAGCCGACATAACCTGGAGGTGCGCCGATCAGGCGGCTGACCGAGTGGCGCTCCATATATTCGGACATGTCGAAGCGCTGGATCGGAATGCCCATGATGCTGGCGAGTTGCTTGGCGACCTCGGTCTTGCCCACCCCGGTCGGCCCTGAGAACAGGAACGAGCCGATCGGCTTTTCGGGATCGCGCAAGCCCGCGCGGCTGAGCTTCATGGCGCTGGACAACACACCGATCGCCTCGTCCTGTCCAAACACGACGCGCTTCAAGTCGCGCTCAAGGTGTTCGAGCGCGGAGCGATCATCGGACGAGACCGACTTGGGCGGGATCCGCGCCATGGTTGCGATGACCGCCTCGATTTCGCGCGCGGTGATGATCTTCTTGCGCTTGCTTGGCGGCACCAGCATCTGCATCGCGCCCACCTCGTCGATCACGTCGATCGCCTTGTCGGGCAGTTTGCGGTCATTGATGTAGCGCGCCGAGAGTTCGACTGCAGTCTTGATCGCCTCAGGGGTGTACCTGACTTTGTGATGGTCCTCGAACGCGCTGCGCAGGCCTTTTAGGATCTTGATCGTGTCCTCGATCGTCGGTTCGTTGACGTCGATCTTCTGGAACCGGCGCAGCAGCGCGCGGTCCTTTTCGAAGTGGTTGCGGAATTCCTTGTAAGTAGTCGAGCCGATGCAGCGGATCGACCCGCCGCTGAGCGCGGGCTTGAGCAAGTTGGACGCATCCATCGCCCCGCCGCTGGTTGCGCCGGCACCGATCACGGTGTGGATTTCGTCGATGAACAGCACCGCATCGGGCATTTTTTCAAGCTCGGAGACGACCTGCTTAAGGCGTTCCTCGAAATCGCCGCGATAACGCGTGCCCGCCAGCAGCGCGCCCATGTCGAGCGAGTAGATCACCGCATTGGTCAGGACCTCGGGCACATCGCCTTCGACGATCTTGCGCGCGAGGCCTTCGGCGATCGCGGTTTTGCCGACGCCCGGATCGCCCACATAGAGCGGGTTGTTCTTGGAACGGCGGCACAAGATCTGGATCGTGCGGTCGACTTCGGGACCACGCCCGATCAGCGGATCGATCTTGCCGGCCAGCGCCTTCTCGTTGAGGTTGACGCAGAACTGGTCGAGCGCGGAATCCTTCTTGCTGTCTTTGGTGGCGGTTTTTTCCTCGGCCTGGGGCGCTTCGCTTTCAATGCCCTGCGGGGTACGGTCCTCGATCCGCTTGCCGCCCTTGCCGATGCCGTGGCTGATGTAGCTGACCGCATCGAGCCGGGTCATGTCCTGCTGCTGGAGGAAATAAACCGCGTAGCTGTCGCGTTCGGAAAACAGCGCCACCAGCACGTTCGCGCCGGTCACGGTGTCTTTGCCGGAAGACTGGACGTGAAGAATCGCCCGCTGGATCACGCGCTGGAATCCGGCAGTAGGCGAGGGATCGCCCTTTTCCTGCGTCTTCAGCGACTGGTATTCCTGGTCGAGGTACTGTTTCACCACCTCTGCCAATTCGGGGAGGTCGACCCCGCAGGCTTCCATGACCTGCATCGCATCGGCATCGTCGATCAGCGCCAGCAGCAAGTGCTCCAGCGTCGCATATTCGTGGCTACGCTCCGACGCGTTGGCGAGCGCGGCGTGCAGCGTCTTCTCAAGGCTCTGGGCGAAACTGGGCATCAGTGGTCTCTCGGTTGTGAGGTAGGCGTTTTGATCAGTGTACGGGGCCGAACGGTGAATTTGGCATGTCCGGAGAATATGAAGCAGCGTGGTTAGCCAAACCTGTATGGCCAGACCTATATGGGAACGCCCTGCGACGGCGAAAAGGTCGACCGCAAAAAGACTCGTGCCGGACCATCAGGTCGATTTGCCGAAAAGGGCGTCGGCGACGGCGCGGTGCGCGGCCGCCTTGTCGCGGTGCGCCTTGATCCGGGCAATCTCGGCCTCGAGTTGGTCGATCCGATCTTCGAGTTCGGCCAGTGAATAGGGGTCAAGACTTTCCTTCGCCAGCGCGGCGGCAGCATCGCCTTTGGGCCGAGGCAGGTCATCGTCCATTGCGGAGCAGAATCGGACGGCGCGGCCTTGCTGTCAACTCGCCAGCGAGCTAGGGCTATGGGGCAGTGGCCTCCATGCAACAGGGTTTCGTAAATGTCTGAAATCATTCCAGAAACTATGAAATTCTCCGGTTTCGAAGCTCCCGGTGGACCCGAAGTCCTGCGGCTTGCCGATGCACCCGTGCCGCAGCCCGGTGCGGGAGAGGTGCTGATCAAGGTCGCTTTCGCTGGGGTCAACCGCCCCGATGTGATCCAGCGCCAGGGGTTTTATCCGCCTCCTCCAGGCGCTTCGCCGATCCCCGGGCTCGAGATTGCGGGCGAAGTTGAGCTGCTCGGCGAAGGGGCGGATCCGGCCCTGCTCGGACAAAACGTCTGCGCGCTGGTGTCAGGGGGGGGTTATGCCGATTATTGCATCGCCTATGCCGATCATTGCCTGCTGGTGCCGAAGGATCTGCCACTCGACCAGGCCGCCGCGCTGCCCGAGACGCTGTTCACGGTGTGGCACAACGTGTTCGAGCGCGGCTGGGCCAAAGAGGGCGAGACGCTGCTGGTCCACGGCGGGACCAGCGGCATAGGCACGATGGCGATCATGCTGGGCAAGGCGTTCGGGCTGACTGTGATCGTCACTTGCGGCGGCCCGGACAAGTGCACCGCAGCGCTGAAAATCGGCGCCGATCATGCGATCGACTACAAGGGTACCGATTTCGTCGAGGAGGTCGCGCGGATCACCGGCGGCCAGGGCGTACAGATCGTACTCGACATGGTTGCGGGCGACTATGTCATGCGCAATCTCAAGTGCCTGGCCGACGATGGCCGTCATGTCACCATCGCAGTGCAGGGCGGCTTGCAGGCGACGATCAACATGGCCGAGGTGATGCGCCGCCGCCTGGCCCTGACAGGTTCGACGCTGCGCCCGCGCTCGAACACGTTCAAGGCGCTGCTTGCGCAAGAGATCCGCAACCTGGCCTGGCCGCTGGTGACCGGTGGCATTATTCGCCCGGTGATGGACCAGACGTTCCCGCTGAGCGAAGCCGCCGCAGCCCATGCGCGCATGGAAGCAGGTAGCCACATTGGCAAGATCGTGCTGGCGGTAAGTTGACTTTCAGTCGCCCTGATCGCGGGGCCCTGGCGGATGGTCGAACAGGAAATCAACCACCCCTTCCTGCTGCCCGCGTGCTTTGACCCGTGCGAGCAAGGCCGGGTCATCAAGCACGGCTGCCAGGTCGAACAGCCGTTCGAACTTTTGCCGCGGTTGATTCGGATATCCGGGGCAGTTGACCTTGTCAGCCAGCGCGCCGAGCGCCTCGCCGAATTCGCGGCCGAGGCTCTTGCGGCCCGCAAACCGATCAGTGCCAAGATCGAGCTCGCCCAGATCGGGCGCATCCATGGTCAGCACGGCCATGGTCCGCTTGCCTTCGCCCTCGGGCGACAGTTTGAAATTCAGCACCACGTCGCGTTGGCCGACCCCGCCAGGGACGGCGACTGTCACCTTGCCCCTGCCATCGCGGATCTCGCTTTGCGCGCGTAGCGCAGGTCGGCGCGCGTCGATCCGGCTGAGCGACGAATGCGAACTGGCCAGCGCAGCAATCTCGGCGGCGACCTGGTCCACGGAGCCGCTCATTTCATAGGAGGCCAGGCTGTGCGATTGTCCCCAACCGCAAGCCGCCAAAAGCAGGAGCAGCAAGGGCACCACCAGATTGCGCATGGTCAGCCGACCTATTACCTGCCCGAGGTGCCGTCGCCGCGGGTATCCTCGCCGCGCGCTTCGTCCATCGGCGCTGAGGCATCTTCGGCGCGTTCCTTGTCCTTGTATTGCTGCTGACGCGCGGCGGCGTTCGGGTCTTCGCCGATTGCTGGGTTGCCATAGGCCGGTGCTGGCCCTTCGGTCCGGTCGCGATCTTCTTTATTCTCACCATCATAGTTTGAATCGAGACCGCCCATGTACCAGCCGGGATTGCGCTGCATGTTTTGGGCCAGCTTCAATTGCTTGGAATCGGTTACGATGGCGAGTTCGGACAGGAGCTGCGAAAGGTCTTTCTCCGGCCCCGCAGTGTCGCCGCCCGCTTCAAGTTTGGTTCGGACGCTTTCAATCAGGTCCTTGAGCGCGCGTTCAACTTTGGTTTCGCTGATCACCTTGGTCTTGCCGTCAAAATCGACTTTAACCGGAGGCACGTCGACTGCGGCGTGAACTACGGTTTCCTTGCCGCCGTTCACCGCCTCGAAGGCCAAGTGGATCGCCGCCGGAAAGCGGCCGTCGCCGGGCACGGTGTAAAGCACTTCATTGCTGGCAGGTTGGGTGCGTTCGATCTTCAGGCCGGGAAAGCGCCCTGCGATAAGGCGGTCGAGCTCGGCATGGCCCAGCACCTGCATCACCCGATCAGCCGGGCGCGCGATCCGCACGGTGAAATCTTCGCTCCCCCGTCCGCAGCCGCCAAGCAGCAGCAGCGTCAAGATCATTGCCCACATCCGCCCAATCATTTGCCTGTTCCCCGCCGCAATGGTCCAAAACCAGCATATGCCTCTAGCCTGCAGGTTTTAAGAATGGGTTTGTACCCTTGCCCCGCCGCGGCTTTGCGCCTAGATACCTGCGCGAACGGCCGCTCCGCATGGGGCGGCCCTATCTATTTTGGACGGAGATTTCCCGTGACTCAGCCGACCCCGCTCATGCC
>JANXUP010000116.1 GCA_025356175.1 Sphingomonadaceae bacterium | reverse complement strand
AACGTAAACTACGCGCTGCGGCGCACTCATTGTTGAAAGGCTGGAATCGATGAAAGCCCTGGTCTGCGTGAAGCGCGTGATCGACTATAACGTGAAGCCGCGGGTCAAATCCGACGGCTCCGGGGTCGATCTCGCCAATGTCAAAATGAGCATGAACCCGTTCGACGAAATCGCGGTCGAAGAAGCGCTGCGGCTGCGCGAAAAGGGCGTGGTGACCGAGGTTGTGGTGCTGTCGGTCGGCCCGGCCAAGGCGCAGGAAACGCTGCGTACGGCGCTCGCGATGGGCGCGGACCGGGCGGTGCTGGTTCAGGTCGATGACGGCGTGGAGGTCGAACCGCTCGCGGTCGCCAAGATCGTCAAGGGCGTGGCCGAGGAAGAAGGCGTCAGCCTGATCATCACCGGCAAGCAGGCGATCGACGACGATTCGAACCAGGTCGGCCAGATGGTCGCGGCCTTGATGGGCCGCCCGCAGGGGACCTTCGCCAACGAAATTTCGGTCGAAGGCGATTCGGTCATAGTGAAACGCGAAGTCGACGGCGGGCTTGAGACCGTGAAGCTCGCTTTGCCCGCAGTGGTCACCACCGATCTGCGGCTGAATGAGCCGCGCTATGCCTCGCTGCCCAATATCATGAAGGCCAAGTCCAAGCCGCTCGCGGTCAAGGCTCCGGACGATTACAGGGTTGATGTCGCGCCGCGGCTTAAGACCCTCAAGGTCAGCGAACCGCCGATGCGCAGTGCCGGCATCAAGGTGGCTGACGTCGACGCGCTTGTCGCCAAGCTCAAGGAAATGGGAGTAGCCTAATGGTCAAGACGCTCGTTTGGGTCGAACACGACAACGCCTCGGTCAAGGACGCTACCCTCGCCGTGGTCACCGCCGCTTCGCAGCTGGGAGAAGTCCACCTGCTGGTCGCCGGATCGGGCTGCAAGGCCGTGGCCGATGAAGCCGCCAAGATCGCCGGCGTGGGCAAGGTCCACCTCGCCGACGACGCAGCCTATGCCAATGCCCTGGCTGAAAACGTCGCGCCGCTGGTGGCAGATCTGATGGGGCATCACGATGCGTTCCTCGCGCCCGCCACCACCACCGGCAAGAACATTGCGCCGCGCGTCGCCGCGTTGCTCGATGTGATGCAGATTTCGGACATCCTCTCGGTTGAGGGGCCCAAGACCTTCACTCGTCCGATCTATGCCGGCAACGCCATCGCCACGGTCGAATCGAGCGATGCCAAGCTGGTGATCACCGTACGCGGCACTGCCTTTGCCAAGGCCGCCCCCACCGGCGGGTCGGGCACTGTAGAGGCTGTCTCGGGCCCCGCCAGCGCGGGGATCAGCACCTTCATGGGCTCGGAAATCGCCAAGAGCGAACGCCCTGAATTGACCAGCGCCAAGATCATCGTCTCGGGCGGCCGCGCGTTGAAGGATGCCGAAACCTTCAAGAGCGTGATCTTCCCACTCGCCGACAAGCTTGGGGCAGCAGTCGGCGCCAGCCGCGCGGCGGTCGATGCGGGCTATGTCCCCAACGATTACCAGGTCGGCCAGACCGGCAAGATCGTCGCCCCGGCAGTCTACATCGCGGTGGGCATTTCGGGCGCGATCCAGCACCTTGCGGGGATGAAGGACAGCAAGACCATCATCGCCATCAACAAGGACGAGGACGCCCCGATCTTCCAGGTTGCTGATATCGGCCTGGTGGGTGACCTGTTCAACGTGGTGCCCGAGCTGACTTCGAAGCTCTGATCGTTGCGCTAACGCAAAACGGAAAGGCCCTGCTTCGGCGGGGCCTTTTCTTTTGTGCGGCAGGGATTTAGCATTGGTGTTGAACTGTTGGGATCCCGAAATGCAAAAACCAATGTACGCATTGCTTGCGCTTATTGTTTCTGCGCTGGCGCAACCAAGCGTTGCGCTCGCTAAGAACGAGCCTCCCATTTCGCTCCCCAAAACCTCCAAGTGGGAAATGCGGTACGACGAAGATTCCTGCAAACTGCTCGCCACATTCGGACAGGATCACGACAAAATCGTTCTTCTGATCTCGCGCGAGAGGCCTAGCGACTACTTCGGGGTTGAACTCTACGGCAAGCCGCTGGCAGCCAGTGGCCAAATTCCGATGGAGGTAGGCTTTGGATCGGCGCCGCCCATGAAGCGTGATGGCATTGCCATGACGATGAGCGGCGGAGAGAGACTGGCAGTCATCAAGATCGAAGGTTTGCGAATCGATGGCTGGAGCGGTGGGAAAGAGCCTCAGAATGCCCCGGAGATCACGCCCGCCGCCGAATCAGCAGTTACGTCGATCAGCTTCACCAAGGATGGCAAGCAAACCTATGCGCTGCGTACAGGCAGCATGGCGGAACCGCTTGCTGCGTTGCGCGCATGTACCAGCGACCTGCTCAAATACTGGGGCTTCGACCCAGCACTCGAAGCCAGCTTGACGCGTGGCCCCACGCCCACGGGAAACCCAAGGAACTGGGCGCAACCGAGCGACTATCCGACTAGCGCCCTGTTCGGCGGTCACAGCGGTCTGGTTCAGTTCAGGCTGGATGTTGGTACGGATGGCCTCCCCTACGGGTGTCGCATTCTCTACCGCACCAATCCCGATGAGTTCGCCGATCTTTCTTGCCAGTTGCTGATGCGCCGCGCGCGCTTCACGCCAGCGCTGGATGCCCACGGCAAGCCAATAAAATGGTTTTACATGAACCGCATCTTGTGGGTTTCGGGCGGCTCCGGCTGGTAGTCACACCCGCTCGTAAAGCACCAGCGGCCGTTCGCCAGGTTGCTGGTGGCGGGTGTATTCCACGAAGCCAAGCGTGTGGGCGACCCGCTCCGAAGCGGCGTGCCCTTCCTCGATCATGCA
>JANXUP010000104.1 GCA_025356175.1 Sphingomonadaceae bacterium | reverse complement strand
GACCCAAGCGTCTTGTGATGTATCGCACGGTATCAACCAAGGTCTCGACCACGGTGATGATAACGAAACATCACCCCGCACCGTGCCGCCAATCCTCCCGTTACGCTCTAACGCCAGTGACAAGGCGTCGGGCAAGGATCGACTCAACGGTCAACGCAATACCGCCCGATCCATTCCATCCGACCCAAGGGCGAATCCTGTCGGGTGCACCACAAATGATACACATCACGAGGAAGGTTCGATGCCTCTTCTGGGACTCGAACTGACACCCATTGAAAACGCGGGATTTATCTCCGCGATTGAGGAGGACTCGAACCACTCGACCCTGCTCGCTCCTCTTCTGGGCACCATCGCTTCTCAAAGCACTGAAAACTCAGGGAAATCGTCGCAAGAACGGGCCCCTGAGCGTGTTCGCTACACGCCGGTGTTACACAAAGATGATGACGAAGGTGGCGTGAGCGTCGGAAATGACGGAAGAAAGTCGGCGGGCGATTGTTACACACGCGTGTTACGCAACCGCCATTGCGGGTTGGTTCTTCGCGGTTCCATCTTCTAAACCACGCGGCGGCCTGGTCGCCGCGCCAGTCATGCGATTACTTACCCAACTCGGCGGACCAGTGTTGCGCTATGCAATTGCGATTCCGCTTGCTTGGGCGCTCTACTGGATCGGTTTCGGACGCACAGCACTTTGGCTGGTCCTGACCCTCGGCAGCGGGTGGATCGTCGATGGCATTTTCAAGCATAGTTTCCATCGCAAGCGCCCGACTATCGTCCCGCATCTCGCGCACGCTGGTGGGCCCAGCTTTCCCAGTGGACACACGCTCAACGCTTCCCTCGTCTATTGCGCGCTGACGCTGGCCTGGGCGCCCGTGCTTGGTTCGACGGAATTCATTCTCGCGCTGGGCGGCGCGGTCCTGCTGTCATTGGCTGTGGGCTTCCTCCGCCACAAGTGGAAGTGGTCGCATAGGTTCTTCCGAAACGTCGGGAGCCATGCGCGTTCGTTCTTCCAGGCCGATCACATGCCCAAAGCCGGCGCGCCAAATCATGTCATATTCATGATCCGACACATTCCTGACTGCCCGTCCGAATGCACCTTTGTTGGTCGATCCATCGTCCTTTTCGAGTATAGATTCGTAGTAGTGGCTGCCTTCTTTGAATGGGACCGGCCGCACAAATTGCAGGAAGTTGGAGATCTCCGCGTAGAAGTGGTCTGATCGAGCTTGGTCAGGGTAAATTTTCTCCACGCGCGCAGTCGCAAAATAGACTTGGCGGCCACCGCTACTGGAAAGTTCCCCGGTGGAGCGGCGTGGTTCATAATAGACGATCCAGTCGCCAACCGCCTTGCTCACCTGCTGGAGATACGTTTTCGGAAAATGATAGCGGTTCTCAGGCAGGTCGTCATAGACCGGCGATACTTTGGTGGTGAGGACGGCCTTTACCATAGACTTTTCAGTGCCAGGCTAACCGATTTCCAGCAATCCGATTTCGTGACGGCCGGACTTCTTCGATCTCCTGCGCAAAAAATTCGAGCATGGCGGATCCTGTGGACGTTGCTGCAACTTCGCACCATCTCACAGACTGGCCGGATACAATCGCGGAAACCAGCGTTCCGCGACGTCCGGGGGGAACGCAAGGCGTAAGGCGGCGCGATGATTGGCGGCTGTGAGTAACCCTTTCTCGACAAGCGCGGACGTCACCATGCGGGCGGCGCGCTCCTCATAGCCGGTGAGCATGGGAACCTTGCCCCGTTCAACCTCTCCGGCCAGCGCCGCTTCGCGCAGAACCATGAAGCTTCCCTTGGGCAGCCGCTTCGCCCGGACTTCCTCCTTCACGTAGATTTCCATGCGCCGGAGCATTTCCTCAGGCTCAAGCAGCGCGTGCATGAAGCGCACCTGGTCGATCGCACGGTCGATGAAGAACTGGCTGAACGCCATGAGGCCGCGCTGGGTGAGATTGCCGCGTCCGTCGCGGTCGCCTTCGCGCGGGCCGTCGGCGGCCATGAGTAGGGCCTTGTACTGCGCTTGCTCGCGGGCGAGCCCTCTGGCGACCGACCACAGGCTCGTTCCGATGCCAAGGCGCTTGAGAAGCGCATGGGACATGAGCCGCGCGACACGTCCATTTCCGTCCAGGAACGGGTGAATCCACAAAAAGCGTTGATGCGCAGCCCCTACCGCCTGGATCTGCCTCAATTTCGATAGTGGCGGCGAACCGTAGGCCTGCTCGAACCTTGCCAGAAACGCAGGCAAGTCACTGTGCTCCGGGGGCACGTGCTTGCCGACGATGACATCGCGCTGCCGCAGTTCACCGGGCACGATGGCAATCCGCTCACCGGTGTCGGGGTTCTCCACCCACCGCATTTCCTCCGGCAAGCGCTCGCAGAATTCGCGATGAAGCCAGCAAGCATACTCGGCGGTTGCCGGCCAGACTGGCGGGTCGCTGCCTTCGTCGATCAGCCGCTGGACGTGGATGTGCGCCAGTGCCTCCTGCTGGAGGTCGCGCTTCTCGGGCTCGTTCGAGAAGTCATTGGCGAGCGCGCGCGCAATGTCGCGCGGATGTGTATTATGCCCCTCGATGAGGTTCGAGTAGTAGCAGTTCATCGAGCGAACGAGTTCGCCGATTGATTGCTGCATTACGGGATGGACGCGGCCTGCAAGGCGATTCGCCTCGGCGATCAGCGCTACCGCGCCGTCCTCCAGGCCGTGCGCCGCCTCCTCGGGCAGCATCGGTTCCATCGAGAAGATATCCATGCCGCTTTTTATGCCGGTTACTATGACGGTTGTATAGCCCGGAATTGGGATGTTTGATTGCAATATCGAGGTTCACTTTGCCGGTTTAAATGCCGCATTGGCTCGGCGGTTATGCTGAAATAGATGGGTTCCCGCCCGGATCGCCCGGCGATCCAGAAGGCAACGGCACCCTTGCACAACGCGAAGCCGCCGGGTGCCCTGCGCGCGCGCAAGTGCGCCAGCGGGCGTCGGGCAATGAGAGAGGCAAGAGTGCCAGCGGGTCAGGACCAAAAACACCGCACCCTCAGGAGCGCGCAGCGCGGGACAGAGTGCGTCAACAAACCATTCCCGCTCAACTTCGTCTGCTCCCGATCGTCACCCGGATGGGCCGGGACTACAGGCCTGTTTCGCGCTAGCGGATAGAGCGGGTCGCTCGCGAGAGCAGCCCGGAACAGTTCAGATTTCTACCACCAGACCAGGATTGAAATTCGTGTTCTCGTACCGGCCACCATGCCGGATTGGCCCGTAACCCTTCGGATTACACACCACCCGCGTTTCACCCGCCAGATAGTCGCAACTCTCGTGGGTATGGCCATGCACCCAAAGCACTGCGCCCGAACTCTCGACCTGTTCCGAAAGGTCGCTACAGAAAGCCGGCGTCAGGGCATCGTCGGCAAACCGGGGATGGATCGAACGCGGATGCGGCAAGTGATGCGTAACCACCACAGTCCTCCCATCGAACGGCTCCCGCAGGCTTTCCTCAAGCCACGCCAGCGAAGACTCATGCCATGTCAGCGCCAACTCGGGGCTCAATGGTTCACCTTCGCCATCGGGGTAGATCAGGCGATGGTCGTTCATCCCGTTGCGGGCATAATGCATCGCGGCGGCTGGATGTCCGAATAGCGCATAGTCCGTCCACAGCGATGTGCCGAGAAACCGGACGCCATCGATCACCGCGACTGCTTCCTGCAGCAAGTGGACGCCAAGGGCGTCAGCAAGCTCCTGGCCGCGCGGGGCTTCCTCTTCGACCGTGAATCGCAGCCGGTGGGCATACCATTCGTGATTTCCAGGGACGTAGATGACCGGTCGCCCCTTGGCGCGTTCCGCCAGCCAGCGCACGCCCTCGCTCAAGGGGTCGTGGATGTCACCCGGCGCAACCAGCACGTCGTATTCCGGCGCGGGGTCGGGCAGATCCCACAGGCTCTGTTCGATGTGCAGGTCGGAGAGAATCCAGAGGCGCATGGCGCAAATCATGGAACCTTTTAAGCAACTTTCCAAAACCAATATCGCGGAATTGGAAGCGCGCTACCAGCAAGATGCGCCACTGTGGGTATTGCCCCAATTCCATTTGTGGTATGGGGCAAAACGTCACTGGATTTGCTTGTATCCCGCCTGATCCAATTGTGGATAAGTCGGCTCCGCCACCAGGCGAGCGAAGAAGAACTCGGCCACTTCTGGCGGCCACAAGTTCGATGAATTCGAAGAATGTCTTTTCATTTCAAACCGTTACTATACCTGCCGATCGCCTCTTCTGGGCACCATTTGTTCTCATCGTGACATAGCATACGGTTGCAAAACCGGCAGGAAACTGCCATTTTTGCTCCAGCCGTTAGGATTGGAGTTCCACTTTGTTCCGCTATGTTTCGCATCGACTGGGGGCCTCGCTGGGGGCACAGTTCAGCCAACAAGGCCCCCGTTGCATGATGGGAGCCCCCAGATGGCCATGAACCCTCAGGAAATCCGCAGCTTCAAGCCCGAATCAAAGCCGTACAAGAAGGCCGATGCGAAAGGCCTCTACCTTCTGGTGAAACCGAACGGCTCGAAGCTGTGGAACCTCAAGTACCGGTTTGGGGGCAAGGAAAAGAAGATGCCGCTCGGTGCCTACCCGGAAGTCAGCCTGATGCAGGCGCGGAAGGAACAGCGTCAGCGGCGCAGGGGGCGGACAACGAAGCGCGCAATGGAGCGCAGCCGCTGGCGCGGCTTTCTTTGCGCCGCCCCGCTCCGTCTCGCTGCGCGAGCCACCTCCCCCAGCGGGGGAGTCTCCAGGTGGGATTGCTCCGCTGCGCTGGGCCCCTTCTCCGCGCGCCCCGGAATTCTGCCGAGTCGCACCCCCTGCGCCCCCTCCCACCCACAAATGCTGCATTGCAGCACGCCTTACCCGCTCGTTTACCGCTGAAATCGCTCGTTTTACCGAATCCTGTGTGCAACTGCGGAACGATGTGTCACTCTCTGCATTGGAGGAGCAGTACCGCGCTTTCGGGGTGACCGATGTTCCAGGAATCCAATCTGACTTTTGAACCCGTGAAGGAAGCTCCGGCTTCCGTCATTCCGCTCTTTTCGGCCCGCGTGTGGCCGGCGCAGCAGGGCCGGGCGGCGCTGCGGGTGGCGCTGATCGGGACCTATGTTCCGCGCAAGTGCGGGATCGCGACCTTTACCTGCGACGTGGTGAGCCAGCTGGGCGCGCATGAAGCGGATGTAGTGGCCAGCGTCTATGCGCTCGATACGCCGGATCGCGCGGGCGACTATCCTGCGGGCGTGACGGTGATCGATCCTGAGAGCCGCGAAGACTATCTTGGCGCGGCGCGGGCGATCAATGAAAGCGGGACCGACGCGGTCTGGCTGCAGCACGAATTCGGCATATTCGGCGGGACCGATGGCGAGATGGTGCTTGAACTGGTGGATGCGGTCGCCGCGCCGCTGGTGGTTACCTTTCACACCGTGCTGGGCGATCCTTCGGCCAATCAGCGGCGGATTGCCGAGCATCTGCTGAGCCGGGCGAGCCGGGTGATGGTGATGTCGCAGCACGGCCGCGATCTGCTGGTGCAGCGCTACAAGGCGCCGCCCGCATTGATCGAGGTGATCCCGCACGGCGCGCCGGACCGCCCGTTCGGGCGTGAGGCGGAATTCAAGGCGCGGCTGGGCCTGGCCGGGCGGCGGGTGCTGATGACCTTCGGGCTGCTCGGCCCGGGCAAGGGGCTGGAGCAGGTGATTGCGGCGCTGCCGGTGATCGTCGCGGCCTATCCTGACACGGTTTACCGCATCGTCGGTGCGACCCACCCGAACCTGTTGGCGCGCGAGGGCGAGCGGTACCGCGACGGGCTGATGGCGCAAGCCGAGGCGCTGGGGGTGGCGGACCATATCGTTTGGGACAACCGCTTCCTCGATACCGCCGAACTGCTCGATCAGCTTGAGGCCTGCGACATTTACCTGACGCCCTATCCGGGGCTGCAGCAGGCGACTTCGGGTACGCTGAGCTATGCCGTCGCCTTGGGCAAGGCGGTGGTGTCCACGCCTTATGTCCACGCCCGCGAGCTGCTGGCGGGCGACGTTGGCGTGCTGGTCGAACCCGGTTCGAGCGAGGCGATCGCCGCTGCGGTGCTGGGCCTGCTGGGCGATCCTGACCGGATGGCGGCGACCAAAGCGCGCGCCTATGCCGCTGGCCGCGCGACCATCTGGCCCGAATTTGCCCGCGCGACTGCGGCGATGCTGCGCCGTGCAGTGGTCCGTCCGCAACCCGAGCTGGTGCTGACTGCAACGCCGGGGCTCAGCGGGTTCCTGAGCATGTGCGACGGAACCGGGATGCTGCAGCACGCGATCCTGACGGTGCCCGACCGCCGCCACGGCTATTGCCTGGACGATAACGCCCGTGCGCTGATGCTGATGAACCATGTCGAAGGCATGGACCGGTCCGAGCGGCTGGGGTGGAGCAGCACGTTTGCCAGCTTCATCCAGCACGCCTGGAACCAGGATCGCGGCCACTTCCGCAATTTCATGAGCTTTGAGCGCAGGTGGCTTGAGGAAAAGGGCTCGGACGATTCCAATGGCCGCGCGCTGTGGGCGCTGGGCGATACCTTTGCCCATTCGCCCTTTGCCGACCTGCAGGGCTGGGCCTTGCACTGGTTCGACGAAACACTGCACACGCTGGATACCACCGAAAGCCCGCGCACGCTGGCCTTCGGGATGCTGGGCGCGGCGCTGGTGCTGCAGAACGGCGGGCATCCGCACGCCAATGCCGAGGCGTTGCTCCAGCGCGGCGGGGACTTGCTTCACCGTTTGCTGCTCGCCGCGCGTCGGCTTGACTGGGGCTGGTTCGAAGCCGTGCTCGGCTATGACAACCCGCGTCTGCCGCAGGCGCTGATCGCGGCTGGCCATGTGCTCGGCCGCGCTGACTGGCTGCGCGAAGGCCTGGCGACGCTCGACTGGATCGCCGCGCGGCAGACCTCGGCGGGCGGGCTGTTCCGCCCGGTCGGTTCGGAAGGCTTTGGCCTTGCGTATGACCAGCGTCCGTTCGACCAGCAGCCGCTTGAAGCGCAAGCCGCGATCGAAGCTTGTGCGGCGGCCCATGCGGCAGAGCCATCGGCGCGGTGGCTTGACCATGCGCGCGCGGCCTATGCGTGGTTCATGGGCGCGAACGATCGCGGCGCGATGGTTGCAGATTTGGCTACCGGTCGCTGCCGTGACGGGGTAACCCCGCGCGGTGCCAATGAAAATTGCGGGGCCGAATCGATTCTCGCGCTGCAGTTGTCGCACGTCACGATGAAGCGCCTTGGCTTTGGCAACGGTGCGGAATCAGGCCGAAGCCAACTGGGGAAAGAGTTTGCTGGATTTGACGGATCGACCGGTAGCGCGGTTGCGCATCCATGATCTCAGGCTTCACGCTGATCCGTCGCGCGTAGTCCTTCGGCCGTTTCACCTGGGCTGGCAGTCGGTTTCAGCGCCCAGCGACCGGGCATTGGCGCTGGTGCATGACGTCGCCGCGCTAAGCGAGGATGTCGTCGGAATTGAGCACGACAAGGTGCTCAAGGACTTCGCCCAGCGCCATTGGCAGACCGAGCTGTTGTTCACCGAGCGCTATGACGAGGTGAAGGCCAACCTCGGGTTTGACGATTCCACCTACTCCAATGCGCGCAAGCAGTTGATCGGGGCCTATTTCTGCCACGAATATACTTATGCCGCCGCCGCGCTGATGAACCCGTCGATCGTCCCGCATCCCGACCAGTCGGGCATGTCGAAAGGGGCCGTGCGCTTCGTCATGTCGCTGCGTGCGGTGGGCGAGGGGCACATCTCGTCGATCGCATTCAGGGAAGGGATTGCGCACAAGGACGGCACTTTCCAGCTGTGGCCGCAGGATCATTTTGCCACTGCGGCAGTGATCGACGATGCTTCGCTGACCGACGCTGACGCTGCGGTCACGGTCCACCGCCATGCCGAGAGCAACCTGTCGAACACCGTGATCTTCCCCATTACCGAACAACAGCGCGGGGGCCTGGAGGACTTGCGTCTGGTGCAATACGATCACGTCGATGGCAGCCCCGAATGGATCGGCACTTACACCGCCTATTCGGGCAGCTCGATCCGTTCTGAACTGCTCCGCACGCGCGATTTCCGCAGCTTCCAGCTCGAACCGATCCAGGGCGCGGCGGGGCGCAACAAGGGCATGGCGCTGTTCCCCGAGAAGATCGACGGGCGCTATGTGATGATCGGGCGGCAGGACGGAAAAAACCTGTTCCTGCTGCGCTCGGACAGCCTCGAGTGCTGGGATGATGAAGGCGTGTTCCTGATGGGCCCGAAGTTCCCGTGGGAGTTCATCCAGATCGGCAACTGTGGCAGCCCGATCAAGACCGAGGCCGGCTGGCTGGTGCTCACCCACGGGGTCGGCGCGATGCGCAAGTACGCACTGGGCGCGGCGCTGCTCGATTTGAAAGATCCGTCCAAGGTCCTCGCCCGCAGCCGCGAGCCGCTGCTCACCGCCGAGGACGCCGACCGCTCGGGCTATGTGCCCAACGTGATCTACACCTGTGGGGCGATGAAGGTGGGGGACGCTCTGCTGATCCCCTATGGCATTTCGGACAGCGCGGTCGGCTTCGCCTCGACCTCGCTCAAGGATCTGCTGGCGATGATGGATTAGCGTGATGAGCGCGGGGGCGACCAGTCATGCAGCGGTGCAGCAGGCGTTCGGCTGCGGCACCGCGCTGGCCGGCACGATCGCCGCGCTGGGCCGCGATGGCGCGCACCCGCGCGGTGCGGTCCTGTGGCCGCGCGGCGAGAGCGAGGATCACGGCGCGGCGGGTCTGCTAACGCTCGGCCGGGCGGCGGAACTGGCCTATGGCCGCGACGGCGCAGTTCTGGTACTCCATGCGCTGCACCAGGGCGAATTCTTTGGTGAAGTCGTCGGGTCAGGCACCCAAGGCGAAACCCGCGTTGAAGCCCTGTCCGACGGGGCGGCGCTGCTGTTTGCCCCGTCCGCACTGGTCCGCCTGATGGAAAGCTATCCGAGTGTGGCGCTGGCCATGGCGCGGCACTTGTCGGCGCGGATCGCGGCGATGCGCCAGCGCATGCTGGAGACCGCGCTGCTATCCGCCACCGGGCGCATCGCGGCGGAACTGCTGCGCCAGTCGCGCGCGGTGGAGGACGGGGTAATCCGCCCGCTGCCGGTCTGGTCGGAACTGGCGGTGATCGTTCAATCGACCCGCGAGACCGTGTCGCGAACTGTATCCGGCCTGGAGAAGCGCGGGATCGTCAGCCGCGTCGATGGCGGGCTGGCAGTGATCGCCCCGCACCGCCTGGAAGAGCTGATTTACTGACGGAACTGGTTTGCAGCAGTGGTGGCAAGGTTATCCCGCCAGGTTCCTTTCGCCCTGAGGAGGCGAAGCCGTCTCGAAGGGTCGGGCGCAGCATATGGTCCTTTGAGACGCGGCAAAGCCGCTCCTCAGGACGACCGGGCGCAATTCAGATGTTCTGACTTATGATTCAGCCAGTCAGCAAGTGGACCGGGCCGCCCAGCTCGTCTTCCCACGGATAATACAGCTCGCTGCGGCAAGCGCTCACACCGCGCGCGCAGAGCGTGACCGTTAGGTCATCACTGGCGAGCGTAGTGCCGGTCTGCGCCAGGGCGGCAAGACGGCGGGCCAGCGCGGGGGCAGGGCCGAAGGGCACCAGCGCACCGCTCGCCGGATCATCGATCAGCGGACCGATGGCAAGATGCGCGCCCACCGCAAGGCTGCCCAGCCCGTCCAGACGGCGGGCTGCGGCGAGCGCTGCGGGAAGGTCGGTTACGGCTAGTTCCCATCCGCCTGGCGCGGACCGGATCGCCCCACGCGGCAAGCCGGACAGCGCCGCAGCCACCGATGACGCGATGGCACCAACCTGCTCGCCGTTCAACGCGGCACCGCCGGCAAGGTCATCGTGGAGCACGCACAGGTGCACGGCCATCTGGCGTACGGGATCGGGCGTCTCGGGCGGGAAGATGGCCTCGACTGCGGCATCGCGCGGCACGGTCAGATCGTATTGCGCGCCGCTCTCGCCGCGCCAGCGCGCTGCCTGCCGCGCGGTGTTGGCCCCGCCGCCCGCATCGTCGAATACAATCAGCTGCGCTGCGCCGCTGGCCAGCTGCGCGGCATTGCTGAGTGCGCCGCCAATTGCGAGGTTGCCGGCATGCGCGGTGGCGAGCGGATCGTGGACCGAGGTCGCGCTTTCTGCGGCAATCCGCACCGAAACAGCGTTCCCGATCAGCGCGTGAAAGCGCGCAGCCCACGCTGGTCCAGCCGGAGCGACCGATTGCGCTTCGAATTGCGCGGGCGGGCAGGGCAGCACCACGTTGAGCGCCGCGCCTGCGGCCATCAGCGCCTCGGCGATGATAATATCCGCACCTGCAGCCAGCGCACCCCAGGCGAAGCCGACCGGGTGCGCACCGAGATGCTGCTCAAGCAGCGTCTTGAGCTGCGCTTCCGAAGCGCCGCCGCCTGCGATCCCCATGTGTCCGGCAAAATGCAGGCTGGCAGGCGGGGCAAAGGTGTCGATCCAACCGGAATCCGACCCCTGCGCTGCGGCAATTTCACGCAGTTGCGCAACCGTCGCCGCGCGATCGCCCCAGCCATCGGGATCGATCTGCGCGGCCTCGGCCAGTGCGGCTGTAGCCCCGGCCCGATCACCAAGCAGGAGGAGCGCCTCGGCACGGGTTGCAGCGAGAAAGTAGGGGGTGTCGAGCGCGGGCCCATCGAGCTGGGCGAGCAGCGCCGCCGCCTCGGCCCGCGCGGCTTGCGCATCCCCTGCCAGCAGGCGCAATGTCGCGGCATTTATCGCCAGATAGGGCGCGGGTGAGAGCGCGTTGGCTGCAGCGTAGGCCGCTGCTGCTTCGGCCATCAATAAGGCGCGCGCTCCCACCCCCTCAAGTCGCGCCCGCCCCTTGAGCAGCCGCCCCTTGACGGCCAGCGCGGCAGGATCGTCGGTGCGTCGGTCAAACCCTGCACCCGCAAACAACTCCCACGCCCGTCCCACCGCGCCGGCACGGGCCAGCGCGGAAAGAGCGGGCAAGGAGATTTGCACTACTTCTGTTCCCGGCCTGCATCGGCGCGGAGCTTACGCTTCCGCCGCAGCGGATTGTCGACATCCGGATCAAGTTTGATCGGGGCGGTGGCCCCAGACTTCATTAGCCAAAGGTTGAAGGAATGATGCAGGTCCGCGTAGTCCGTATAGGTACTTTCGGTCACTGAAAGGGTGAATTCGTCAGGACTGGCCGAGTCAACATGGTAGAAGCCCGCATATTTGTCATTGATGATTGTAAAAGGGCCGTTCACATCGATATCGAACGACCATCCAGGTGAACCAACCAACCTGAACATGATGCGGTAGTCATTGGCGGCCCCGAAGTGATCCTTGCCCCCCTGTTTTTTCCAGCACCCGCCGATATGGTTTGAGAACTGCCAATTCAGTTTTGCGCCCTCTATCCAGACCTTCAGCTTGACGACGTAGGTTGTCCCTGTCGTTACGATGGGGCCACGCACCGGATGGCCGTTACCCTGCCCCATCACGTCTTGGTTGCCGTTGATCTTCTGTTTAGTCATGCCGTTTCCCTTCCCGTTACCTTACGTCAGTGAAGTTTCGTCTGCAGTTCGGCGATCCTGCGCATGCGCGAGGCCCAATCCGAATTGTCAGGATCGAGTTTCGCCAGCCTGGACACCAGTGCTAGGGCGCGTCCGGCTGCGGTTCGCGCCTCATCCCTCAGATCAAGCTTTACGAACGCCTGCGCGCTGCCGTACTGCGCCAGCATATCGGCCTTGATGGCGCGCGCATCATCCGGGTTGCCGGTGGACAGCCGCGTCGTCAGTTCGAGTTGCCGGTGCCTGAGCGCGGTTGCTTCGGCCTTCATTTCCGCAGCGAGCGCAGCGTCGGATTCCCAACCCAGCCTGTTCGCAAGCTCGATGGCCGGAACCAGCGCATCGGGGTGTGCCTGCTGGATCCTTGCAAAGATTTGGCTTGCTGCCCGGCATGCTGCAAGCGCCTGCAGGGGGTTCGAAGCATCTTGCAGCTCGAGTGAACACAATGAACCTTGAGCAAAACCCAGTTCGCGCAGCCAGCCCTCGTTTGACGGCTCCAGTTCGACCAGGTAGCTGGCCAGCAAGCGATAGGCTTGCCAATGCAGCCGGGCATTGGGCAAATCACGGTTTCCCCGGACGTCTTTCCTGCTCAAGGCAAGCATCCCCAGGTAGAATTCGCTTTGCGCATGGGCAAAGAGCACTGCGGGATTGTTCGGTGAGCGTGCGTTAAGTTCGCCTGTTTCCCGCCAAGCTTCTGCAATTTCTCCTTCGGCGCGACGCCGGACTGAAATCTTGCCCGGATCGTCGCCGGCCCGGTCAGTATCATCGGCACCCATTGCCTGAAGGACCTTCGCGCGCCTCAAGAGCATGTCGTCGGGCAATTGCCCCAGGTCGTTTTGTTTCTGGTAATGCGCCATCGCCCGCTCATTCACCGCATCCATCGCGTCCAGCCGGCCCACCCCCTTCAACTTGTCGCGCAGGTCGGTTAGCATGAACTCTACCATTCCCTCGGCTTCGGCGCGTTGCCGCTGTGCTTCGGAGCGCGCACGCAGTGCGGCGACCAGCAACGCAGCGAGTACTAGGCTGAGCAGCAGCGCGCCCGCCGTGATCCACATCACGCGGCGCTGCCGGCCTTGCGCGTCGCGCTGGACCAGCCGGTCAAGCGGCTGGCGGGTAAGCCCGGCCACGATTTTGAGCAGCGCCAGCCGCTTGCCGTCACGCCCGGCGCGAAAGTCGGCAGCGAGCGGTTCGATTGCGGTGCCCTGGTGCTGGAGCAGCGCCGCAGGAAAGGCTTCGTCCGGTTCACCGGCGATCAGCGCGGCGAGCACCGGACGATCAGGATGCAACTGACGGAACAGGTCGATCTCCTGCGCGACCCACCGGCTGGCGCGCGCGGCGGGGCTGGCGATCACGATCAGCGCGGCCGATCCGGCCAGGGCTTCGCGCACCGATGCGGACAGGTCCGGCCCGGCGGCCAGTTCGGCGCGGTCGATGAAAATCGGAGCGAGACGGCTCCCATCCGCCAGTTTCCACGTCTCAAGCTTGCGGTGGAGCCAACCGGCCAGGCGGCCATCGGCATGGCTATAGCTGATGAAGGCGCGGTAGCGCGTGGGCGGAGCGGATGCCCGTGCCTCTGCTTCGTTCATCATGCCCCCCAAGCCGATAGCGCGAAGAGTGACGGGTTCCGCGCCGCAATGCAACAGCTGCGGCGGCAACGGATGAGTCGCCGCGTCCCGCTTCGGCGCAACGCTGCAGGTGTGGCACTTGGGCTACGGTTTGCAGAAGTTCTAACCAGTCGATTAAAACCGGTTGTAATGCGCAGCGGACGGTGGTCTATTCGTATGCGCAACCGCCCGGTAGAGGGTCGGGCTTAATAGGAGAGAGGGCTAATGAGGG
>JANXUP010000086.1 GCA_025356175.1 Sphingomonadaceae bacterium | reverse complement strand
GGGCAACCCGACGCCGGCAAGCTGGTGTGGACAGGTGGCCGAGTGGTTAATGGCAGCAGACTGTAAATCTGCCCGCGAGAGCGTACGGTGGTTCGAATCCACCCCTGTCCACCACCACCCTTCCCGCTATGGCACGCAGATGCCCGTAGAAATCCCCGAAACACTAGTCTAATCTCCCCGCGCAGGCTCGTCTGCGTCCGCTGCATTCCGCCTCCAACCGGGGTGCAATGTGGGGGAAGTGTGGGGGAGGATCGGCCTTCCCCCACACTCTGATCCCCAGTTTCGGGGAAGAAAGTGTGGGGGAACGTTATGGGTAAACTGACGGCCGTTGCGGTGAAGGCGGCTTTGTCGAATCCGGGCACTTATCAGGACGGCGAAGGGATGTTCCTGAAAGTCGATAAGCGCGGCGGCGCATCGTGGACCTTGCGGCTCCAGCGCGACGGCAAGCGCCAGGACATTGGACTTGGCTCCGCACGGTTACTGACTCTGGCCGAAGCTCGCGACAAGGCCAGTGGGCTTCGCAAAGCGGTGAAGGTTGAGCGGCGAGATATTTTGGCGGAAAAGAAAGACGAGGCTTCCGCCAAGGTCACGTTCCGCGAAGCTGCGTGCCAATACCACGCAGAGAATGAAGCGGGCTGGAAAAGCGCGACCTATACGCGCCAGTGGCTCGCCAGCTTGGAGAACTATGTATTCCCAAAGCTTGGCAACGTCCCGACAGGCAGCATCATGGCATCAGACATCATAACGGTGCTGACGCCGATTTGGCAGGAAATACCCGAAACCGCGCGTCAGGTGCGCAACCGGATTTGCGCGGTGCTGGATTATGCCCACGCGAAGGGCTGGCGGTCCACCGAAGCCCCCTCGGGCAACGGAAGCCTGAAAGCAGGCCGTGGCCTGCCTCGGCAAGTGAAGGCGCGGGAAAACCGCAAGGCCATGCCTTATGTTTCTGTGCCTAGCTTCCTCACTGCTTTGAGGCGCAAACCATCCTATGGGCGGATGGGGCTTGAATTGCTCATACTCACGGGTGTGCGCAGCCAAGAGGTGCGGCTTGCGACATGGGCCGAATTTGACCTTGAAGCCCGTCTGTGGACGATTCCAGCCGATCACATGAAGCGACGCAAGGCGCATATAGTTCCCCTCTCTGACGCCGCCTTGACCATGCTGGCGAAGGCGAAGGCCCTCAAGCTAGGGGGGAGCGAACAGGTTTTCCCCGGCACGGCTGGCAAGCCAATGTCCGATATGACGCTGTTGAAGGTGTTGCGCGATATGAGCGAACCCTTCCACGTTCATGGTTTCCGCTCAGCTTTCACAGATTGGGCAGCGAACGGAAATTTTGCGGATGCTGTCGTGGAAGCTGCATTGGCACACAAAACGCCTGACGCCGTGCAGGCCGCATATCGACGCACAACCTATCTAGGCACGCTGGACCAGCCGGGCGCTCGCGTGAAACTAATGGATGCTTGGGGGCGCTATTGTGCGGGCGCGGCAATGGCGGGGAAGGTTGTGCCGATCAGGAAGGCGGGAGGTGCAAAATGAGTAAGAGCGGCATTAGCCCTGAACCTGAAATGATTACCTGCCCGATGTGCAATCGCATACAGAACTGCGATGTTCTCTGCAGGTTGGAAAAGTCTTGGGCTGCGCATGGCGGCGCCTACTCGATTCTCGAATGCAGGGGATGCAATCAAGTATTCTACCAAACCGTTTCTTGGGACGGAAATGACTTTGATTTATGGAATGACGAAAGCGGAACGCCGGTCTGTGAGTTGAACCGCTCGGAATCAATCTATCCAGCTGAAGACAAAGCCACGCCATCGCAATCACAGATTTCAAAAGGCGGTCGGTTGCCAGTTGCGGATTGGGAAGCAGCGATGGTTGAAATGGCGCGCGCGCTATACTCCGGTGATCTTAAACCAAAAACGCAAGCGGACATTGAGAGGGCGATTGCGGACTACCTTTCTAAAAAAGAGAAAAATGCGTCGGAAAGCACGATCAGGGAGCACGCTCGCCCCCTTTGGCAAGCGATAGGTAGCAAGGACTGAAATTAAGTTTCTGCCCTTTTCCGTCCCTTTCCGTCCGACAGCCGCGCCGTCACGCCCCATCCTTCGTATCGCCGCGCACCATCCCGTGCGCGACCATACCGAAGGATTATGAAGATGGTTGAACCCGTTCTTTGCGGACGCCTTGATGCAGCCAAGATGCTGGGCCTTGGCACCACGAAAACCGACGAACTCATAGCCGAAGGCCAGCTTGAAACCGTCCGCATCGGTGCACGCCGTCTGGTGAAAATCGCCAGTATCAGGCGGCTGGCTGGCATCGAAGCCGATCAGAAGGGAGGTGCCTAAGTCATGCTCCCTGTTGACAAGAAATGGCAGGAGACTGGCGGTTCAACCGCGCGTGCCCTCGCCGGTATAGCCAAGCGGTTCAAGCTTCACCTGCGCCTGTCACGTGAAATTCATCAAGACGGGTATCTAATACTGGTCCCAGAAAAACCGGAATACGCCCTAAACAGGAAAACTTATACTCATGAAGGACGGGTGCTATCTAATATTTCCTTATACTACGGCCTATCCGAGAAAAAACTGATAGCTTTATATGATGCTGGATATATCGACCTGGACGGCCTTGATTATGAAAAGCGGATTTCGAGATATTTGCAACAGCATGCCGGGCAGATCTCGGTTCGCTTGCTTTGCTATTTGGCCTACGATGAATTGCGCCCCGGTGGTGGTGTGGTAAAAGATCAGAATGCTTGCGATTGCCTTGCGGTTCTGAAAATCGACGGCAGGCTAAACCCTCCGAAGGATTTGAATCTGTATCTGGATGCTGCCTGTAGAGGCCAGCCTGCGGCGCTAGAGCACGTAGCTCGCTGGATGCGTGATTTGATCGAGAATGTTGGCAAGCCGCATGGATGGGCTTTCTATGGGGTGCGGCTGGCCTTGGTCGAAGGTTCATACGTTCTGTGGAATCGGCCTGTCCCCAAATTACGTAGATTGAGGAAGCATCGCAAGCTGGCGAAGCTATTGCGGGAGCAACCCCTGTTGCGAGGATGCGTAACGCCTGTGGCAAGGTCGGGGCGGAATAACGATTACACTTATGTGTATCACCGGCCTGGACAGTTTTGGGATTTGTGATCGGCGCGGTTGGAAGCCGAAAGGCCATCGGCAATTGCACGGAAGCTTTTTTCGGTCTTTTGTTTAGCTTGCTGTTTGAATTTTTCGTCGGCCTTCGATCCGTCGAGCATCGGAAGGGAAACGGGAAGGAGGGAGATGCTCCAAGGTATCTCCTACTGATCCGGGCGCACGCATAGGGGCAAATCTCCCGCACGTATGGGGGCAAAGGTCGCACGCACATGGGGGCATCGACACCGAAGGTGCAAAAGTCAGAAAGCAGGATTGCGGCGGAGACACGCCATCCTCCTAATTTTTCTTCCGCAACGGCGCCTCGAGAATAGCGTTCAGTCTTCGCAATTCCTCATCGCCGGACCAACATTTGACCTATAGGTTTGGTCTAAAGGATCGAGCGATTTTTAAGGTCTATTGCTGTCCTGACGTTGGCAAGCCCGCGGTGAGTGATGCCACGTCGCATTTCATCGCCCTGCACAGCTTGACCAGGGCCCCGAAAGTCAGGTTGTGCTCTCCCCGTTCGATCCTGCCGACATAGCTGCGGCCTAGCCTAGCTTCATGTGCCAGCCCCTCTTGCGACAATCCGAGCACGCGCCGTCGTGCGCGAATTCGTTGGCCGAGAATGTCGAGATACGGGTCCACCCACCCATGTCACCGGACAAGTGACTATCAATCCACGGAGTATTAATCGCCTTGTTAACAATTAGCGCTATTATTTTCGCTGATCGTGCGTGGAACGGAACCTTGAGCTTTGCCGTTCCGGCTTGAATCGGAGGTCGCAAATGCTGGGAATTGCAGGGGGTGTCCTGATTGCCGTAGCGATCTTAGTGGCGCTGCCATATATTTTGGCGGGCGCGTATTGGGTCTCGGTCATTGGAGTCGGCCTCGCAATCCTGATCGGCGCATGGCTTATCCTGTCAGTCGTGGTCGGCGACGGGTGGGCGTGGGGAATTTCCATCGCTGCGTTGGTAATTTGGCTCGGCTGGTCCGGCAGTCAAGATACTGACAAGAAAGCTTCCTTTAAGGGATTTCTCCAGATTTCGCTTTCGCTTCTCTTTCTGGTTCTTCTGATTGGAGCAGGATTAGCCGGAATATGTCTGCTTGCAGGCGCATTCATGGGCATCATCTTTCTGTCCATGCGGGCCTTCGGAGATGCAGCTGGATTTGTCGCAGGAACGCTTGCAATCATGGCAACTGTGATGGGAGGCCACTGGTTAGAACGTCGCCACCTAGCCAAAAATCCAGAATCCAAGCAAGTGCTGCGCTGAAATCGCTCCTTTCAAGTAGTCGGAAATCTGATCCTTAAGACTTTGGGCCTATCAGCCGGCAGAAGCAGATGGAGAAAATGAAATGAAGACTTCCGTCAGGTGCGCGGTTTTGTCTATGACGCTCATCGCGACTTCTGTTCCGGTTTACGCCGACGATTACGCAATCGCCATCTCCCCAAGCCCTAACCAAACGATTCGATACGACCGTGGCGTCGCTTCTATCGACAGCGTGCAAAAACATTCCGTCGTCCGGATCGTAAACGTGACGGGAAACGATAAGAAATCCGTTTCCTTCGTTATTGGCGTTCTGAATACCAGCGGCCAGCCGCTCAATTTCGGTCCCGAGAACATCTCAGTCCGTCCGACCGGAATGCAAACCATAGCGCTAACGACCTATGAGGATGCAATGGAAGCGGAGCGAAAAAAGGAAGGACGCGAGAAATTCTGGGCGAAGGTAGGTGCGATTGGTCGAGGACTTTCAGCATCAAATGCGGGAACAACTTACACTAGCGGCACCTACGGTGGCACCACGAGCGGATGGGTCGGCAACGATCTCGTTACCGCGCAGACCGGCGGCACCTACTCCGGGACGCAATACAATTCCGGCGCTGCATTGACTGCGCAGCGCAACGCACAAGAGATGAACGCGCAAGACCGGACCGACTTGGAGCAGAAATGGGCGAACCGGCTGGCGGTGACGAACAACTTGCTTCGCACTTCGACTGTCGATCCAGGCACCATGTATGGCGGCATCGCAACTTTCCCGATCAGCAAAGAACTCAAAAAGTCCAATGGGCCGGTTCGAGTTACGATTGACGTTGACGTGGCAGGGGAGAGACACACTTTTCTCGCCCAGCTTTCGGACGGGCCTATGAATGGTTCGGCGGCGATGGTCGTCCAGCAGCGCCCGTCGATCTCGAGACCCTTGGCAGGCGTTACGACAGGGCCTGCACTGGCGCAGCGATTACAGACCACCGTTTCTTATATCAGACTGCAAATTCCCTCACGGGTTGGAGGCAACGGAAATCTCATAGATGTGCAGTCGCAAGGAAGCCAGTTGCTCTTTGTGGTGAAATTCGATCAGGCACCCGTGCCACCGGAAGGTAAAATCAAATTGCAGGAGGTATGCGCCAGCGAGATAATGGCTCCCCTCTTGAAGGAAGGAGCCACCTTCCATGTAACCTACATCGACAGAAGCGGCACCCGAATCGGCACAGAAGATGTCTATCCATCGGATTGCGGGTTTCGGTAAGGAACGGGATCCCCGCGTCAGATAAACACGAGTCTGGGTCTGGATTTTCCAACCTGAAAATTGGGTTCTATCTTATGAGGCCATCAGGGCCGGGGTCACCGTAAGCTCCAAGAAGGTATCCCCCCGGAGGTGACCCGAGATTGAGCGGGTCCCCCCCCACTTCACTTAAGCTTTGGCTCGGAGCAAACCACTTCACATGCTTGCACATCGCCGATGTTTCTGTTCATGGGCGATCCGCAAGCCCCGCATTTTGCAAAGACTGTGGGGGTTGATGTGGGGGAATACCTCAGAATTTCAACAAAACACATGAATTACAATTCATTACCTTACTAGTTCGATACAACCCCTGCCACCACCCAGCCCCCTTCTGAATTCGAAAGCACAGCCATGGCCCGACCAACCGACGAAAAGCCCAAGCGCGCATTGCGCGGCCGCGCCGGTCGGATGAAGGGCGGACGCGGATCGGGCCAGGCGAGCACTGGCGCGGTCCGGCTGTGGGGCCGTCACGCGGTCGAAGCGGCGTTGATGAATCCCGAACGCCAGCACCGCAAGCTGTGGGCCACCCGCGAAGGCGTTGCCTCGCTGGACGGAGAACTGCCGGCCGATTTCAAGGTCGAATATGCCTCCGCCGCCGATCTTGCCCGGCTGGTTGCGCGCGATGCGCCGCACCAGGGGCTGGTGCTGGAATGCAATGCGCTGGAGGACATCTACCTTGAAGACGTGCTCAGCGACGATGCCGCGCGCCCGCTGCTAGTGCTCGATTCGGTCACCGATCCGCACAATGTCGGCGCGATCCTGCGCTCGGCCGCCGCGTTCAATGCCGCCGCGATCATCACGCAGGACCGCCACGCCCCGCCCGAAAGCGGAGTCGTCGCCAAAAGCGCATCTGGCGCACTGGAAGTCGTGCCGTGGGTCCGCGTGGTCAACCTGTCGCGCGCGCTCGATGAAATTGCCGAGGCCGGTTACTGGCGCATCGGCCTCGATGGCGAGGCACCGACCACACTTGGCGAAGCTTTGCCAACTGGCCCCGTCGCGCTGGTGCTCGGCGCCGAGGGCGAAGGCATGCGCCACAATATTGTGCAGCACTGCGATGCCGTGGCTCGACTGCCGATCAGCGGCGCGATAGAAAGCCTCAACGTCTCGAACGCCGCGGCTATCGCACTTTATGCCATAGCGACCCGCAGCTGAGAGCAATTTGGCGGGGGCTTACAATGCTGCATTCAATTAAACCGAAGCGTCTTGCGGCGGCTCTTTGCGTTGTTGCCGGGGCGCTGCTGCTGTCCGCCTGTCTGATCCTTCCCGGCAAGTTCGCGGCCACGCTCGATCTGCGCAAGGACGGGCATTTCACTTACACCTACAAGGGCGACATCGTCGTGCTGGGGCTGACCCGGCTGGCCGAGATGGCCATGGCGCAGAAGGCCAAGCCTGAATTTACGCCCTCGACCTGTTACAAGAAGGACGAAGTGACCGAGCGCGATTGCACCGCCGCCGAGGTCGCTGCGCAGAAAAAGGATTGGGCCGCCGAACAGGCCGCCAAGGCCGAAAAGGACGCCAAGGATCATGAAATGATCGTCAAGGTGCTCGGCGGGGTTGATCCAAACGATCCCAAATCGGCAGCAGAGATTGCCGCGCGGCTGAGCGGGCAGGCCGGGTTCAAGCGGGTCACGTACCTCGGCAACGGCCGCTATGATGTCGACTACGCGATTTCGGGTCTGCTCACCTATGACTACGCCTTCCCGACCATCGAGCGGATGCCTCAAGTCATTCCGTTCATCGTCCTAAATCGCCGCAACAATGGCGAGGTCCGGATCGATTCGCCGCTGATGCAGCAAGCCGCAATGTCGATGCCCGGCGGCAACGCCGCGCAAGTGTTCGCACAGTATTACGGCGGGATTGGCGGCAAGCCGGCGGGCGAGATGAAGGACTTCCCGACTGTCGACGGCCACTTCACGCTGATCACCGACGGGGTGGTGCTGTCGAACAACACCGAACACGGCGCGAAAACCGTACCGGGCGGCAAGCAACTCGATTGGGACATCAACTTCTTCACTGCCATCAGCCCAATGGCGCTGGTCGGGTTGACGCAGTAGGCTGGTCGGCGAGGGCCAAGCAACCGCTTGCCCCTGCCCGCCGCCAATTCTAAGGCGCGGGAATGTCTGACGCCGTATCGCCGCTCGCCCAGCCTTTCCCCGCGATCCCGCCGATTGCCGGGGTGACGCTGCGCGTGGCTCGCGCGGGCTACAAGGACTGCGGCCGCTGCGACCTGACTTATGTCGAGCTGGCCGAAGGCACCGCAGTGGCAGGCGTGTTCACCCGCAATGTCTGCTGCTCGAGCGAGGTCGAGCTTGGCCGCGCCAATGTGGCGCAAGGCCGTGCCCGTGCGCTGGTGGTCAACGCCGGCAACTCCAACGCCTTCACCGGGTATCGCGGGCGCGAGGCGGTCGATGCGATCATGGCGCAGGTCGCCGCGCATCTCGGGTGTGCAACCGAACAGGTGTTCGTATCCTCCACCGGAGTGATCGGCGTGCCGCTACCCAAGGATAAAGCAGAAGCCGGAGTGCGCGCTGCGCTGGTGACCGAGCCGTGCGACTGGGAAGAAGCGGCGAACACCATCGGCACGACGGACACCTTTGCCAAGGGCGCGCTCGCGACCGCGATCGTCGATAGCCGCAAAGTCACGCTCGGCGCGATCATCAAGGGCAGTGGCATGATCGCGCCCGATATGGCGACGATGCTCGGCTACGTGTTCACCGACTGCGCAGTCGCTCCCGTGTTCCTGCAAGAACTGCTGAGTGCCGCAAATACGCGCACCTTCAGCTGCATCACGGTCGACAGCGACACCTCGACCAGCGACACAGTGCTCGCCTTTGCCACCGGCAAGGCCGGGAACGCAGTGCTGACCGGTTTTGATAGCCCCGGAGCCGATGCCTTTGCCGCCGCGCTGAACGACGTCTGCATGCAGCTGGCCCATCTGGTCGTGCGCGACGGCGAAGGCGCACAGAAATTCATCGCTGTCCAGGTCACCGGCGCGGTCAGCGATAAAAGCGCCCGCACGGTCGGACTTGCCGTGGCCAACTCGCCCTTGGTCAAGACCGCGATTGCCGGGGAAGACGCCAATTGGGGCCGCGTCGTCATGGCGGTGGGCAAGGCCGGCGAGCCCGCCGACCGCGACAAGCTGTCAATCGGCTTCGGCGGCGCCTGGGCAGCGCGCGATGGCTTGCCGCTTGCCGATTACGACGAAGCCCCGGTCGCCGCTCACCTCAAGGGACGCGAGGTTGAGATCCAGGTCGACCTTGGCCTCGGTGAAGGCCGCGCCACGGTGTGGACTTGCGACCTGACACACGGCTACATCTCGATCAACGCGGATTACCGCTCTTGACCCAAGGCCTGACGGGTGCGGTTATGGCTCTCATGCGTGATGCCGCGACCCGCGCGATCCTGCCGCACTGGCAGACGCTCAGCGCCGACCAGATCGATGCCAAGGCCGCCGATGATGTCGTCACTGTGGCCGACCGGGAAGCCGAACTGATCCTCGCCGAAGGTCTGGCCCGCATTTTGCCCGAGGCCACGATCGTCGGCGAAGAGGCCGCGCATGCCGATCCGGCGCTGCTCGACCGGCTGGGCGATGCGACTTGCTGGATCGTCGATCCGCTCGACGGCACCAACAACTTTGCCGCGGGCAAGCCGCCGTTCGGGGTGATGGTCGCGCTGGCCGAAGCGGGTGAGACAATCGCGGGGTGGATTTACGATCCGCTGTCGGGCCGCTTGGCCCATGCCCATCGTGGCGGCGGCGCGTGGATTGGCGATGAGCGCGTTACCGCTCGCTCAACCGGCGCTCAGCCGCCGATTGCGGCGATTTCACTGGTGTTCATGGACCCGGCCAAGCGCGAGGCGATGATGCAGCATATCGCCCCGCACTACACGTTGGTCGACATCCCGCGCTGCGCCGCCGAGCAATATCCAAGGTTGGTCCTGGGGGTGAACGATTGTTCTATCTTCGAACGCACCCTGGCGTGGGATCACGCCGCCGGGGTGCTGTTCGTCAATGAGGCGGGCGGCATGGCTGCGCGGCCCGATGGGCGGCCCTACCGGGTCGATGAAGCGCACCTGCCCGGCTTGATCGGTGCCGCCAGCCCGGCGCTGTGGCACGAGCTGGCGGAGCGCTTGATCGGAACTTAGAGTTGGCTTTCGAGCCATGCCTTTAGCTGGCTCTTCGGTGCGGCGCCCAGTTTCTGCGCGACCGGCTGGCCGTCCTTGAACAGCACCATCAGCGGGATCGACTGCACGCCAAACTGGGCGGGCGTGTCCGTGCTTTCCATGATGTCCATCTTGACGATGCGGACCTTGTCCGAGAGCTCCTCGCTGATTTCTTCAAGGCTTGGCCCGATCATCTTGCACGGCCCGCACCATTCGGCCCAGAAATCGACCAGCACCGGCTTGTCGGACTGGAGCACATCGGCGGCGAAGCTGGCGTCGGTTACGGCTGTGGTGGCCATTGAAATTCTCCTCGAAACGTTGCGTACAATCTAGGGCGCGCCGCCGCGATGGCAACGGCTGGGGACAAAAAGCTTTACTCCGCTGCCTCCAGCCCGGGCTTGTGCGCGGCCAGCAGCTCGTGCGGCAATACAATCAGCGCCGGGGCCTGCGTATAAAGCACCGCCGCCTCGATCCTGCGCCCCGGATAAGTGACCTCCAGCGCTGCGGCATAGGCCGCCATCTGGCGCAGGATTGCCACCGGAACCGCATCGAGGCTGGCGGGGACCTGCCGCGCTGACTTGAAATCGACCACCCGGATCACAGCATCACTTATCAGCAGCCGGTCGATCGTGCCCGCCACCACTTGCCCGCCCACGGTCGCGGCGATCGGCACTTCGGCCAGCGAGCCGGGCGCGAACAGATCGGCCCAATCATTGTGCGCCAACACCGCCAGCGCTGACGCCACCAACTCTTCGCGCGCAGGAGCAGCAAATTCGCTGCCACCCGCGCGCGCCAGCCACGTCAACGCAGCAGTGCGGCGATCGGCAGGCGCAACATCGGGCAGCCGTTCGAGCAGCTTGTGCATCAATATCCCGCGCCGTGCCGCAGTGCTATCACCGCTGCCGCTAAACGGCGGATCGGCGGTGAGGTCCTGTCCCAAAGACGACGGCGCAAGCGGACGCGGCGGACGCGGTTCGGCGGCGACCGGGCGTTCAAGCCACGGCGGCAACAGGCCAAGCTCGTTCGTGGTTGCTTCGCGGTCAGGCGGGCGGATCGCCGGCGCGGCGCCATGTACCCAACGCTTGCCCCAGATCGTATCCCGCTCGGGCTCATCGGCGGCGAACAGTGTGCGCAGCCGGGCATACCAGCTGTCTGGCGCAGCCTCTTTCTCGCGCGGGGTGAGCGCTCCGGCGATGAACAAGGCCTCTTCGGCGCGGGTCATCGCCACGTAGAGCAGCCGCCAGTGCTCCTGCATTTCGGCGATTTTGGCGGCGGCATCGGCCTCGGCAATCACGCCCGCCATGTCCGCGCTGGCCAGCGGGGGCAGCGGCAGGTGCCGCTCGGGCTCATTCGCCGCCGCAGCCGGATCGGGCAGCGTCAGCGTGCGGCGATTGCCCGGCCCGCTGGGATTGTCTGCCGCATCGGCGAGGATCACGATCGGGGCCTGCAGCCCCTTGGCGCCGTGGACGGTCATCACCCGCACCTCGTCGGCGCCCGTGCCGGCCTCGCGCTTCAATTCGCCGTCGCCCGCGTCGAACCATTGCAGGAAGGTGTGGAGGCTTGGCACTTCGCTCGCGGCAAAGGCCCCGGCAGCGTTGATCAGTTCATCGACCGGATCGCCAACCTCGCTGCCGAGCCGCGCCGCGAGCTTGCGCTGGCCCTGCCACGGCCCGGTCAGGATCCAGTGCAGCAGCACCTGCGGCGGATCGTAATCGGCCTTGCCCAGCAGTTCGAGCAGCAGCGCGAGCGCCGCGCTGACCGGCGCCGCG
The DNA here is from genome assembly GCA_025356175.1 of Sphingomonadaceae bacterium. Lineage (GTDB taxonomy): Bacteria > Pseudomonadota > Alphaproteobacteria > Sphingomonadales > Sphingomonadaceae > Novosphingobium. The sequence continues at coordinate 19,786 of JANXUP010000086.1, read as the reverse complement.
CCGCGCTGATCAAGCAAATGCCGCCACAGCCGCGCGCCCTTGGGACGATAGCCGAAGTCGAGCAGGTCTTGCTGGCTCCACCCGATCAGCGGCGAGGTCAGCAGGCAGGCGAGGTTTAGATCATCGAACGGTTGCGCGGCGAAGCGCAGCGCCGCCATCAGGTCGCGCACGCCCAAAGGCGCTGCAAGCCGCAGCCGGTCGACCCCGGCCACCGGCACCCCGGCCGCGTGAAGCCGCGCCACGATTAACCCGGCGAGCGCCTTGCGCTTGCGCACCAGCACTATGACGTCGCCAGCCTTGGCGCGCCGCGCCGTCCCTTCGGGCTCGCCTTTGACCAGCGGGAAGCCGTTATCGAGCCAGCCCCGCACCTGCCGCGCGATCTTGTCGGCAAGCTGGCGGTCGGTCGGGGCGAGCCAGGTCTCGCCGCCTTCATCGGTGTTGTCGTTGGCGGCTTCACCGCCATCATCGGCAATGCCGCCGACCACGTCCCACAGCACCACCTGTCCGGGGCGTTCCTCACCCACATGGCTCACGGCATCGTCAGGCAACCCAAAGCTTGCGGGGCCAATACGCTCAATTGCGATATCCACAAATTCAAGAACTTGCCGAGCAGTTCTAAAGCTTTTTCCAAGACCAAGATCCTGCAATTCACGCAGCATCACACCACTGCGCAGGCCTGCCACGCCTTTGGCCAAGTGGTCCATCTCGCGGCGCACCCGCTCGCGGGCGCGGGCAAAGTTCTCCGGACTGGTCCCCTGAAAACGGAAGATCGCCTGCTTGTAGTCACCGACCACGAACAGCGTGCGCAGCTTGTCGTCGTGCTGACCCAGCCCGGCAAAGAAATCACCGGTCAGCGCCTGGATGATTTCCCACTGCGCCTCATTGGTATCCTGTGCCTCGTCGACCAGAATATGGTCGAACCGCCGGTCGAGCTTGTAGCGGATCCATTCGGACAGCGCCGAGGTTCCAAGCAGCCCCGCGGCCAGACGTATCTGGTCATCGAAATCGATCAGCCCGGCGCGCCCCTTGGCCCCGTCCCAGGCCAGCGCGAACTTGCGCCCAAGTTCGAGCGCAGGGGTCAGCCAGGCGGAGAGCGCAAGCAGTGTCTGCCGTTCACGCACCGCCAGGCTTGAGACTAGCACCGCGCTGGCTGCGTGCTCGAAGTGTTCCTCGAACTTGGGCAGCGAGCGCATGTTGCTGATCGTGTCGTCCTTGTTGAACAGCACCTTGTGCAGGTTATGCAACGTTGTGAAGCGTTGTGCCGGCGCTGCCGCCAACCATTCGGCAATCACCGCCGCGCCATCCTGCCCGGTCTTGGCGCCCCACTGGCGGTAGGCCGAAAGGCACAGGCGCAAAGCCTCGACATCGAATACGTCATCACCGCATAGCTTAGGCAAGTCTGCCTCGCAGGCATCGCTCGGCAGGCCGATCAGCTGCTTGACCCGCGGCAGCATCGGCGGCTGCCAGCCCGGTCCTTGCCACACCGGCAGCGCCTTGGCGCAGCGCAGCAGCCAAGTCTCGACCGCATCGGGGCCCAGTCGTACCGACAAGTCCTCGATCGTTCTCAGGGTAGCGACATCGTTCTCGGCCTCGGCGGCGAGCAGCATATCGCCGAGCACCTCGCGCAGCAGCAGGTCGCGCTCGCGGTCCTCCATCGCCTTGGCCCCCGGCGTGAGGCCCGCCTCAAGCGGGAAGGCGGCGAGCAGCCATTGCGAGAAGGCGTGGATCGTATCGATCCGCAGCCCGCCGCCGGGGCAATCGAGCACTTCGGCGAACAGCCGCCGCGCGCGCGCCTGGGCTTCGGGGGTGAAGTCCGCACCAATCGCCTTGAGATCCGCCGCCAGCGCCTCTGGCCGGGCGCGCACCCACCGCGCGAGCACTGCGTTGATCCGCGAGGCCATTTCGGCCGCACCGGCCTTGGTGAAAGTCAGGCACAGCACCTGCGAGGGACTGACCCCGTCCTGCAAGAGCAGCCGCAGCACCCGCGCCGACAATACCTGGGTCTTGCCGGTGCCCGCCGAGGCCGAGAGCCACACCACCTCATGCGGATCGACCGCCGGGTGCTGCTCGCTGGTCAGCGGAAAGAGCTTGTCGCCGCCGCTCATGCCTGATCCTCGCTGCGCGCCTGCCACTCATCGAGCCGCATCAACTGGTCATAATCGTTGAAACCGCCGATGTCCGGGTTGAGCCGTGCGGTGAACGCCTCGTCGCCCTTGATCCAGCGTTCGATCGCGTCGGTCAGGAAGCGGGCGCTTTCGCTGAGGAATTCCTCGCGCGGCAAGCCGGTTGTGCGGCGGCCTTCCTTGATCGGTTCGAAGGCGTAGCCGAACCCGGTTTCGCTGTCCTTGTTCTTGCCCAGCGACCAGTATTCGAACCGCTGCGGTTCGCCCGCCACGCCAGCGAAGCCGCCGTCTGCCGCGATCAGTCCAAGCGTGCCGAGCTGTAAAGCAAAGCCCTTCTCGACGCTCGCTGCGGTCGGCGGGCCGCCGGTCTTGTAATCGACAATTGCCAGCGATCCGTCGGCCAGCTGGTCGATCCGGTCAGCGCGGCCAAACACCTTGACCCCGTGCCAGGTCATCGTGCCGTCCTCTTCGCTGACCAGCACGCGGCGGCCCTCGCCTTTCAGGCACTCCACCTCGGCATCGATCCATTCGAGTCCCTTCTCGAGTCGCGGCCACCACAGCGAGCGAACCAGCGGGTGCGCGTTCATCTGGTTGAGTTCTTCCGAGGCAATCGCGAGCAACTCGCCCGCCCCGCCACCAGCCCGGTGCCAGCGTTCGAGCACCTTGTGCACCACCTGGCCCTTCCACGCCGCCGATGGCTCGGCATCGATCGGATCGAGGACGCGCAGCCGCAGGATCGCCGAGGCGTAAAACTGGAACGGATCGCTGCGCAGCCGGTCGATCGCGGTGACAGCCAGCGGCACATCGCGCTGCGCGGCACTGGGCCGGGGCTCCGGACGCGGATAAGACGCAGCGGCAGTTGCGCGGTCAATCCGGCGGGCGAGATCGACCGCAAGCACTTCGCGGTGCTCTCTGGCCAGCTGCTCACCCAGCAAGGCTTCGACCCGCAGCACGAAGCGGCTGGGGATAACCGGTCCGCCTTCATCGCGGGTGGCCCAGCTCAGCACCACCTCGGGCGCGCCGAGCGCTCCCGCCAGATCGTGCGCGGCAAGGCCGATGCGGTGATCCGCGCCGGGCACGCCCAGCACACGGAGCACGGCGGGCGGCAGCAGCGGTTCGGGCGAGGGCCTCGCGGGCCAGGTGCCTTCGGTCAGCCCGCCGCAGATCACTAGGTCGGCGCGGCTCATCCGCGCTTCGAGCAGGCCGTAGATGGAAAGCCGGGGGTGCCCGCCCCAGGCCGGCCGCACCGCAACCCGGTCCATCGCCCCGCGCAGGACTCCGGGCAGGTCGGCGGGAGCAAGCCGGGTGCCAACATCGGTGGCACTGGCGCGCAAGTCTTCGAGCCATGCGGATAGCTCACGTCCGGCAGCGCCGCTCCACAGCGCTTCGCCGGACAAGGCTTCGGCCGCGCCCGCCAGTGCTCCCAGCGCATCACCCAGTGATAGAACATCGGGCATGGCCAGCAGCGGTGCGAGCACTGCGGTAATTGCGTTCCACCACGCCTCCAGCGCGGGATCCTCTTTCGCTGCCACCACTTCGCCAAGCGCGCCAAGCCCCGGCACCCGGCGCGGGCCGCGCAGTGCAAGGTCGAGCGTGCGGGCATGGCCGAGCCAGTCCGCCCGCCTTTCGCCCACGCCGACCAGCGGATGGACCAGCAACGCGAGCAGCGGCACCGGCGCTGCCTGAGTCGCGATCACGTCCGCCAGCAGCAGCAGCACCCGGCCCGGCGCGGTCTGCGGCAGCGGCACGCCCGCGGTATCGTCAGCAACGATATCCCAGCGCTTGAGGTGCGCCACGACGCGCGCCGCGAGCCCGCGATCGGGGGTTATCAGCGCGGCGCGGCGCTCGGGCACTTCCAAGGCCTCGCGCAGCAGAATCGCAATCGCCTGCGCTTCTTCACCCGGGTGCGCGGTCTGCATCAGGCGCACGCCCGACAGACGTCGCTCGCTGGCGCGCAGGTCGACCCAGCGTGCGCTCGCATTGGGCGGCAGGAACAGGTTGGAGATCGCCCGGCTGCGCTCCGGCGGCGCAGCTGCAAGGCCTGCGCGGTGCCATGGATCGACCTCATCGCGCCTCACACCCATGCGGTTAAGCAGCAGCTTCAGGTGATACTGCGGGTGCGTCACCGCATCCGCTGCCCCGATTGGCGATTCCTCCCCCTCGGCGGGAATCCCGGCAGAACCAAGCGTGTCCCACACCTCGTCATCAAGCGAGAGATCGAGGTCGGGCAGGATTACCGCCGAATTGGGCAGCCCGGCGATGACCCGCAGCAGCCGCGCCAGCGCAGGCGAAGCGCTGGTCACCCCGGCGGTGACGATCGGCCCTGGCGGCGGCGCGGCCTGCCAACGCCGCGCGGCATGGTCGAACAGCAGGTTGCGGCGGACTGGGGCGTCAACCTCACCGCGTGCGGCCAGTTCGCTGCGCCAGCGCGCGAGCACCGCGGCAAAATCGCGGGTCGAATCGATCCAGTGTTTCGATTGCTCGCCAACGATCCCGGCGATCCGCTGCTCGATCAGGTTCTCGAACTCGATCCCCTCGATCGCCAGCCGGTCCATCGTCCGTCCGGTTTCGAAGGCCAGCTGGAGCAAACCTGCCGCCTTTGGCGCGCGCCGCTCTGGTTGCCGCGCCATCTGCTCGGCCAGCAATTCGGCCAGACGCAGCCAGCGGCGCGTGGGATCGGCGGCAGGCGGAATTTCGCTGCCCGCGCCAAGCGGATCGAGCAGTGGCCCGAGCGTTTCGTCAAGATCGAGGTCGCCCACCGCAGCCATGCGCGGCAACAACATGCCGCCACCCGATAACCGGACAAACGCCTCGGTCACGGTGCGCATCGCGCGGCTGCTCGGGAGCAGCAGAGTGAGCCGCGCGAGCCCGAAATCGCGCGAGCCATAGCGCGGGATCAAGCCCGCAACGAGAGCGTCAGCAAAGCCGCGGTGCGCCGCGATTGAATAGACTTGAAGGCGCGGTGCCTCAGGCACTGGCCAACAGGGCCTCGGTCATTCCGATCGCCGCTGGATAGCCGACATCGAACCAGTCTCCGTCGTGCACCAGGCCAAAGCAGCGCTTCGCGGCAATCGCCCGGTCCCAGAAGACGTTGGTTGAGAATGCTTCCGCCGGAGGATCGGCGACCACACGCTTGGCAATCAGCTGTATTCCCGTCCAGACATAAGGCCGTTCGCGGCGCGGTCCGTCGCGAGACAGGCGGCCATGCTCGTCAATGTCGAAATCGCCAATCCCCTGCGTGTTGCCAGCCCGTTCGAACGGAACCACCAGCATCAGCACGTCCATCTGCCCAGCATCCCAGACCTGAGCCATCCGGTGCAGCGCGTGGACTTCGGTATCGGCAAACCAGTTGTCGGCATTGATGCAGAAAAACGGATCGTCCGGAATCAGCGGCAGCGCCTGGACCAGCCCCCCGCCGGTATCGCGCAGCAGGTCGCGCTCGTCCGAGATTGCCACGTCGAAGTCGCTCGCATTGGCTGTCAGGTGCGCCTCGATCAGTTCGGGGAAGTAATGGACGTTGACCACGATTCTGCCGATCCCGGCAGCGCGCAGCAGGTCAAGCACATGATCGAGCAGAGTGATTCCGGCGACCTCGATCAGCGGCTTGGGCCGGTCGGCGGTGAGCGGCATCATCCGCGTGCCTTTGCCTGCGGCCATGATCATCGCGGTGCCGGGCATGGTCATTGCGGCCAGTTGCCTCCACCGGCTTCGCGCAAATGCTGCGGGATGTTGGCCTTGAACCATTCCGCCATCGGTGCCAGCGCGGGATGGGTCAAGTCGCGTTCGAGCATCGCCCAGACGCGCGGAATATAATCGAGGTAGCGCGGTTTGCCGTCCCGCTTCCATAGCCGCACGAAGATCCCGACGATCTTGGCGTTGCGCTGCGCCCCGAGCCGCGCGTAGTCGCCGAGAAATTCAGCCCCTTCGCCAGTCTTGCGGACATAATGATCGAACATCTCGGCTTCGAGCTGGGGCGAAACGTCGCGGCGCGCATCCTGCAGCAGCGAAACCAGGTCATAGGCCTTGTGCCCGGCCAACGCGTCCTGGAAATCGAGCAGACCTTGTTTCTCAAGACTACCCAGCAACATGATGTTTTCGGCGTGATAATCGCGCAGAACGCAAACGCCATCGCGTTGCCGCGGGAGCAGTTCGCCGAGCGTCTTTTCCCACGCGCGGACGTAGCCAGGTTCATCCACGGTGAGCCCCTGCGCGGGGCAATACCATTCGGTGAACAGCTTCGCCTCGCGTTTATATTCGGCCATCGAGTAATCGAGGAACGGGCCTGACGGGAGCCGATGAAGCTGAGCCAGCGTATCCACCGCGGTGGTATAGACCGCGCGCTCGTCGCCGGGCCACTGGTCAAGGTATTCGCGCATCCGCACTTCGCCGAAGTCCTCGATCAAGACCAGACCGCGAGGCGCATCCTCGGCATAGATGTGCGGCGCGCGCAAGCCGTTGGCGTCGAGCCACTTGGCAGCGCGCAAGTAAGGCTCGGGGTCTTCATTGGGCGGCGGCGCGTCCATCAGCATCGCGCTCTTGCCATTCAGATTGATCCGGAAATAGCGCCGGAACGAAGCATCGCCAGGCAGCGGCGCTATGTCCGCTCCGCCCCAGCCGGCCTGTCTCAGGAAATTGTCCACACCGGCGGGAAGATCTGCACTCATGGCAGCCGCCCTAGCCAATCTTGCCCCGGATCGACAATGGCAATCCGGCCACTCTCCGCAGGTTCGAGCCGGATCGACAGACAAGCCGGTTCGTGCGCGAACCCGCCGACTTGCTCAGGCCACTCCGCAATGAGTACAGCGCCGTCGCGGTAATCGTCCAGCCCCAGCTCTGCCAGCTCGGCGGGATCCTCCAGTCGGTAGAAATCGGCATGGACCAGCGGCAGGCGCAGCGGCGGGGCGTCATAGGGTTCAAGGATCGCGAAAGTAGGCGACGGGACCTCGCCGCTGTGCCCCAGCGCAGCGATGATAGCGCGCGCCAAGGTGGTTTTGCCCGCCCCCAGACCGCCCGACAGCGCGATGACGTCGCCGGGCCGCAAGGCAGCAGCGATGCGCGCGCCGAACGCCGAAGTGGCGAAAAGATCGGGTAACAGTACCTTCACGGCAGCTCGACGATGGCCGCAGTGCCCTGCCCCGGCTCGGACAGCAACTCAAGGTTGCCGCCATGTGCTTCGATCAGGCGGCGAGCGAGTTGCAGGCCGATCCCCTGACGCCGCTCGACATGCTTGCCATCGGCGCTGACCTTGATCCCTTCGAGCGCGCGGGCCAGCGTAGCCGCGTCCATCCCGGCACCGTTGTCGGAGATGACCACCCGCGCCTTGCCCTTGTGTCCGCCAATTTCAACCAGCACGCGCCCGCCATGGGGCGTGGCGGCAACGGCATTATCGATCAGGTGGCCGATCGCCCGGCCCAGTCGCCGCCGATCCCCGACGATGCGCCCCGCGCTCTTGTCGCCGCGCAAGTCAAGGGTAAGCCCCGCCGCAGAAATGCGCGCCGTACGGTCTTCGGCGAGGCCTTGGACGAACGGCAGCAATTCGATTTCATCCTGCGCGAGCGGAAGCATCCCGGCCTCGCTTTGCGACAGATCGAGCACCGATTCGATCTGTTCGCCCAGCCGGTCGACCGACTGGCGAATCGCGGCGATGTATTCCTTGCCAGCATCGGACAGATCGCCGCCCAGCCCGGCTTCGAGCAGTTCGGCAAAGCCGCCAATCGAGGTCAACGGCGTGCGGAATTCGTAGCTCATGTTGGCGAGGAACCGGGTCTTCATCGCGTCAGCTTCTTCCAGCGCTGCAGCGCGCTGCTTGAGCGCTTCGGCGGCTTTCTCCGAATCAGTCACGTCGAGCACGGTGAGCAGGCCGTTGCCGTCTGGCAGCGGCACCCCGGCGAATTCGAGCGTGCGGCCATCTGCCAGCACTGCCCGCCCCGACGTTTGCTTGCGGTCCAGTGTCGCGGCGCGCACCGCATCTCCAACTTGCTTGGCCTTGATCGGCTTGGCTAGCCGCCGGGCGATCTTCTCAAGCAGCGATTCGATCCGCGGGTGTTCGTCGAGGAAGTTTTCCTCAAGGCCCCAGTCGGCCGCAAAACGCCGGTTCCACAGCTGGAGCTTGCCATCCGGCGCGAACACCGCGACCGATTCGAACAGGCTGTCGAACGTGGCGGTGCGGGTGCGCAGCAGGGTATCGCGCACGGCCGACAGGCGAAGCTGCTCGGTCCGGTCCTCGGCGATCAGGATCAAGCCGCCATCTGGCAGCGGCTGGGCGACTACGCGCAGGTGCGTACCGTCAGAGAGAACCCAGGCCTCTTCCTGCACCGCACCGGCGGTGAACCACCCGGCCCGCTCGCGCCGCCAGGCGGGGAAATCGCGCGCCTCGGGCACCCGCCCGCCATCGCGCGCCAGATCGAGCAAACGTTCGAACGGTGGCTGGTCGAGCAGGATCTTGGGGGTCAGCGCGAAAGTGCGCTGGAACGGCGGGTTGGCGAAAACCAGCTGGCGCTTGGCATCGAACTGCGCGACCCCTGCGGCAAGCTGGTCGAGCATCGCCCGCTGCGCATCGCGGAAGGCGCGGAGCGAGCGGCCAAGCTCTTCCATCTCTTCGACATCGACCGCGTAGCCGGCGACGCCTTCGCTGCCGAGCGGCAGGTCGGAGACGCGCAGCGCGCGGCGCTGGCCGTCGATCGTGGCCGAGACCATGCGTTCAATCGGCAGCTCCTTGGCCGCAGCCTGCAAAGCGACCTGCGGCGCGGTGAGGCCTTCAAAGCTTTCGATCAACTCGGTCCCGTCGGCCACCACTTGCCGGGCGTTCTCGCCGCCAACCGCTTTGACGTAAGCATGGTTTACCAGCCGCAGCTCGCCTTCGGGGCCGCGGAACCACATCGGCATCGGCGCCGCCTCGATCAGGCCGACCAGCGCGGAGAAATCGCCTTGCGCGCGCGCGGCCTCGTCGCGCAGCTGGACCAGTTCGCTCTCGCTGTCGGAAAAGTCGAACAGCCAGACCAGCGCCGCACCGCCCGGCGAGACCTGCGGATCCGCAAGATGTCCGCGCAAGGCGAGGCTGCGCTTCGACCCGCGCGGGGTCACGACCATGCGAAACGGCTTGGCGGTGCGCTGGGTGACGCGGACCGCTTCGGTCAGTTCATCGAGCTGTTCCTTGGTCAGCCCGCCGCCGCCGCCATCGATGCGGCCGCCATCGAGTTCGGTGAGGAATTGCGGCACCGCATCGAGCCCGAGCCAGTTGGCCAGCCGCTGCGGCGCTTCGATCTTGCCGTCAACCCGTACCAGCAGCGGCAGTGCCGGACTTTCATCGACCATCCGCGCCAGCCGCCGGGCGTGACGCTGCCCCGCCTCAGCCTTGCGCACCCGCGCCCGCGCGCCAAGCACCGCCCACAGCGCAGCCATGGTCCATGCCGCAAGCAAAAGGCCCAGAAGCACCAGCGCATTTGGGGTGAGCATCATGGCTCCTTCGCTATGCGGGGGGAGCGCTTATGGCAAGGGTTGCGCATGGTCCTTCGAGATGCCGCTGCGCGGCTCCTCAGGACCAACGGAACGGGAAAGATAACCCGTTCGTCCCGAGGAGGACCCTAGGCCTGTCTCGAAGGACAAAACCCGTTCGTCCTGAGGAGGGCCGCAGGCCCGTCTCGAAGGACCGCGCGCTAGCTCAATACCGGTAGTGATCGGGCTTGAACGGGCCTTCGCTCGGCACGCCAATGTAATCCGACTGCTTCTTGGTCAGCTTGCTCAGCTTCACCCCAAGCTTATCGAGGTGCAGCGCGGCGACCTTTTCGTCGAGGTGCTTGGGCAGGACATGGACTTCGTTCTTGTAGTCCGCCGCCTTGGTCCACAGCTCGATCTGGGCGAGCGTCTGGTTGGTGAAGCTGGCCGACATGACGAAGCTTGGGTGCCCGGTGCCGCAGCCCAGATTGACCAGGCGGCCCTTGGCGAGAACAATGATCTGCTTCCCGTCCGGAAACTCGACCAGGTCGGTGCCGGGCTTCACTTCGGTCCACTTGTAATTATCGAGCGCGGCGATCTGAATCTCGCTGTCAAAATGCCCGATGTTGCTGACGATCGCCATCGGCTTCATCGCCTTCATGTGCTCGGCGGTGATCACGTCCTCGTTGCCGGTGGCGGTGACGAAGATGTCGCAGCGGGTCACCGCTTCTTCCATGGTCACGACTTCATAGCCTTCCATCGCCGCCTGCAGCGCGCAGATCGGATCGACTTCGGTCACCATCACGCGCGCGCCGCCCTGGCGCAGCGACGCGGCCGAGCCCTTGCCGACATCGCCGAACCCGGCAACGCAGGCGACTTTGCCGGCCAGCATCACGTCGGTGGCGCGGCGGATCGCGTCGACCAGTGATTCCTTGCAGCCATAGAGGTTGTCGAACTTCGACTTGGTCACGCTGTCGTTCACGTTGATCGCCGGGAATGGCAGCTTGCCGTCCTTGGCGATTTGGTAGAGGCGGTGCACGCCGGTGGTGGTCTCTTCCGACACGCCCTTGATGTGCGCGACCGACATGGTGAGGTAGCCGGGCTTGGCCTTGATGAATGCCCCCAGTGCACGCTGGAATTCGATTTCCTCGGCGTTGGTCGGCTCGGGCATCGTGTCCCCGGCTTCGAGCCGGGCGCCCCACAGCGCGAACATCGTGGCGTCGCCGCCATCGTCGAGGATCAGGTTGGCGGTTTGGCCGTTGCCGTCCACATCCCAATCGAAGATCTTGCCGACATAGTCCCAGTAATCGGCGAGGCTTTCACCCTTGATCGCGAATACCGGAACCCCGGTGGCGGCAATCGCGGCGGCGGCATGGTCTTGCGTCGAGAAGATGTTGCAGGTCGCCCAGCGCACGTCGGCGCCCAGCGCGGTCAGCGTTTCGATCAGCACCGCGGTCTGGATCGTCATGTGCAGCGAGCCGGTGATGCGCGCGCCCTTGAGCGGCTGCGACGCGCCGAATTCCGAGCGCAGCGCCATCAGCCCGGGCATTTCGGTTTCGGCGATACGGATTTCGGCGCGGCCGAATTCGGCGAGGCCAAGATCGGCGATGACATAATCGTTGGCGGGGGCAGCAAGGGTGGCCACGGCAGTATGCTCCTGTGAAACGGTACAGGCACCATGCCGACAAACGAAAACGGCGGCGCCTTTCAATGACGCCGCCCTTAGCCACGTGCCGCGCGCGAGGCAAATATAAAGATTGCTTTATATGTTTTGCGAACCCGTCAAACCCGCTCGGAAGCGGAACCGGGAGCGGAGGTGAAGCAGCAGAGCGACCCGCCCGCCAATCCGCGCTTCACCTATCCGGAAAGATTTGGTCTCAATCCTGCCCCCGGACGCCCCCGTCCCGCCGCCCGTCAAGAGCGGCGGGAAGCTTCAGTCAGCGCAGCCAGGCCATCTGGTGCGCGCCGTCATCGAGCAGATCGTTCGCGGCTTCGAGCAGCGGTTGCATGCCGCGCATGTCGGCCAGCGTCCCGGCGACATGCTTCAGCTGTCCGCAATTGAGCCACGGATGACCCTGGCCGTACTGATTGGCCATCTGGGTGCTGAGCTTGTCGAGCGCCTTGTCGGAAGCCCGGCCGGGACCGTACTGCACGGAATACTGCGCCTTCAGATCGCGCGCCGCGGCGTTGAGCTCGCCCAGGTGATTGGTGGTGAACCGGCCATATTCGCTATTGAAATTGTCCGGCGTGTTGCGGCAACGCAGCCCGGTCACCATCAGCATGATGTCGAGCCGGCGAATCTTCTCGGACTGGCCCATGCCCCCGGCCGCTGCTGGAAAAGACATAACCATGCCCGCTGCGGCCACACAAGCCGCGAACCCCTTGATTGTCATCTGTAGTCTCCCGGCGGGCCCGTCCCCGCAAGAAGCACCATGGGCTGACCGGTTTACCCAATCTTAAAGCGGGGGAGTAAAGCGAAATTAAGCATGCGCGGTGCCGTTGCAGGCTGCGGTTCCGGCCCTATATTCGTCGCGGCAAACAATTCTATCCAGACTGGAGAAACGAACATGACAATCGCTGTTGGCGACAAGGTGCCCGACGTTAAGCTGGTCAAGGCCACCGCCGAAGGCCCCGATGCGGTGCAGAGTGCCGACTATTTCGCCGGCAAACGGGTTGCGCTGTTCTCGGTCCCGGGTGCTTTCACTCCGACCTGCTCGGCCAAGCACCTCCCCGGCTTCGTCGACAAGGCCGCTGAGCTGAAGGCCAAGGGCATCGACGAGATCGCCTGCACCGCAGTCAACGATCCGTTCGTGCTCGGTGCCTGGAACAAGAGCGGCGGCAGCGACGACGTGACCATGCTGGCTGACGGCAACGGCGATTTCGCCGAAGCGCTCGGCCTGACCATGGACGGCAGCGCCTTTGGCCTGGGCAAGCGCGGCCAACGCTTCTCGATGGTGGTCAACGACGGCACGGTCGAACAGCTGTTCGTCGAAGGCCCGGGCGAGTTCAAGGTGAGCTCAGCCGAGCACATGCTCGAAAATCTTTAAGCGGATCAGGCGTCGGGCAGCGCGTACGTTACTGTCGCCTGCCCGACCGGCCGTTCAGGATCATCTTGATATAGCTGGACGTCGACTGTCGCGAGGCGGCGGCCGAGCCGAAGCAGCCGCGCTTCGGCATAAAGCCGTTCGGGCTTTACCCCGCGCAGGAAGCTGTAGTTGAGGTTGCTGGTCACCGCCATCGCCACCGGGCCGATATGCGCGAGGATCACCGCATAGGCCGCGTGATCGGCAAGGCCCATCTGGGTTGGTCCTGAAACAAGATTGCCCGGGCGCAGGTTGGCCGCCTGCGGATCGAGCGTCACCAAGGCACGCCCCGGCCCGATTTCGATGACTTGGGTGGTCGGTCCGCTGGCGCGTTCGGTGAAGGCCCCGGCAAAGAACGTCGCCAGTTCGGCCACGGTCATCACCGGCTGGCGTGCATCCGCCACTGCTCAGAAGCCCATCAGCGACAGCACTTCCTTGCGGCTGCGCGAATCGTCGAGGAAGCAGCCGAGCAGCCGGCTGGTGACCATCTCGACCCCCGGTGTCTTGACCCCGCGCCCGGTCATGCAGCCGTGCTGGGCCTTGATTACCACCGCCACGCCGTGCGGGTGGAGGTTGTTCCAGATGCACTGTGCGACTTCGGCAGTCAGGCGCTCCTGGATCTGCAGCCGCTCGGCAAAGCCGTGCAGCACCCGCGCGAGCTTCGAAATGCCGACCACCTTGTCACGCGGCATGTAGGCGATATTGGCGCTGCCGGTGATCGGCGCCATGTGGTGTTCGCAATGCGACTGAAACGGGATGTCCTTGAGGAGAACCAGTTCGTTGTAGCCGCCGACTTCCTCGAACTGGCGCGCAAGATGCAGCGCAGGGTCCGAGTTATAGCCCTGGCAATATTCCTTCCACGCGCGCCCAACCCGCGCCGGGGTATCGAGCAGGCCCTCGCGCTCGGGATCGTCGCCCGACCAGCGGATCAGCGTGCGGATCGCATCCTGCACCTCTTGCGGCACCGGCAGCTTGGCCTTGGGGCCCTCGTCGTGGATGATCTCGCCGCGGTTCATGAATCTCTCCGTCATTTCGGTCGCCGCAACAGGCCGCCGCGGCGGAACAGCCCGCGCCGCTTGCTGAACGGTTCGAACAGTTCCTCGGGCCGCTCGGGATCGAGCAGCGCGTTGTCGGCCACAGCTTTCTCTGCATCGGTCAGCGGACGCAAGGCGAAAGGTGCAAGGTACTTGCCAGTTTGCGGCGCCTTGGCGATCAGGTCGATCATCGAGGGATTGGCTGCAAGCTGCTGCTCGACCGCCTCGCGCGATTGCCCGGTATGCTCCGCCAGCAGCGCAATCCGCACCGCCTTGATCGGACCGGCGGCATGCTTGTTGCCTGGCCGTGCGGCGTCGATCACCATATCGCATTCACTGTCGAGACCCATCGACCGGTTGTTCATATTGGCCGAGCCGATGCGGAGGATTTCGTCATCCACGATCATCAGCTTGGAATGGACGTAGATCGCGGTACCGGCGGCATTGTAGGGCAGGTAGATGCGGAACCGCTGCTTGGGATCGCTCGCCCCCACCGCATGGCACAGCTGCACCCGCGCGCCGTCCATCGCAGTCTGTTCAAGCCAGCCGTCGGCGCTTTCGGGATTGATCAGCACGACCTCGGGCGGATTGGGTTTGGCCAGCCGCTCCGCCAAAGCCTCGGCGATCGCGCGGCTCGCGAAATACTGGCTCTCGGCGTAGATGAAGCGCTTGGCTCGCGCGATATGTTCGGCGAACAGCGCCTCGATCTCGCGCACTTCGGGATAGTCCCGCCACGCTGCGGTGGTTCGGGCGATGCCGATCTCCACGTCCTCGAACTCGGCCTTGAGCTTGGCCGGCCAGGCGCTGTGCTTCTGCGGTTGGCACGGCGGCAGTGGCTTGCCCCCCGCGCGCTCCCAGCGTTCGCGGCCCAGCTCGCCCAGCGCCGCCGCCGCCTCGCCTTCGACCAGCATGGTCATGTCGTGCCATGGGCCATAGAGCTTCTTGCTGTAGGGCTTGTGCCGCCGGGGGTCCTTTTCGAGATGTTCGGGCGTGTCCCAACGGTCAGACGTCATGTCGATCCCGCCGCAGACTGCAAAATTGTCATCGATCACCACGATCTTCTGGTGGTGGCTGCAGCCGATCGGGTGGGCCGAATCCAGTTTGAAATCGATTCCCGGGTGGAGCATCCAGCGGATCAGATCGAGGATCATCGACCCGCGGAACAGGAACTTGAGCGCGCCGAAGTTCCATTTAAGCACGCGCACTTGCAGCCCGGGGCTTCGATCGCACAGCCAGATCATGAACGGCCCGAGCCGCGCCGGATTGACCGACTTGCGCGGCAGGTTCCAGAACCGCCGCCCGGGCCCCAGCCGCATCCGCGTATCGAAATCCCAGCCGATCATGTGAATGAGCTGCTTGGCCCGCTTCATCGCCTGCTGCATCACCGCATAATAGTCCGCCGCATCAATCACCACATGGGCGCGGCTGGCCCGGGCAAAGCGCCAGATTGACGGACGAGGACCCGGATCAGGTTCAGCAGTTTCCATTGGCGGGGTCATATCCAGCCGCAGCCCCCGCGTCACGCGCCTTGGCCGGCCACAGCAGTTTTTGTTGCCGCCACGCCGCCGCACTGGACCAGCTGCGGCCTAGGCTTCTAGATGCAGGCGAATCGGAGGCGTTATGGATACCCAGATCGATCGAGCGGACGTGGTCATCGTCGGAGCCGGCCACGGCGGCGCGCAAGCGGCCATCGCGCTGCGCCAGAACGGCTTTGCCGGATCGGTTCTGCTGATCGGGCGCGAGCCGGAAATTCCGTATGAGCGCCCGCCGTTGTCCAAGGAATACCTCGCCCGCGAAAAGACCTTCGAACGGATTTGCCTGCGCCCCGAAGCCTTTTGGGGTGACAAGGCGATCACCCTGATGCTTAATGCCGAGGTGACGAAGGTCGATCCGGCGGCGCACGAACTGACACTGAGGGACGGGCGCGTCATCCGCTATGGTCAGGCCATCTGGGCGACCGGCGGCGACCCGCGGCGGCTCGCCTGTGAAGGCGCCGACCTTGCCGGGGTCCACGCAGTGCGGACCCGCGCCGATGTCGATCAGTTGATGAAGGAACTCGATGCCGGGGCCAAGCGCGCGGTGGTGATCGGCGGCGGCTACATCGGGCTTGAAGCGGCGGCGGTGCTGACCAAGCTTGGCGTCGAGGTGACCGTACTAGAAATGCTGCCCCGGGTGCTGGCACGCGTGGCCGGTACGGCGCTTTCGAGCTTCTTCGAAGCCGAACACCGCGCGCACGGGGTCGATCTGCGCACCGATACCGGGGTTGAATCAATTGAGGGCAAGGACGGCACGGTTTCCGGGGTAAAACTGGCGGGTGAAATAACCCTCCCCGCCGACCTCGTTATCGTCGGCATCGGTATCATCCCGGCGGTCGGGCCCTTGATCGCGGCGGGTGCGGCTGGTGGCAACGGGGTCGATGTCGACGAGTTCTGCCGCACCAGCCTGCCCGATGTCTACGCGATCGGAGACTGTGCGGCGCACTCGAACGCCTTTGCCGACAACGCGGTGATCCGGCTCGAATCGGTCCAGAACGCCAACGACATGGCGACTTGCGCCGCGAAATCGATCTGCGGCGACAGTCAGGAATACGGCGCAACACCGTGGTTCTGGTCGAACCAGTATGACCTCAGGCTGCAGACGGTCGGCCTTTCACTCGGCCATGACCGCGAAGTGGTCCGCGGCGATCCGGCGGCGCGGTCGTTTTCGGTGATCTACCTGCGCCAGGGCCAGGTCGTCGCGCTCGATTGCGTGAACAGCGTCAAGGATTACGTTCAGGGCCGCAAGATGATCGAAGCGAAGTTCAAGCCCGACGACCCCGAAACGCTGGCAGATAGCGAAGTGACGCTAAAGGACATGCTCGCCGCAGGTTGATTACAACGCGGCTAAGGCTAGGCTGACGGCGGACAAGGACAGGTACACAATGGCAGGACGATACTTCGAAGAGTGGCAGGTGGGCGACCGGCTGAGCCATGAGATCAGCCGCACCGTGACCGAAACCGACAACCTGCTGTTCACGGTAATGACGCACAACCCGCAGCCGCTGCATCTCGATGTCGAGGCGGCCAAGGCGAGCGAGTTTGGCCAGATCCTGGTCAACGGCACTTTCACTTTCGCGCTGATGGTCGGGCTGTCGGTGGGCGACACCACCTTGGGCTCGCTGGTCGCGAACCTGGGTTATGACAAACTTGTCATGCCCAAGCCGGTGTTTATTGGCGATACCTTGCGCGCGAGCAGCGAAGTGACCGAATTGAAGCCCTCCGGATCGAGGCCCAATGCCGGGATCATCACGTTCCGCCACGAGCTGATCAACCAGCGCGGCGAAGTGGTCTGCTCATGCTTGCGCACGGCCCTCATCAAGCGACTCCCGGAGACCAACTGAAATGCAGATCGGAATAGTCGGCGCAGGCCGGATGGGCGGAAACATGGCGCTGCGGCTGCTGCGCGGCGGACACAAGGTTGCCATCCAGGATATCAACCCGGCGGCCTGCGCGGCAATTGCCGAACAAGGCGCGGCGGGCTACCTGACGCTGGCCGAGATGGTGGCAGGCTTGGCCGCACCGCGCACGGTTTGGCTGATGGTCCCGGCGGGCAAGATCACGGATGGCGCGATCGCCGCGCTGGCCGACCTTCTCGAGCCCGGCGACACGCTGATCGACGGCGGCAATTCGCATTTCAAGGACAGCGTTGCCCGTTCAGCCATGCTCGCACCCAAGGGAATCGACTTCCTCGATGCCGGCACCAGCGGCGGGGTGTTCGGGCTGGAGCGCGGCTATTGCCTGATGATCGGCGGGGCCAAGGCGGCGGTTGAGCGTAACGCGCCGATTTTCGCGACGCTGGCCCCCGGCGCGGGCGAGATTGAGCGCACTCCGGCCCGCATTGTCGGCAAGCTGGCCGACACGGCCGAGCAAGGCTGGCTGCACTGCGGCCCGTCGGGCGCGGGTCACTACGTCAAGATGGTCCACAACGGGATCGAATACGGCATGATGCAGGCCTATGCCGAAGGCTTCGCGCTGCTCGCCACTGCCGATGGCCCCAAGGTGCCCGAGGAGCGCCGCTACGATCTCGATACCGGGGCCATCGCCGAACTGTGGCGGCGCGGCAGCGTGGTCACCTCTTGGCTGCTCGACCTTAGCGCCGATGCCATGGCCGACAATCCCGACCTCGCCCCCTATTCGCCGCAAGTGCAGGATTCGGGCGAAGGCCGCTGGACAGTCGAAGCCTCGCTGGAACAGGAAGTTTCAACCCCGGTGCTGACCATGTCGTTGTACGAACGTTACCGCTCGCGGCTCAGCGACGGGTTCGGCGACCGGCTTCTTTCGGCGATGCGGTTCAAGTTCGGCGGCCACACTGCGCCGAAATAGGCTTGGCGCGGCAGCGCTCGGGCTGCTCGTTTTCGCGCTGTTGGCCGGACCGCAGGCAACTGCGCAGCACCCGGACTTCGCGAGGCTACGGGCGGATGACCTGTTGCTCGCCACTGTCGCGCAGCGTCTGCTCGTGGCCAATGTTGCTCGCTGCACCGCGACGATGCCGGCAACCGGACTGGTGATCGTTGCGATTGATCAGTATCCCCCCGCACTTCGCGCACAGGCGCGCGCGGAGCTGGGCTTTGTCTTCCCAGTTGGGGTCGAGGCGGTCGTCCCAGGTTCAGCTGCGGATCGCGCCGGATTGCGTGCCGGAGACGGGCTTTTGGCGATCAATGACCAGGTCGTCGCATTCATGCCGCACGCCCCGGCAGCCAGCAGTGCAGTGCGTGATCAGGTGGAACGACAGATCATCGTTCTGCCATCCGGCGCGCCAATTACCATTGCTGCGGCGCGGGCAGGAAGGTCAGTCACCAAAACGTTTGAGCCCTCTGCCGCTTGCCGCGCGCGCTTTGAAGTCGTGCCAACTGACAAACTCATCGCCCGCAGCGATGGCGAGACGATCCAGCTCAGCAGCGCCTATATCGAACGCTTCGGCGACGACGCGGTTGCCGTAGCCTTCGCGCATGAACTTGCTCATTTGGTGCTGCAACACGGCTTGAAGGCGAACAAGCAGACCGAGCGCGAGGCAGACCGGCTGAGCCTGCACCTGCTGGTTTCGGCGGATTACGATCCGGCCATCGCCCCGCACTTCTGGCGTGAGCATGGGGCCAGTCTCGGGTCGCGCGGCCACGATTCGGTGAACAAGCGGATCAAGTTGCTCGAAGCCGAGATCGCCGCAATGAACGCGCGCTAAAGCTCAGCCTGAATCTCGCGTACCAGCGCGAGCACTTGCGCGGCATGGTCACGGCGGCAGATCAGCAGGTCGGGAATGTAAGTGTCGGGCTGATTGTAAATCAGCGGGCTGCCGTCGATCCGGCTGGCGTGCAGGCCATGGGCCAGCGCCACCGCCACCGGCGCGCATGAATCCCATTCGTGCTGGCCGCCGCTGTGGAGGTAGATATCTGCCTCGCCGCGCGCCACCGCCATGGCTTTGGCCCCGGCCGAGCCCATCGGGACCAGCTCCGCGCCCAGCGCCTCGGCAACCGCCACTGCCTCGCGCGCCGGGCGAGTCCGACTGACCAGCATTCTTAGCCGTTCCGGCGGCGGCGCAACTTCGATCGGCCGATCGCTGCGCATGACAAGTCCCATCGCTGGCAAGGCGACCGCGCCAATGGCAGCCGAGCCATCGATCGCCAGCGCGACATGCACCGCCCAGTCGCTGCGCCCCTCGCCATATTCGCGCGTCCCGTCGACCGGATCGACGATCCAGACACGCGAGGCATCGAGCCGCGCGAGGTTATCCTTCTCTTCCTCGGACAGCAGCGCATCGTCCGGGCGCGAGCGGCGCAGTTCGGCGCAGAGCAGCGCGTTCGCCAGGCGGTCACCCTCATCGCCGAGCAGCTTCCCGGAAAAACGGCCGCTGCCGCGCAACTCGAGCAACAGGTGCCCCGCCTGCTCGGCCAGCTCGGCCGCAAGATCCGCGTCGGTCATATCACCGGCATCCAGCTGTCGCCGCGCCCGCCGAGGATAAAATCAACGATCCGCTCGGCCGCTGCTTCCGACGCCTCAGCGGTGGTATCGATTCGCAGTTCGGGCCGCTCAGGCCGCTCATAGGGGCTGTCGATCCCGGTGAAGTTCTTGAGCTGCCC
>JANXUP010000054.1 GCA_025356175.1 Sphingomonadaceae bacterium | reverse complement strand
CCGACGCCGGACGGATGATCGCGCTGATGGGCGATGCCGAACTGGATGAAGGCAACATCTACGAATGCCTGATCGAGGGCTACAAGCACGACATCAGGAACTGCTGGTGGATCGTCGATTACAACCGCCAGTCGCTCGATTCGACCACCGCCGACCGGATGTTTCGGCGCTTCGACGATATTTTCGAAACGTGCGGCTGGCGAGTGCTGACCTTGAAGCACGGCAAGATGCAGCGCGAGGTCTTTAAACGCCCCGGCGGCGCGGCGATCGAGCGGTGGATCGATGATTGCCCCAATGCCGAATATGCGGCGCTGACCTATCAGGGCGGCGCGGCCTGGCGGCTGCGTCTGAACGTCGACCTGGCGGCTGACAAGCGGGCGCTGGCGCTGATTGCGAGCATGGACGATGCCGCACTCTCGGCATTGATGCTCAACCTTGGCGGCCATTGCATCGAGACACTGCTCGAAGCCTTTGCCGAGGCTAACGATGAGCGACCGACCATGTTCATTGCTTACACGGTCAAGGGCTATGGCCTGCCGTTTCAGGGGCACAAGGATAACCATGCCGGGCTGATGAACCCCACGCAGATCGCGTTGCTACGCGAAAGTCTGGGCATTGCGGAAGGCAGCGAGTGGGAACCATTTGCCGGGCTTGGTGACAACACCGTCAGTGACCTCAAAGCGTTTATCGAGCCTGCCCGCGCCGTGCTCGCCCGAACCTCCGCGGCCGCCGCTTATATCCCCGTGCCCGATACCATCGCGGTGCCCGATGGCGTCGAACAATCGACCCAAGCTGCTTTCGGCCGGATTCTGCTTGATCTGTCCAAATCCGGCCATCCAATGGCTGGCCGCATCGTCACCACATCGCCCGACGTAACCGTATCGACCAACCTGGGCGCATTCGTGAACCAGCGCGGGCTATTCCGGCGGCAGGTGCTCAGGGATATCTTTGCGGGGTACAAAATTCCGAGCCCTCAGAAATGGGCCGGGCATCTGGCCGGACAGCACATCGAACTGGGTATCGCCGAAAACAATCTGTTCCTGATGCTCGCCGCGCTTGGGCTGTCTGGTCCCGTGTTCGGGCATCGCCTGCTGCCGATCGGCACGGTGTACGATCCGTTCATCGCCCGCGGACTCGATGCGCTCAATTATGCCTGCTACCAGGACGCGCGCTTCTTGCTGGTGGCGACGCCGGCCGGATTGACGCTCGGACCCGAAGGCGGGGCACACCAGTCGATCAACACCCCGCTGATCGGAATGGGCCAGCCGGGCCTGACCTATTTCGAACCGGCCTATGCCGACGAGCTCGCTTTGCTGATGCACTGGGCGTTCGGCCATATGCAGGCCGAGGACGGCGGATCGGTTTACCTGCGTCTTTCGACCCGTTCGCTCGACCAAGTGGAGCGGGTGGACGAGAGCTGGAAGGCCGATGCGCTTCGGGGTGCATACTGGTTGCGCGCTCCGCAAGCCGGCAGCAGGCTGGCGATCGCCTATGTCGGTGCGATTGCCCCCGAAGCGCTGGCCGCGTGGGAGACCCTCAAGGAAGACATGCCCGGCCTCGGTCTGCTGGCAGTCACGTCGCCCGACCTGCTCCATCGCGATTGGTCGGCGGCGAATGCCTTGCGCGGCGCGGGCAACACGCGCCAGCCCTGCCATATCGAAACCTTGCTGGCCCCGCTGGCCAGCGATGCCGGGATCGTCACACTGATCGATGGCTCTCCGGCGGCCTTGTCGTGGCTCGGCTCGGTGCGCGGGCAAAGGGTCAGCCCGCTGGGGATCGACCGGTTCGGCCAGACCGGCGACCTGCCCGACCTCTACCGCACCTATCGCCTCGATCCCGAAGCTGTGTTTGATGCCGCCGCCGAGCTTATCCTCGCGCGGTAACCCCGCGCAGCGCTGCGAACCGGGCGATCAGCCAGCTGCGGAACGCCGCGATTGCCGGATCGGCCAGATCGTCGGCATGCAGCTTGAGGTAATAGCCATAGCCATCCTCGATCACCGCTTCATGGGGCATGACCAGCTGCCCCGCAGCCAGTTCGGCGGCAAACAGATCGACATCACCAAGCATGACCCCGCCCGAAGTCATGGCGTACTTGGCTGACGCAATGGCGGTATCGAAGGCAAGGCCATCCATGGCCGGCAAGGCGACCCCATTGCGGCGCAGGTAATCGCCCCACAGCAGATCACGCGGCTGGCCGTCCAGCTTGAGATGCAGCAATTCCTGACCTGACAGGAACTGCTCCAGCGGCTTGCCGGCAGCGGCGGCTGCAGTTTCCGGTGAGCAAAGGGGCGCGACGCGGACCATCCACAACAGGTCGGTGATGCGGTCATCGACGTTGGGCCGGTCATAGACAATCGCCATGTCAAGCTCGGTCGGCGGGAGGCCGGTCACGTTAGCGCTCGATAAATCGATCCGCACTTCGGGATGATCGCGGCGAAACTCGCTGAGCATCGGCATGAAGATCTGTTGGAGCAGCGATGGCGGCACATGCAAGCGCATCGCCCTACCCGGCACGCTTTCATCGCGGATGGCATTCATTGTCTGCTCGATCCGCTCGAGCGACTTGGCGACCACCGCGAGCAGCTCTTCGCCAGCGGAGGTTAGCGAGAGGCGACCCCCGTCACGCTCGAACAGTTGCTTGCCAAGCAAGCTTTCGAGCGCGCTGACATGGCGGCTTAGCGCGCTTTGCGAAACCGACAGCGCCGCCGCGCCGCCGGTAAAGCTGAGGTGCTTGCCCACCGCCTCGAACGCTCGAAGTGCGTTGAGCGGAAGCCAGCGCCGGTTCATGACAGCCTTGTTCGCGATGATCCCGCCCCTCTTGCCGCAGCTGAACTGCGGTCACCTGATGTCTGACTATTTGACATAGGGCTATGCCTAAAGTCGATTTCCTCTTTCCGGGGACCTGCGTCACTATCCCCCGGCGATGCTTTAGGGGAGTTTGCTGATGTCTGACCTGGCGTGGGCCGTCGGCCAATTCGCAGCGCGCCGCGCGGGCCATTCCCTGCCGCAGGGCCTTTACCTCGATTCCCGCGCCTTCGATTTCGATATGGAAGCGATCTACGGCCAGAGCTGGCTGATGGCCGGATTCGAATGCGAACTGCCCAAGCCCGGCAGTTACATGGCGATGGCCGTGGGCAAATGGCCGGTCCTGATCACCCGCAACCGCGACGGCGAGATCAAGGCCTTCCACAACAGCTGCCGGCACCGCGGCTCGCTGCTGTGCCAACCGGGCGCCGGTTCGGCGGCCCGGCTGGTCTGCCCCTACCACCGCTGGACCTACGACCTCGACGGCGGGCTGCTGGCCGCCGGGCGCATGCCGGCCGATTTCAGCAAGGCCGATCACGGGCTCAAGCCGGTCGCGACCGAGTGCATAGCCGGGGGGATATTCATTTGTCTGGCCGACACTCCGCCGCCCTTCGCCGAATTCGGCGCCAAATTCGAAGCTTATGCTGCACCGCACGATTTGAAGAATGCCAAGCTAGCGGCGTCAGCGGTGCTAGTGGAAAATGCCAACTGGAAGCTGGTGATGGAAAACGCGCGCGAGTGCTATCACTGCGCGACCGGTCACCCTGAGCTTTCGCGGACCTTCCCGGTCGGCATGTCGAAGCATTTCGACATTGGCGAAAACGCCCGCAATGCCGCTTTTGCAGACCGGATGGACGAGCTGGGTCTGGCGCATACCCCAGTTGAAGGACACTGGTGGCAACTCGCCCGGTTTGCCCTGAACGAGGGCTGCGTTTCGATCTCGCCTGATGGGCAGTTTCTTTCAAAGAAGCTGATGTGCACGGCAGGCGACGGCGATCTGGGTTCGATGCGTTGGGCGATCGATCCGCACCTGTTCGCCCATGCCGCCGCCGATCACACCTTCATGTTCAGCTGTATGCCGGTCGGCCCGGCTGAAACTCACGTGTTCAGCAAGTGGCTGGTCCACAAGGATGCGGTCGAAGGGGTCGATTACCATCTGGACGAGTTGACCGATCTGTGGACCCGCACCAATCTGCAGGACAAGGCACTGGCGGAGAACAATAGCGCGGGGATCGAGAGCCCGGGCTACACACCCGGACCTTACTCTGAAGATGCCGAGATGCTCGTGATGCGCTTTACCGACTGGTATTGTGACAAGGCCCGTGCATACCTTGCTGCCCATGTCGATTGAACCGCCCACCGGCTTCAGGCCGGAAACCCTTGCCGTAGCTTTCGGTTACGATCCGCAGAACGCATCGGGATCGGCCAAGCCGCCGATCTACATGACCTCGACCTTCGTCTACCCCTCGGCGCAACATGCCAAGCATGTCCACGAGGCCTTTTTCGACGGCACCGGGCCGCTGGCGGGCGAGGCGCAGCATATCTATTCGCGGCTGGGCCATCCCGGGCTCGATATCCTCGAAGCGCGGCTGGCGGCGATCGACGGGGCGGAAGCGGCGGTTGCCTACAGCAGCGGCATGGCAGCACATTCCTCGATCGCGCTGGCCTTCATGCGCCCAGGCGACAGCGCGGTTCATGGGCGGCCGATCTATGGCGGCGTCGACATGCTCTACAACAGCATCATGCCGCAATACGGCTGCCATGCCGCGGCCTATATCGATGGAACCGACGAGGCAGGCGTGCGCGCGGCGGCCGATCAGGCGATGGCGCAGGGCCCGCTCAAGCTGATCATTGCTGAAACGCCGGCCAATCCCACGGCAGCCATCGTCGACCTTCAATTGATGGTTCGGCTGGCTGACGAGATCGGTGAGCAGCAAGGGCATCGGCCGCTGGTCGTGGTCGACAACACCCTGCTCGGACCCTTTGCCCAGCGCCCGATCGAGCAGGGCGTAGACCTGTGTCTGACCTCGCTGACCAAATATTGCGGCGGCCACAGCGATCTTTTGGCCGGCGGCGTGAGCGGTAAGCGTGAGCTGATCGACCAGCTTAAGTCGATGCGCACCACCTGGGGCAACCACCTCGATCCGTACACCTCATGGCTGGTGACCCGCAGCCTCGAATCAGTTCACGTTCGCACCGAACGCGCGATGAGCAATGCCCGCAGCGTGGCGGAATTCCTCCGCGATCATCCCAAGGTCGCAGGCGTGACCTACCTCGGTTTCCTGCCCGAAGGCAGCCGCCAGCGCGCGGTTTACGACCGGCAATGCAAGGGCGCAGGATCGACTTTTTCGTTCCACCTCCATGGCGGTGAGGTTGAAGCTTTCCGCATGCTAGATCGGCTGCGCCTGCTCAAGCTGGCGGTCAGTCTGGGCGGATCGGAGACGCTGATCTGCCATTCGGCCAGCACCACGCACTACGCCCTTACCCCCGTGCAGCGGCTGGACGGCGGCATTACCGACGGCACGATGCGGCTGTCGGTCGGGCTTGAACATGAGGGTGATCTGATCGCAGATCTCACGCAGGCATTGGAAGCTGTTTGATGGAACTCAATTTCACCGGAACCGATATTTGCGCGGTGAACACCAGCACCCGCAGCACGGCCGAAGCGCATTATGACGTGGTCGTGGTCGGGGCCGGCCCCAGTGGCATCGCGGCTGCACTCGACGCGAAGCAGGCCGGCTCGTCAGTATTGCTGGTCGACGAGAACCCGGTTTCAGGCGCGCTGATGGGCAATGACGTGCCGCTCTATTTCGGCGGCCGGATGACCGCCGCGACGCGGAACAGTGAACGGATGCTCGAAGCCGTGTTCATGTCGATGCCCGCGCTTGAACAGGCCATGGAAGCGGGCGTCGAACTGCTGCTCGGTACTAGCGCCTGGGGGGTCTACCGTAACGGCCCCGGTGTCCAGAGCCTGCCCGAGCAAGTGGTTGGCTTGGCGGACGCGGAGCGTTCGTGGCTGGTCGGGTTTGACCGGATCGTGCTCGCGACCGGTGCGCGCGATCTGGCGTTGGCCTTCCCCGGCTGGAACCAGCCCGGGGTGATGGGCGCCGCGGCGCTGCAAATGCTGCTGGCCCGCTACGCAGCCTTTGACGGCCACCGCGTCTTGATCCTGGGCTCGCATGACCTGGCGCTGGAAACCGCGCTGATCGCAATCGAGCATGGGCTCGAAGTGGCCGGATTGGTCGAAGTGCGCGCCGCGCCGCAGGGCTCGGCCGAACTGGTTGCCAAGCTTGCTGAAGCGGGGGTCTCCGTTCATTGCGGCACTGCGATCGCCTCGGCTCAGGGCGGGATCAATGGCATCGAGGCGGCGACGCTGACCAACGGCGAAACCATCGCCTGCGACACGATCTGCACCGCAGTAGGCCTCATTCCCTCGATCGAACTGGTCGATGCGATGCACGGCCCGCGCGAACTCGATGCAATGCGCGGCGGCTATGTCCCCACCGGCGAAGCGACGGTTTCAGCGGCCGGGCTTTGCGCTGGCCTTGCCGACAGCGGGTTCGATCATGTCGAATACCGCATGGACTGGACCCGCGCGCTGGCTGAGGTCTGCGCACCGGATACGATCATCTGCCAGTGCGAGGAAGTGACCCGCGCCGACCTGCTGGGCGTCCAGCCACCGAACTACCTCGACCGTCCGCCCGCGATGTGTGCCCGTTCGCTCGAAACGCTGCTCGATGACGGACCCGCAAACCAGGACCAGATCAAGCGACTGACCCGCGCGGGCATGGGGGTCTGCCAGGGCCGCCGCTGCCGCGATCAGGTGGCGATGCTGCTCGCGCTCGAATCCGGCCAGACGTTCGCAGCCGTCCCACTCGCCAGCCACCGTGCCCCGGTGCGGCCATTGCCGCTGAAGATCCTCGCCGACTGGAACGAGCCCGCCCAGATGGAAGCAGCGTGGGACGTGTGGTTCGGCATCCCGACCCAATGGGTCCCGGTCGAAGATATCGGCACACCCTACGAAGATGAGCATCGCAGCATGCTCTA
>JANXUP010000031.1 GCA_025356175.1 Sphingomonadaceae bacterium | reverse complement strand
GCGATGCGCAAACGCTATCCCGAGGTCACCTTCCTCGGCGCGCTCAGCGGCGAGGCGCTGGCCCGGGCCTATTGCTCGGCCGATGTGTTCGTCTTCCCCAGCCGCACCGATACCTTCGGGCTGGTGATGATCGAGGCGCTCGCCTGCGGGCTCCCCGTGGCTGCACTCCCCGTCCCCGGTCCGCTCGACATCATCGGCACCAAGGGCCGCGGGCCTGACAATGACCTGCCGATGACGATCGGCGCGCTTGACGAGGACTTAAGCCTCGCGATCCACAAGGCGCTGCGGCTGGATCCGCTCGCCGCCGCGGTGGCGGGTGCGGGCTATAGCTGGGACCGCGCGACCGACCAGTTCATCAGCGCGCTGCAGGAGGCGCAAACTAAACCAGCTCTGCCACGCCCTCGAACGATGGCTCCAGCCTGATCGGATCGGCCAGGCTGACCTTGTCGAGCATCGCCGCCATCTCGTCGCGCAGGGTCAGCATCAGGCCGCGCAGGCGGCATTCCGCTTCGGGCAGGCAATTGTTGCAATGCTCATGCGCGTTGCGCGCGGCGCAGGGCACCAGCGCCAGACTGCCGCGCGTCAGCCGGATGATATCGCCATAGCGCACGTCGACCGGGTCGAGCGCCAGCTCATACCCCCCATCGCGCCCGCGGGTCGAATTGACCACCCCTTCGCGCACCAGTTCGGACAGGATCACGGTGAGGAACTTGCGCGGAATATTCTGCGCCGCCGCGATCGTATCCAGCCGCACCGGCCCCTGCCGATGGCAATCAGCCAGATGCTGAAGCGCGCGGATCGAATAGCGGGTTTTCTGGCTGAGCATGGGCCTTGCATCAAAGCCCGCCGCGGGGCGCAATGTCAACCTGCGGAGTAGAAGGTTAGCCCTTCCGCTTCTTCCGTGCCGCGTACTTTGCATCGCGTGCGGCCTTCAATTCTTCTTCGCTCACCACCGGCGCCTTCGCGGCTTCGGCGGCGGCTTCAGCGGCGGCTTGTTTGTCGGCTTTCGCCTGCAACATCGCGGCCTTCTTGGCGGCGCTCTTTTCGGCCTGGGCTTTTTCGCGCGCCTGCTGCGCGGCCTGGCGCTCCGCTACCACGGCCGGGTCGAGCGGGGCCTTCGCGGCCAATTTGGCCAGGGCCTTTTCGCGGGCCTGGCGGGCGAGTGCGGTGCGTTCTTCGAAGCTGGGGTCTTTGTAGGAAGCCATGACTTTTTGCGGTTCTCTTGGTTTAGCGTGATTGGTTGGGTTGGGGCTTAGCAGGTTTTACGTGTCGCGCGTACCCCTCCACCACCTTTCAGGAGGTCCCCCTCCCCGGTTCGGGGAGGAATTAGGGGCGGCTCATTCCTCGCCCATTCTAAGAGCAGCGATAAACGCCTCCTGCGGAATGCTCACATTCCCATACTCGCGCATCCGGGCTTTGCCCTTCTTCTGCTTGTCGAGCAGCTTCTTCTTGCGGCTGATGTCACCGCCGTAGCACTTCGCGGTCACGTCCTTGCGCATCGCCTGGATCGTTTCGCGGGCGATCACCTTGCCGCCGATTGCGGCCTGGATCGGGACCTTGAACAGGTGGCGCGGGATCAGGTCCTTGAGGCGTTCGCACATGCCGCGGCCGCGTTCTTCGGCGACGGCGCGGTGGACGATCATGCTGAGCGCGTCGACCGGCTCGTTGTTGACGAGGATGGACATCTTGACGAGGTCGCCTTCGCGCAGGCCGATCTGCTCGTAATCGAAACTGGCATAGCCGCGGCTGATGCTCTTCAGGCGGTCATAGAAATCGAACACCACTTCGTTGAGCGGCAGCTCGTAATTGACCTGCGCACGGCCGCCCACGTAGGTCAGCCCGGTCTGCACGCCGCGCCGGTCCTGGCAGAGCTTGAGGATGGAGCCGAGGTATTCGTCGGGGGTGTAGATCGTCGCCTTGATCCACGGTTCGTCGATCTGCTCGATCCGGCTGGGATCGGGATAGTCGGCCGGGTTGTGGAGCAGGATCTCGCGCGCGTCGTCGGTTTTGCTTTTGCGCAGCTGGATGCGGTAGACCACGCTCGGCGCGGTGGTGATCAGGTCAAGGTCGTATTCGCGGGTCAGCCGTTCCTGGATGATCTCGAGGTGCAAGAGCCCGAGGAAGCCGCAGCGGAAGCCGAAGCCGAGCGCGGCGCTGCTTTCCATCTCGAAGGTGAAGCTGGCGTCGTTGAGGCGCAGGCGGGCGATGGATTCGCGCAGTTTCTCAAAGTCCGCCGCGTCGACCGGGAACAGCCCGCAGAACACCACCGGCTGGACTTCCTTGAAGCCCGCGAGCGCCTTGAGCGCGCCGTTCTTGACCGTGGTGATGGTGTCGCCGACCTTGGCCTGCGCGACTTCCTTGATCTGCGCGGTGATGAAGCCGATTTCGCCCGGGCCAAGCTCGGCGAGCTGCTCGATCTTGGGGGTGAAGCAGCCGACCCGGTCAATCAGGTGTTCGGTCCCGCCGGCCATGAATTTGACCTGGATGCCCTTTTTAAGGACGCCGTCGATCACGCGGACGAGGATGACCACGCCGAGGTAGGGATCGTACCATGAATCGATCAGCATGGCCTTGAGCGGGGCGGCGGCGTCGCCGGTGGGGGGCGGGATTTTTTTGACGACGGCTTCGAGCACGGCCTTGATGCCAATGCCAGATTTGGCGCTGGTGAGGACGGCTTCGCTGGCGTCGAGGCCGATGACTTCCTCGATTTCGGCGCGGACTTTTTCGGGTTCGGCGGCGGGGAGGTCGATCTTGTTGATGACGGGGACGATCTCATGGTCGTGTTCGATCGACTGGTAAACGTTGGCGAGCGTCTGCGCTTCGACCCCTTGTGCGGCGTCGACAACCAGCAGCGCGCCTTCGCAGGCGGCGAGGCTGCGCGAGACTTCATAGGCGAAGTCGACGTGGCCGGGGGTGTCCATCAGGTTGAGTTCGTAGGTTTTGCCGTCGTCGGCGGTGTAGTTGAGGCGGACCGTCTGGGCCTTGATCGTGATCCCGCGTTCTTTCTCAATGTCCATGTTATCAAGGACTTGCTCGCTCATCTCGCGGTCGGTCAGCCCGCCGGTGAACTGGATCAGCCGGTCGGCCAGGGTGCTCTTCCCGTGATCGATGTGCGCGATAATCGAGAAATTGCGGATACTGCTAAGCTCGGTCATCCCGCGCCCTTAGCCGCGCCTTGCCGCGCTGTCACGGTGCACCGGAACAAGCGGCAAAAACCGGACAACTTCACTTGGCGTTCAGGCTGGCTCTGGCTATAGGCTCCGGCATGCACAGCCGTTCCCCGCTCAAGCTCGCCCTTTCAACCGCACTTTGCGCGGCGCTTCTGACTACTGCAGCCTGCGGTGGCCGAGGTGGCGGGCCGAAGGACACAGCTTTCGTCGCGCGCGATGTGGATACGCTTTACGCCGCCGCGAAGGACCGGCTAGACCGCGGTGATACCGCAGTTGCTGCAGCGTTGTTCGACGAAGTTGAGCGGCAGCATCCCTATTCGCCGTGGGCGCGCCGCGCGCAGCTAATGAGCGCGTTCTCGTACTACGTCGCGAAGGATTACAATAAGTCGGTCCAGGCGGCGCAGCGGTTCCTCTCGATTCACCCCGGCAACCGCGATGCCCCTTACGCCTATTATCTGATTGGCTTGTGCTATTACGAGCAGATCAGCGATACCGATCGAGATCAGAAGATCACCTTGCAGGCCTTGCAGGCGCTGACCGAGATTGTTCGCCGCTATCCCAACACGCAATATGCAGCCGATGCGCGGGTCAAGATCGACCTCGTCAACGACCACCTGGCGGGCAAGGACATGCAAATCGGTCGCTTTTACGAGAGATCGGGCAAGTGGCTTGCCGCTTCGCTGCGCTTTCGCAACGTGATCGATACGTATCAGACGACCAGCCATACGCCGGAAGCGCTGTTCCGTATGGTTGAAAGCAACCTTGCGATGGGCGTTCCGCAAGAGGCGCAGAAGTACGCAGCAGTGCTCGGGGCGAACTACCCGGGCAGCAAGTGGTACGAGAAGGCTTACAAGCTGGTGCAGAAGTACGCACCTGGCACGCAGGTAAAGTAGGCCGGCCCCAACTCCGGGTCAGGCGATTTTAACCTTGTGCTTGACTTCGGCCTGGCCGAACTTGGGCATGGTCAGCGAGGCACCTTGTTGCTGAATTAACTGCATCGGATATTGCCCGGGCGGCAGAGCTTGGAGCGGCATGCCGGCCTGGGCCATCACATACGGCGAAACGCGGTGGCGGGTGCACAGGCCACCAGCACCATCGTCAACTAGCTGGTGCTCGAACTCAAGACCCTGCATCGATCCGGCCGAGCGTCGCGCGACTGCAACCGCTAACTGCCCTTCGCCGAAATCGACCACGAAGTTGGTCCCGGTCGGAACGTCGAGCAAGCCTTCGACCATGCAGCCGCCGCGTGAAAGGTTGCGCATCATTACTTCGTAGCGATGATCTTCATGAATCAGCCCAACCCGGCGCAGCACAGTGCGGCGTTCGGGGCGATACTTGCTCGGCCCATCGGGTTCGATCACCCAGTCCCCGCTGAGCAGCGCCTCGCAGACGTCATCGAAAGCCACTGCCTGCGCATAGATGAAGCCCTGGATTTGACTGACCCCCAGCTTGCGCATCGCGTCAAGCTCGTCGTGGGCTTCGATCCCCTCGGCGGTCGTGTCCATCGACAGAGCCTGGGCCAGGCCGACAATCGAGCTGATAATCGCGGCGTTGCGATTGCCCGGCTGGGTCACCCCGGTAATGAAAGTTTTGTCGATCTTGATCTTGTCGAATGGCGCATGCTGAAGATACGAGAGCGATGAATAGCCGGTGCCGAAATCGTCGAGCACCAGCCTCACGCCCAGCAGTTTGAGCGCGTTGAACATGTCTTCGGTCGCTTCACGATCGCCGAGAAAAATCGACTCGGTCAGTTCCAGCTCAAGCCGCTCGGGCGCAAGTTCGGCGTGCGCCAGTGCCTGGGCCACCACCGAAGCGAAGCCGGGATTCGAAAACTGCATCGCCGAGACGTTGACCGAGACCCGCACGTTACCTGGAATCGACGCAGCGTCGGCACAAGCCTGCTTCATGACCCAATCGCCCAACGCTCCGATCAGATTGCACTCTTCGGCGATGGGGATGAAGACGCCGGGCGATACTGCACCAAGTTCGGGGTGCTCCCAGCGGGCCAGTGCTTCCAGACTGACGACCCTGTTGGTTTTGGTATCGACGATGGGCTGATAAGCAACATGCATCTGATCGCTCGACAGCGCATCGCGCAGGTCTTCTTCGATCTGGCGGCGACGCTCCGCCTCGCTGTGCAGGTCGCTTGAGTAGAACCGGAACTGGCCGCGGCCGCCGCCCTTCGAGGCATAGAGCGCAAGGTCTGCCGAACGGACCAGCTCTTCGCTGGTGAGCCCGTCATACGGCGCGATTGCAATGCCGACCGAAGCACCGATTACGCAGCGGCTACCTTCGATCTGATACGGCTGTGAAACCATGGTGATGATCGTGCGGGCGATTTCGCCAAGCCGGCCGCGATCGTCGATATCGGGCAACACGATCTGGAATTCATCTCCGCCAAGGCGGCCGATCTCGCAGTTCTTGTCAGTCACCACGCGCTGCAGGCGCTGCGCGACCTGCTTGAGCAGTTCATCGCCAGCCGGATGCCCGAGCGTATCGTTGACCTGCTTGAACCGGTCGAGATCGATCATCATGATCGCGCAGCAGCGTTTGGCCGATTGATAAGCCGTCAGCGTCGCATGAAGGCGCTTGCCCATACGGTGACGGTTGGCGAGCCCGGTTAGCGAGTCGTATTGGGCAAGGCGCGAGGCATCCCTCTGGCTTTGCCGCGTGGCGGTAACGTCCGATCCATTCCCGCGGTAACCGATGAACGTTCCATCAGCGGCAAATTGCGGACGGCCCGAAATCGACCACCAGATTTCGTGCTTGTCGATTGCAGCGCGGACCGCCAAGTCGGCAAAGGTCTTGCGCGCGCTGAGGATCAACGGCAGCGGTCGTTCGAGCGCCTCGTCATCGTCGCGCTCAAGAATGAACAACGATTGGACCGGGCGTCCGAGCAGCTCAGCCCGGCTGCAGCCCGTGGCATCGGAAACGGTTTGCGAAATGTAGGTGAGCGCGCCGTCCTGGTTGGTCGACCAGAACCAGCCAAGGCCGGAAGCTTCATAATCATGCAGCAGCAATACGGCCTGCTTCAGCTCTTCCCCGCTCAATGCCGTTTCCTTGCGCGTTGAGTCGGCACTGCCGCTCCCGCCCAGCATGTTGCGGAAACGGCCAAACGCGGAAGGCGAACTGGCAGTCATGAGCGAAGCAAAACCCCTTTGAGAATTCGAACCCGGTTCATTGCGAAGCCATAATCATACATGGTTGAAAATTGGCTAACGCGCGGTCTACTTGGCCCGCCCCGTTACGCTGCCACAGCGCTGCGGCGTAAACCGTCGCGGTGGACCGGTGCGGAGCTTTGTGACAGCACCGCGATGCGTCCGGCATCGAGCTCGAGCGGCGCCGCGAACTCAACACCTATCCGGTCTTCCTGGCACCACCGCGCGGTGGCGGTTACCACCCCGCCTTCGGCCAGCATGATCCGGAAAATTGTACCCGGCGGTACATTCCACAGCCCTTCGATCATTGCGCCCGTGGCCGAAATGTTGCGGATCGTGCCGTGATATTGCTGACCGCCGTGATCGAGCACGATCTTGCGCAGCATCGTATGGCGGGTCGAACGTGCCGCGCGCGGCCCTTTGGCAATTGCGGTCATACCCGCAGTCAGGCTCTCGCTGGCCGCTGCAAAATCGAGCGGCTTTGCGTAGATATAGCCTTGCACGTGGCTGCATCCGAGCATGCGGACAAGATCGAGTTCGTCGAGTGTCTCAACCCCCTCCGCCGTTGTTTCCATGCCCAGGGCCTCGGCCAGACTGACGATCGCGGCGATGATCGCTCCGTTCCGGCTGCCGTTGATCGTCGCGCCGCGAACGAACGACTGGTCGATCTTGATCTTGTCGAACGGGGCCTTCTTCAAATAACCGAGCGACGAATAGCCGGTCCCGAAATCATCCAGCGCGAGCCGCACTCCAACCCGCTTCAGGGCTGCGAACATGGCGTCGGTCCCCTCATCGTCGTTGAGGAAGACGCTTTCGGTGATTTCGAGTTCCAGCCGGGCCGGATTGACCTGTGCCGCAGCAAGCGCGTGCGTGATGATCGAAGGCAGTGCCGGATTGGCAAATTGCAGCGGGGAAACGTTGACCGCCACGCGGACGCTTTCCGGCCATTTGGCCAGGTCCTGGCAAGCCTGCCGCAACACCCATTCACCAATCTGCGCGATCAGGCCGGAATCCTCGGCAATCGGGATAAATTTGGCCGGAGACATGGGCCCGCGCGTGGGGTGATGCCAGCGCAGCAGCGCCTCAAACCCGGTAATCCGTTCGGTCGAGGTGTGAACGACGGGCTGGTAATGCACTTCGAATCCGCCTGAAGTGATCGCATCGCGCAAGTCCTGTTCGAGCTGGCGGCGCTCCTCGGCCTCGCTGTGCAGATCTTCCGCGTAGAAGTGATAGCGCCCGCGACCGCCGTCTTTTGCAGCATAAAGCGCAAGGTCGGCGTTGCGGATGATGGCTTCGGAAGTAACCCCGTCTTCCGGAGAGAACGCAATCCCCACTGAAGCGCCGATCATCACGCGGTGACCGTCAATCGAATAGGGTTCCGACACGTCATGGATAACGCGCAGAGCAAGTTGCGCGAGATCTTCACGCCGGTGCCGTCCGGGCAGCACGACCTGGAATTCGTCGCCGCCAAGCCTTCCGACGCGGCCATGTTCGCCGATAGTCCGTTCCAGCCGACTGGCAACCTGCATCAGCAGATAGTCACCGGCGGGATGTCCCATGGTGTCGTTGACCTGCTTGAAGCGGTCGAGATCGAGCAGGAACACCGCGCAAGTGCGGTGCTCCATGCTCGGCGCGACCAGGATCTTTTCGAGTGTTTGCGCCATCTGCAACCGGTTGGCGAGCCCGGTGAGCGAATCGTAATGCGCCAACCGCGTGGCATTCTCAGCCGAACGTCGGCGTTCGGTGAGATCATTGCCTGACCCCCGAAAGCCCAGGAAGTTGCCGAAGTTGTCATAGAGCGGGCGGCCATTGACCGACCACCAGCGCTCTTCGCCCTTGGTCGCGGCGCGCAGGCCAAGTTCGCTGAATGCCGAGCGGGCGGTCAGGTGAAAGGCCAGCGTTCGCTCGCTCTCCTGCCCTTGCGGATCTGGAATGAACAGTAGCGACAATGGCCGGCCGTACAGCCGCGACG
This sequence comes from Sphingomonadaceae bacterium, assembly GCA_025356175.1. Taxonomy (GTDB): domain Bacteria; phylum Pseudomonadota; class Alphaproteobacteria; order Sphingomonadales; family Sphingomonadaceae; genus Novosphingobium. Next base: position 9,359 of record JANXUP010000031.1, on the reverse strand, counting down.
CATCGCACCCGAGCAATGCGCCGATCGTGGCCGAAATGTAGGCGAGATTTCCGCGCCGGTCGGTTTCCCAGAACCAGCCTTGGCCGGTTTGCTCGAAATCGTTGAGAATCTCCTCGGCGCGCAATTGTGTTCGGCGCCGCTCGCGCGCGGCTGCAGCGTTCTGAGCGTCGCTCTGCGCTTCGCGCCTTGCTGCAAAGAGCCCAATGGCCCCGCCGATCGCCAGTGTGACATAAGTCGCCGCATTCCCCGTCTGAAGCGCGATTGCGCCCCACAGGCCCAGTTGCGCTGCGGTAATGCTCGATACGCGGCGGTTGAGGATGATGATCGCCAAGGTACTCGCGATCACGATCAGTCCCAGCGTATCTTGCCAATTGGCATTGGCGACCAGCGTCCACCGCGTCATGGCCATACCGAACAGCGCCATCGGCAGGCTGACCACGGCCAGGGCAAAGGCATAGCGATGCGCCGCGGTTTGGAGGCGATCCCGTTCGAACCGTACCGCCAGCGGTGTCAGCGCTGCCATAGCGACCGCGCTCACCAACATGGTGGCCGTGAGAGGGTCGGGCAAAGCCTTCGTCGCCAAACCGGTCAGCAGCGCGGCCGCGCCGATCACCGGCGCTAGCAGGATCCAGCTCGGCTCGATCAGTTTGAGGCGAGGATCTTGCTCGCTGCCACCGCGCCGGTTTAGCGCCGCGGTACTGGCGGCTTGGACCTTGGGCACCGAAGCTTCGTTTGCGTTGGCCGCACGGGGTCGAGCGCTTGTGGGCAGCGCTTTTGGAGAGGATTCGACCTGTCGTGCGGGTTGGGCCGCCATGGCATCGCCTGTGCCATCCAAACGATTGCAGAACCGTTAAGTTTACCATCAGAATGGACGGATTTCTGCGCCCGATTACTGCTTTTTACTGGTCGCTTGTAATGCCTGGGCGAGCGAGGCATGCTGGCGCCAGAGCAAAAGCAGAACGGGGAATGAGTGGATGGCCAAGGGTAATTCGCCGCTTGAACACGAAGCGGCGCAATCGACCACGGCGCTCGGTCCGCTTGTTGGTCTGGCGCGCGAAGACTTCGTCGGCGCGGTGGCGCTGCTGCTCAGGGAAACCGCCACGGATCCGCGACGGACCATGAAGCACATGCGCGGTTTCAGCGAGGATATGGTGCGGATCGTCACCGGCAAATCCGATCTTGCTCCCGACCCCAAGGACAAGCGGTTCAAGGATCCGGCTTGGCAGTACAACCCGTTCTTTCGCGCTGGTGCCCAGTATTACCTGGCGGTGCAGAAAGGGATGAAGAACTGGGTCGAAGACCTTGAGCTTGATGAGCTTGAGCGCGACCGGGCGAACTTCATCAGCCAGATCATCATCGACGGCCTCGCTCCCACCAACAGCCTGATCGGCAATCCCACCGCGCAGAAGCGGCTGATCGACAGCGGCGGGTTGAGCCTGATCAAGGGCTTGAAGAACGCCTACAACGACATCGCGCACAACCACGGCATGGTCTCAATGGTCGACAAGCGCCCGTTCAAACTGGGCGAAAACGTCGCCACGTCGAAGGGCGCGGTGGTCTATCGCGAAACGATGTTCGAACTGATCCAGTACGCCCCGACGACCGAGCAGGTGTGTGCGATCCCGCAGCTGACAATCCCGCCGCAAATCAACAAGATGTACATCAATGACCTGAGCCCCGAGAAGTCGGTGGTGAAGTTGCAGGTCGACAATGGCATCCAGTGCTTCGTCATCTCGTGGAAGAACCCGACCAAGGAAGAAGGAATCTGGGGGATGGACGATTACATCGCCGCATGCCTCAAGGCGGTCGACGTGGTTTGCGAGATTACGGGCGCGGCAAAGGTCAATGTCTCAGCGGCCTGTTCGGGCGGGCAGACCGGCGCGATCCTGGCCAGCAAGATGGCTGCCGCCGGCGATAATCGGCTTGGCGCGCTGACCTATATGGTGACCGTGCTGCACCCCAAGCAGAACGACATCGAAGCGGGTTCGCTGATGACCGCAAACGGGCTCGAACTGGCCAAACGGCGCGCAGCCAAGGCCGGGATCGTCAAGGGCAATGACCTGGCCCGCGGGTTTGCCTGGCTGCGCCCGAACGACCTCATCTGGAATTATGTGATCAACAACTACCTGATGGGTGACGATCCGCCGGCCTTCGACGTGCTGTTCTGGAACGCCGATGCGACCAATCTGTCGGGCACCTTGATGGGCGATTTCCTGACCCTGTTCGAAACGCTGGCCTTTACCCGGAAGGGTGAGGTCGAAATGGCCGGGCACAAGATTGACTTGTCCAAGGTGACCAGCGACCTGTTCATCCTGGGCGGTACCACCGATCACATCACGCCGTGGCGCGCCTGTTACCGGTCAACCCAGCTATTCGGATCGAAAGATGTGACCTTCGTGCTCAGCCAGGCGGGGCACATGCAGGCCATCCTCAACCCGCCGGGCAACCCCAAGGCCAAATATTATGTGTCGAAAAAGCCCGGCCAGCCGCCCGCCGACGTTGACGACTGGCTCAAGGGAACCGAGGAAGTTCCGGGGAGTTGGTGGCCAATGTGGATGGACTGGTTGCAAAAGCGGTCAGGCCAAAAGATTGCTGCCGCAAAGTCGCTGGGAAGCAAGAAACACCCGGCGCGCGAAGCGGCACCGGGCCTCTACGTGCTCGAACAGGCCTGAAGGGATTGAAACTGGTGAACGACGAACTGACTGCCGAATTTTCCATGGAGGAAGTCGGCGGACGTAAGCTGCGCGTCGCGCGCTGGCGCTGGGATGAACCCAGCGACCATCCGCCAATCCTGTTCTTCAACGGCATCGGCGCGAACATCGAAGCAGTCGCCCCCTTGGCCGAGGCTTTGACCGAGCGGCGTTTCATCATGTTCGACATGCCCGGCGTCGGCGGCTCGCCCGAACCGACCGTGCCATACAATCCCTTCACCATGAGCTGGATCGCCAAGGAACTGCTCAAGCGCTTCGATGCCGGCGTGGTTGACGTCATGGGCGTATCGTGGGGCGGTGCGATGGCGCAGCATTTCGCGATCCAGCACGGCAGCCACGTGCGCCGCGTGATCCTGGCCGCGACCACTGCTGGAATGATCATGCTGCCCGGCAATCCCGCTGCCCTCTCCAAGATGGCCGACCCGCGCCGGTATATCGATGCGGCCTTTATGGAGAAGCATTTCAAAACGCTTTACGGCGGCCTGACCGGCGGCAAGGACGAACATATCAGCCGCCTTACCCCGCCCACCCCGCGCGGCTATGTCTACCAGTTGTTGTGTATGATGGGCTGGACCAGCGTGCCAGCCCTGCCCTTCCTCAAGAAGCCGGTCCTGATCATGATGGGCGAGGAGGACAATATCGTCCCGCTCGCCAATGGCCGGTTTCTCGAAAGGCTGATCCCCGACAGCCGGCTCGAGATCTTCGAGCAGGGCGGGCATCTGTTCATGCTCACCCACCGCGAGCAGACGCTGTCGTCGATGCGCGGTTTCCTTGACGCGCCCGACCAGCCGAAACGAAAGGCCGCCTAACCAAATGCGCCACATCGCGATCATCGGCTCGGGCCCGGCTGGGTACTACACGGCCGAGGCCGCGCAGAAGCACTGGGGCGACGAAGTGCAGGTCGATGTGTTCGACATGCTGCCGGTTCCCTACGGCCTGATCCGCACGGGGGTGGCGCCCGATCACCAATCGATCAAAGGCGTATCGAAGCGCTATGAGACCACCAACAGTCTCGAAAACGTCCGCTTCGTCGGCAATGTCATGATCGGTGATGATGTGACGATCGCGGAATTGCAGGAACTCTACGACGCGGTGGTGCTGGCAACAGGTGCGCCCAACGACAAGCCGGCCGGCGTGCCCGGCGAAGGATTGGACAACGTGTTCGGCAGCGCTGCTTTCGTCGGCTGGTACAACGGCCATCCGCAATTTGCGAAACTCAATCCGAATTTGTCCGGGCAGCATGCGGTGGTGATCGGCAACGGCAATGTCGCGCTCGACGTGGCGCGCATCCTGGCCAAGACACCTGGCGAGCTTGCTGGTTCGGACATTGTCGCGCACGCACTCCATGCCCTGCAGAAATCGAATATCGAACATATCACCATCCTGGGGCGCCGCGGCCCGCACCAGATCGCGATGACTCCCAAGGAACTTGGCGAGCTTAGTCATCTTGAGCGCGCCTGCCCGCGCGTCAAACCCGCCGACTTGCCCGCAGTGGACGAGGACCTGTTCCTTGAACCGGGGCAGCGCAAATCCGTCGGTCACCTGCGCAGCTTCGCCGCAATTCCCGAACTGTTCCGCGCCGACAAGCCGATCGAAATCGAATTCGACTTCTTCGCCAGCCCCAAGGTGATTGTCGGCGAAGGTCAGGTGACCGGCGTTGAAGTGGAGCGAACCGCGCTCGATAGCACCGGCCGGGCAAGCGGCACCGGCGAAACCTATGTGGTCCCTGCCAGCCTGGTGATTACCTGCATCGGCTATAAGTCCAGCCCCATCCCCGGGGTGCCGTTCGAGGAAAGCGCGGGCCGCTTCGCCAATGACGAGGGGCGGATCCTGCCCGGACTGTACTGCGTCGGCTGGGCGCGGCGCGGCCCTTCGGGGACGATCGGGACCAACCGTCCCGACGGGTTCGGCGTAGTGGAAAAGATTGGCGAGGATATCGGCGCAGGCGCCGGGAAGGCCGGCCGCACCGGGTTCGACAAGCTTGCCGAAGCCCGCAAACTCGACGTCGTGACTTTCCGCGATTGGAAGAAGATCGAGGCACAGGAAGAAGCCCGCGCGCGCGACGGTGCTCCGCGCGAGAAATTCGTCGACGTGGGCGAAATGATCCGGGCGCGGGGGGATTGACACAACCTAGGTCCTCTCCATTTTTCGGAGCCAAATGGCGAGAAAAGCGGAGAGGATCAGATGACTTGCCCTCCCCCGCCATCCGTGATTTAATCGCCCGGTTAAGAGCCGACGAGACTCGGCATCTCGGGAGAGAACCATGGCGACCTACGACCTGATCATCCGCAACGGATCCATCGTCGATGGCACCGGAAGCCCGCCATTTACAGGTGATGTTGCGGTCAAGGATGGCCTGATCGCCGCAGTCGGAACCATTCACGGCGACGCCACGCGCGAAATCGATGCGCTCGGCAAAGTCGTCACCCCCGGCTTCGTCGATGTGCACACTCACTATGACGGCCAGGCCACCTGGGACCAGGAAATGGCCCCATCGAGCTGGCACGGCGTGACCACCGTGGTCATGGGCAACTGCGGGGTTGGCTTCGCCCCCGCCGCGCCCGACCGGCACAAGTGGTTGATAGAACTGATGGAAGGCGTGGAGGACATTCCCGGCACCGCGCTTGCCGAGGGGATGAAGTGGAACTGGGAAACCTTCCCCGAATATCTCGATGCGCTCGAAGAACTTCCGCGCACCGTCGACGTCGGCACTCACGTGCCGCACGGTGCGGTGCGCGCTTACGTGCTGGGTGACCGCGAACGCCCCGGCGCGGTGCCGACCGAGGACGATATCGCCAAGATGTCGGCGATCGTCGAAGACGGCGTGCGCGCTGGCGCGCTGGGCTTTTCGACCAGCCGCACCGTTCTGCACCGCTCGATCGACGGCGAAGTGGTGCCCGGCACCACCGCGACCAAGGAAGAACTGATCGGGATCGGCCGCGCCATGGGCCGCGCCGGTCACGGGGTGTTCGAAATGGCCAGCGACATGCGCCGCGAATGGGACGAGTTCGGCTGGATGGGCCAATTGAGCCGCGAGACCGGTCTGCCCTGCACCTTTGCCGCGCTGCAGTCGATCGCCAAGGAGATGCCGCTCGAGGAACAGATATCCTCCATGCGCGCGGAGAACGACAACGGCGCCAACATCGTCGCGCAGATCGCGCTGCGCGGGAACGGCATCGTGATGGCCTGGCAAGGCACGGTCCATCCGTTCCGGCTCCGCCCGAGCTGGCAGGCCATCATGGAACTGCCGTGGGCCGAGCAGAAGGCCAAGCTGTTCGATCCCGCGTTCAAGGCGCAGCTGCTTAGCGAGGCCCCCGATTACAGCGAAGTGCCGCAAGACATCGTCGGGCTGATCATGGTGGTCAGCGCGGGCTGGGCCATGCAGTACCAGATGGACGACGATTTCGATTACGAACCGCAGGCCGAAGCCAGCATCGCCGCACGCGCCGAAGCCGCCGGCAAGTCGGCTGACGAATATGCGTATGATCTGCTGTGCGAAGGTGACGGCACCGGGTTCATCTACCTGCCGATCCTCAATTACGCTGACGGCAATCTCGATTTCCTTGAAGCGCTGCAGAACAGCGATGACTGCGTCAATTCGCTGTCTGATGGCGGCGCGCACTGCGGCACGATCTGCGATGCGGCTTCGCCCACTTTCATGCTCCAGCACTGGGTGCGCGACCGCAAGCGTGGCGGCAGGATCACCCTTGAGAACGCGGTAAAGCGGCAGTGCCATGACACCGCGCGGCTCTACGGCCTCGACGATCGCGGGATCATCGCGCCGGGCTACCTCGCCGACCTCAACGTGATCGACATGGCTGCGGTGAAGCTGGGCAAGCCGTGGCTCGCGTTCGATCTTCCGGCGGGGGGCAAGCGCCTGCTGCAAAAAGCTGACGGTTATGTCTGCACGATCAAAACCGGCGTCGTTACTTTTGAGGACGGCACCTGGACCGGTGAAACCCCCGGCGGCCTGATCCGCGGACCGCAACGCGCGGCGATGCTGGAAGCGGCGGAGTAACTCGTAGGGCTCGATCCCCACCCCGTTCGTGGTGAGGAGGGACTGAGCCCTTGCGAAGGCCCGTCTCGAACCACCGCCCGCGCGCGGTCCTTCGAGACGCGTCTTCGCAAGGGCTCAGCCGCTCCTCAGGACGAACGGGGTTAAATTTGCACGAGAAGGAATTCAGATGACCATCGCCGCAGTCCGCACCGGTTCACCCGCCAGCCTCGACAATCTGCTGCCCACCACGATCGATGACCCCGGCGCGCCCGGGCCCGGCCAGATCCGCGTGAAGCTGGCGGCGTCGTCGCTTAATTACCACGATTTCGCGGTGGTCAGTGGGATGATCCCTGCCGCCGCCGGGCGCATCCCGATGTCGGATGGCGCAGGCACGGTCGAAGCCGTCGGCGACGGGGTCACCCAGTTCCAAGCTGGCGACCTGGTGGTCTCCACTTTCTTCCCCGATTGGATCGACGGTACGCCGCCCGGGACTGCCTTTCGCGGTGTCCCGGGTGACGGGATCGATGGCTACGCACGCGAGGCGGTGGTCACTCCCGAACACTGGTTCACCCGCGCGCCCATTGGCTACAACGCCGCCGAAGCGGCCACACTGACCTGCGCCGGGCTCACCGCATGGCGCGCGCTGTTCGTCGATAATGCGATCTGCCCCAGCTCGACCGTGCTCATCCAGGGCAGCGGCGGAGTGTCGATCTTCGCGCTCCAGTTCGCCAAGGCGGCGGGCGCGACGGTGATCGCTACCAGTTCGTCAGATGACAAGCTGGCCAAGCTCAAGGCGCTCGGCGCAGACCACCTGATCAATTACAAGGAAACGCCTGCTTGGGCGATGAAGGCGCTCGAATTGTCCGGTGGAACGGGTGTGGACTGCGTGGTCGAAATCGGCGGTGCGGGAACGCTCGACCAATCAATGATGGCGACCCGCGTCGGCGGCCATGTCGCACTGATCGGCGTGCTCGCGGGCTTTGCCGGGCCGGTGCAGACCGCGCTGCTGATGGCCAAGAACCTGCGTGTCCAGGGCCTGACTGTCGGCAGCCGCGCGCAGCAGCTCGGCATGATCCGCGGGATTGAGGCAAACGGGATCAAGCCGGTGATCAGCGACCACTTCCCGCTCGCCAACCTCGCCGACGCCTTCCGCCGCCAGGCCGCGAACAAGCACTTCGGCAAGATCGCGGTCGATATCTAGGCGGTCAGGCGCAGCGGTCCGGCGGCGGCGATGCGATCGAAGGTTTTGTGGTAAATCCACAGGACTTTTGCATCGTCTGCCGCGCCGAACCGCAGCTCAACCCCGCGGAAAAAGAACCGCCGCCGCTCGCTTGCGGTGATGTCGCTCCACGGCACGAAGAATGGCTTCTGAAACAGCGCAAAGATAAATATCACCGATACCCGCAGGCCCGAGCGGCAGACATCGAAGGTCAGGCAATTGCCGAAATTGACCCCTGTGCCCAGAAATCTGCCCATGTTGCCTGATCGAAAGCGCAGCCGCTCGAGTGACTGGTCAAGCCGATCGGGATAGCGCCTTTGCAGCGCTTGCCAGCCTGAGAAGATCGTCGTCGTCCACATCGCAAAACACCAGACCCCGATGAACAAGAACGGGAACAGGCCGAGGATGACGTTGTCGTTCATCGCGGCTGAATCAGGGTCTGATCACAATGCCGACTGCCGGATCTGCAGTTCCCGCCAAAGTATCAGCAAAAGCGCCGCGTGCTGCCTCAAGCCCGCTGCGCTCGTCGATCCGTACCGTGCCGCCTGCTTCGCCGATGAACTTTCCCCAGCTCGCCGCGATAGCTTCGCCGAAGGCCTTGGGGCCAAGTTCCTTGATCGCCGCGACCGCATGATCGGGTGCGAAGAACAGCACCGGTTGCGGTCCCGGAAGCGGGCCATTGTCTTGCCCGAACCCGGCACCAACGTGCGTCGCGCCAACGGTGCACGAATACTTGAGGTGATCGCCCAGCGCAGTGTGAACGGCGTGGATCAGCGCGGCGTTGCCAGCAAAATCGACCAGCACCGACGGCTTCTGCGGCAAGGTCGCCACATCATCGTAACCCAGAACTTCATCGTAGAATCCGCCGCGCCGCACGAAATCGACATTCCCGGCCGAAGTCAGCCCGATCCGCTTGATCTGCGGCGAACGATCCCGCGCGACGCTGGCCGTAGCCATCGCAGTCTTCGACGAAGCGCTGGTGCAGATCAGAGTCTCTGCCCCGAACCAGTTCTGCCCGCGCATCATGCTCTCGATCAGGAACCCGGTCTTGAACAGCGGTCCGAAGATCATCCGCTCGGCTTCCCGCGCAGGGTCATACTCGGGGTCGGCGGCGAGGCGGCTGTACTGGTTGTAGATCGGACTCATCGGCTGGCGATGCGCCGCGGCATCGGTGAAGCCACCAGCGCTGACCCGATCCGGCAAAACGTCGAGCGTTTCCGCCATCGGCAGGTAGCCATAGACCCGCTCGCCCACGGCAATATCCGGGTGGCGGGAGGCTTCGACCACGGCGTGCCCCCACATCGGCACCACCCCCCACTCACCTTCGCCGGGGAAGAAGTTCCAGTAGCCGAAGGCATCGCCAACCACCGCGTAGGTCACATTGTTGGCGGTGACCGAGAAGCTCTCGATCCTGAGCCGCACTTCACCATCG
>JANXUP010000021.1 GCA_025356175.1 Sphingomonadaceae bacterium | reverse complement strand
ATGCCCCTTGGCGGAGAAGTTGGCGGTTGCCGGGCCCATCTTGGCGTAACCGCCAGCGCGGCTGGTGAAGAACCAGATCGCGTGGCGGGCGTCCTTGTCGAGCTGCGCGGTCATCGGGGCGGCGCCATCGCGGTCGCTGTCGAGTTCGAGCATCACGAACGGCGATGCTGACAGGTGCTGCCAGAACTTGTCCTTGAGGTCGTCGGGGTTTTCGTTGGCGTGGTCCATCGTCTCTCTCGCTGGCTAGGGGTTGTAATCGAACGATTGCCCCGCGCGGTGGTTCCCCGACGGGGCTTTGCCACGCCATTTTTTAACGCGAGCGACAAAGCCTTTGCGAATCACGAGTGATGAGAACATAAATAGAACATTGGAGTGATTCTAAGAATGGAACGGCAAGTATCGCGTCCCTCCCCGGTCCGGGGAGGGGGACAATCCGCAGGATGGTGGAGGGGGCTTGCCTCAACCAAAAACGTGCGCGCGACAGAGCGCAGACTGCTGCCTCGTCCCGGCGTGGGCGAAGTTCGCCACGCCGAACTATTTGCCTCCTCGCGTGAGGCGAGCGGGGCGGGGCTGGCACTGGCTTTCGCGCTGGGTCAGGCCGAGCCAGCGGATCAGCGCCCGTGGCTATGGGTGCAGGACGCGGCGGCTTTGCGGCTGAGCGGGCGGCCCTATCGTCCGGGGCTGCCGCCAAGCCTGCGCCACCGCCTGCTCCATGTCGCCGCGAAGAGCCCCGAAGAAGCGCTGTTCGCGCTTGAGGAAGGGTTGCGCTGCCGCGACCTTGCGTTTGTGATCGGTGAGCTGGCGGGCAATCCCAAGGCACTGTCGTTCACCGCTTCGCGCCGCCTTAGTCTCGTCGCCGAGGTGCACGGGGTGCCGCTGTGGCTGGTGCGGCTCGATGCGCAGCACGACCTCTCCTCCGCGCGCCAGCGCTGGGAGGTGACCGCCGCACCATCGCTGGCCCCGCGCTGGAACCCCGCTGCGCCGGGGTTACCCGCTTGGCAGGGCACCCTGTTCCGCGCGCGCAATCACCCTCCCGGAGAATGGATCCTGCGCGATGACGGACAAACCCGACTTGTCGCCGATTGGGCTACCGCCCCGCCGCATCATGGCGATCTGGCTGGCGCGGCTGGCGATCGATCGCTGGCAGCTGGCTGAAGGCCAGTATGGCAATCTTGGCGCTCAGCCGCTCGCGCTGATCTCGGAAAGCGCGCACGGCCCGCGGATCACTGCGGTCAATGCAGCCGCGCGCGAGGCCGGGGTGCGCGCCGGGACTTCGCTCACCGATGCCCGCGCGCTGTGCCCCGAACTGGCGGTTGCGCCCGCCGATCCTGCGGGCGACCTCGCGCTGCTTGAACGGCTCGCGCTGTGGGCGCAGCGCTGGGGGCCGTGGTCCGCGCTCGATCCGCCCGACGGACTGTTGGTCGATGTCAGCGGAGTGGCGCATTTGTTTGGCGGCGAGGCGCAATTACTGGCCGATGCGGCTGAACGGCTGGCTGTGCGGGGCCTCACCGCGCGGTTGGCGGTGGCGCCGACTGCGGGGGCGGCCTGGGCCTTGGCGCATTACGGGCCGGAACGGGCGGTGCTCTCAAGAGCCTCCCCCCTTGGGGGAGGTGGCAGACGCGAAGCGGCTGACGGAGGGGGTATGGCGCGGCAACAGACAGCCCCCCTCCGACCCGCCTTTGGCGGGCCACCTCCCCGAGTGGGGGAGGATCTTGGTGTTCTCCACGAACTCCCCGTCGCGGCGCTGCGCCTCGATCCCGCAACTCTGCTGGTATTGCGCCGGCTCGGGCTGAAGCGGATCGGCGACCTGTCCGGCGTGGCGCGCGATGCGCTGACGCGGCGGTTCCGCTCGGTCCGCGCTCCGGCCGCCAATCCGCTGGTCCGGCTTGATCAGCTTACCGGACGGGTGCCCGAACCAATGCTGCCGGTGCTGACGCAGCCCCCGCCGCTGGTCCAGCGCCGCCTGATCGAACCGATCCGCCACCGTCCCTTGCTCGATCAGGTGCTGAGCGATCTGGCGGATGACATGGTCCGCGTGCTTGAAGGGCAGGCGCTGGGGGCGCGACGGCTCGAACTGACGCTGTGGAAGGTGGATGGCGAGGTCATCCAGCGGCGGCTCGAACTCGCCGCAGCGACCCGCGCGGCGGATCACATCATGCGGCTGTTCGCGGCCAAGCTCGATGATATCGACGCCGGCTTCGGGATCGAACTCGCTCGCCTGACCGCATCGTGGTGTGAGCCGCTGGCACTCAGCCAGCGCGATTTCGAAGCGGCGGCGGAAGCCCACGGCACCAGTCTTGCCGCCTGCATTGACCGGCTGAGCATCAGGCTGGGGGCAGGGGCGGTGCGCCGCCCTGAGCCGGTCGCCAGCCACTGGCCCGAACGCGCCCAGCGCTGGCTTGCCCCGCTCGAACCTGCCCGCGCCGCGCAAGAAAGCCTTACGCTCCATGCTCGCCCGCTCAAGCTGCTCGACCGCCCCGAATTGATCGCGGTGATCCACGCCAGTCCCGATGGCCTGCCGCGCCGGTTCCGTTGGCGCGGGAACCTGCACGAGGTTACCCACGCCGAGGGGCCCGAACGGATCGCACCCGAATGGTGGCGCGAGCGCGGCGCGGCGCGGCTACGCGATTACTACCGGGTCGAGGACGCAACCGGGCGGCGCTATTGGATCTACCGCTACGGGCACGCCGCCGACGGGCGCGGCGGCGTGCCCGAATGGTATCTGCAGGGGTTGTGTTCCTGACCCTTACACCGGGATGGTGGACATCGATCCGGCGGTAACCTGATCGAGCACGTCCTGCCGGTCATCGGCCTGCGCTGCATCGAAGTTGAACGCACCATGCTCGCCGTTTCCGCCCAGGAACGACAGCAAGTCGTTGGTCAACCGCTCGGTTTGAGTCGCGAATATCCCGTGCGGTTCCCCGTCATATTCGATCAGTTGCGCCGCAGGAATTGCCTTGGCCAATGCGCGCCCGGTCGGGTCGATCGGCACGGTCACGTCAGCAGTGCCGTGGATGATCAGCGTCGGCACGGTGAAGCTAGCCAGATCGGGGCGGAAGTCGGTGGTGGCAAAAGCCTTGGCCGAAGCCAGCGTGGGCCGCAGTCCGGCCTGCATCGCGGCCATCCATGCCATATCGAGCATATCATCGCTGACCGGGTGAGACATCATGCCGATCCCGAAAAAGTCCTTGAAGAAGCCGCGGAAAAACTTCGCCCGGTCGGCCTTCATGCCTTCGGTCATCTGGTCGAAGGTCGTTTGCGGCACGCCTTCGGGATTGTCTTCGGTCTGGAGCATGTAAGGCACCACCGAACTTATGAGTGCAACCTTGCTCACGCCTTTTCCCTGATGCCGCGAAAGATAGCGGGCGACTTCGCCGCCGCCCATCGAGAAGCCGACCAGCGCCACATCCTGCCCGCCGGCCTGGCTGTCGATCACTGCCGCCAGATCGTCGGCGAAGGTATCGTAATCATAGCCTTCCGAAGGCTGGTCCGACCGGCCGAATCCACGGCGATCATAAGCGATCGCCTGATAGCCATTGTCAGCCAGCACATTGCTGACCGGGTCCCAACTGTCACCGGATAGCGGCCAGCCGTGGATCAGGACCACCGGTTTCCCGTTGCCCCAACTTTTCACATAAAGGCTGGTTCCGTCGTTGGTTTGGATCATCGGCATTGTGGTTCTCCGGCTTGAAGGCTCAAAGCGACAACGGCGGGATGCACGGTCGGTTCCGTTTCAACGTTCGGCTGGTGGCAGGATGCGACAGCAGGAGACTCGCTTCATTCCAAATAAGAACATAAAAGGAACATTTGGACTCGAAACCATGCCCGAATCCGCCCTCACTCCCGAACGTCACCGCGTTGCGGGTGAAGCGACCAGCGCCCCGTCGCGCGCGTCGTTCGTCGAGCTGGGCTTGGCGAGCTGCTTCTCGTTCCTGCGCGGAGCGTCGGATGCAGTCGATCTGGTCACGCAGGCCTATGCGCTGGGCTACGACGCGATCGGAATTGCCGATGCCAACACCTTGGCCGGAGTGGTGCGGCTGCATGGTGAGGCGCAGACGCTTAAGCTGCGCCCGGTGATCGGTGCCCGGATCGAGACTGCCGAGGGATTGGCCTTCCTCGCCTATCCCACCGACCGCGCGGCGTACGGCCGACTTTGCGCGCTGATCTCGGCCGGGCGAATGGGCAAGCTCGATGGCGAATGGCAGGACAAGGGCGCCTGCGATATCTCGCTGGCGATGCTGGCGGAGCGGAGTGAGGGGCTGCAGCTGGTGCTGGTCCCGCCGGCGGACCTGGATGCGGAGTTCACCATCGCGGTCGAGAGCAATGTGGTTGCGTTTCCGCCGATTTCACGCGCCCTTCGACAAGCTCAGGGTGAGCGGGATGCGAAGACGCGGAGAAAAGAAGTTGGTTCGCGCAAAGGCCGCAAAGGGCGCAAAGAGGTTGCGAGCGCCGCAGGCCTTCTGCTCTCTCTCAATGCAAGAGATGAAGCGCGGCGGTGCCGCGAAGATAACATCTTTGCGCCCTTTGCGGCCTTTGCGCCTCTGCGCGAACCGACTTTTCTGACCGTCCCGTTCACGCAACTCCTGCCGCATTTGGCCCAGCAGCTCCCCACGCTGCGGCATATTGCCGCGAGCTATCTTTACAGCGGGGACGATCTTGCGCGGATTGCCCGGCTCGACCAGCTGGCGTGCGAACACGGCCTGTCGATCCTCGCCACCAACGATGTGCTGTACCACGCGGCGCAGCGCCGCCCGTTGCACGACGTCATGACCGCGATCCGGCACAAGACGACCGTGGCCGCCGCCGGGCACTTGCTCCAGCCCAATGCCGAGCGGCACCTCAAGAGCCCGGCGGAAATGGCGCGGCTGTTCCGGCGCTGGCCGCATGCCTTGGCGGCGGCGCGCGCGGTGGCCGATGCGTGCCAGTTCAGCCTCAACGAACTGCGCTACGAATACCCCGAGGAGACTTGCCCGGATGGACTCGAGCCGCAGCAGCACCTCGAAAACCTGACGTGGGCAGGGGCCGCCATCCGCTACCCCGGCGGCGTGCCTGAGAGCGTGCGCGATACCTTGGCGCGCGAACTTACGCTGATCGGCAAGCTGAACCTTGCGCGCTATTTCCTGACGATCAAGGACATCGTCGATTTCGCGCGGGGCTGCGATCCGCCGATCCTGTGCCAGGGGCGGGGCAGCGCGGCCAATTCGGCGGTGTGTTATGTGCTTGAGATCACCGCAGTCGATCCCGCCAAGCACGCGCTGCTGTTCGACCGATTCATCTCCGAGGACCGCAACGAGCCGCCCGATATCGACGTCGACTTCGAGCATGAGCGGCGCGAAGAGGTGATCCAGTACATCTACGCCCGCTATGGCCGCCACCGCGCCGGGCTGTGCGCCACAGTGATCCATTACCGCCCGCGCATGGCGATCCGCGAGGTGGGCAAGGCGATGGGGCTGAGTGAGGACATCACCACCGCGCTCGCCAAGACGGTGTGGGGCGGGCACGGCCATTCGATCAAGGAAGCGCACGTGGAGCGTGAGACCGGGGTCGATCTGGCCGATCCGCATTTGCGCCGGGTGCTCGCCTTGACCGAGCAGGTGATCGGCATGCCGCGCCACCTGTCGCAGCACGTTGGCGGGTTTATCCTCACGCAGGGTCGGCTTAGCGAGACCGTGCCGATCGGCAACGGCGCGATGCCCGAGCGCAGCTTCATCGAGTGGGACAAGGACGATATCGATGCGCTCGGCATCCTCAAGGTCGATGTGCTGGCGCTGGGGATGCTGACCTGCATTAGGAAATGCCTGACCTTGCTGGGCGCGCATCACGGACAGGAGCTGACCCTCGCCACCGTGCCCAAGGAGGACCCGACGGTGTACGACATGCTGTGCAAGGGCGATTCATTGGGCGTGTTCCAGGTCGAAAGCCGGGCGCAGATGAACATGCTGCCGCGCCTGCGTCCGCGCTGCTTCTATGACCTGGTGATCGAGGTGGCGATCGTCCGTCCGGGGCCGATCCAGGGCGATATGGTCCACCCCTATCTCAAACGTCGGCGCGGGGCGGAGCCGGTCGAAATCCCTGCTCCGGGTGCGGCCTACGGCCCACCTGACGAATTGACCTCCATCCTCGGCCGTACATTGGGGGTGCCGATCTTTCAGGAGCAGGCAATGAAGATCGCGCTCGATGCGGCGAAGTTTTCAGGGCTTGAAGCCAACCGGCTGCGCAAATCGATGGCGACCTTCCGTTCGCGCGGGATGGTCGCCGAGCTGGAGGAGCTGATGGTCGGACGGATGATCGAACGCGGCTACGATCCCGACTTTGCGACGCGCTGTTTCAACCAGATCAAGGGCTTTGGCGAATATGGCTTCCCCGAAAGCCACGCGGCGAGCTTTGCGTTGCTGGTTTATGTCTCGTCATGGCTCAAATGCCATTACCCCGCAGCCTTCGCCGCAGCCTTGCTCAATTCGCAGCCGATGGGGTTCTACGCCCCCGCGCAAATAGTGCGCGATGCGAGGGAGCACGGGGTGGAAGTGCGCGCGGTGGATGTGAACTTCAGCGGGTGGGATAATACGCTGGAAGAAGCTGGTTCGCGCAGAGGCGCAGAGGCGCCGAGAAAGGGAAGAGGGATTCGCGCAGAGACCGCAAAGGCCGCAGAGATGTCGTCCTCGCGGCGCAGCCGCTCTATTCCTTCGGCATCACTACCAGACGCACCGCTTCCGGGTAATGATGAGCCTGCGGCGCATTCCACTTCTCTGCGATCTTTGCGGTCTCTGCGCGAACCAAATTCTTCCTCCCTTCGCCCCTCCGCGCCTCAGCGTGAGGTCAAACCGGCACTTCGCCTCGGCTTGCGCCAGATCGATGGCTTTTCCGAAGCGGCGGCGGCACGGATTGTCGCGGCGCGGGAGGCGGGGCCGTTTCGCGATGTGCGCGAGCTCAAGGAACGCGCCGGGCTGACGCCTGCGCTGATCGAACGGCTCGCCTCGGCTGATTGCATGAGTTCGCTCGGCCTCACCCGGCGGCAAGCCCTGTGGGATGCGCGCAGCCTGATCGCCGCGCCCGACCTGCCGCTGTTCGCCGCCGCCGCCGCGCGCGATGAGGGAGCCGAGCGGGCGCTTACCCGCCTGCCGGTAATGCCACTGAGCGAGGAAGTGGTGGCCGATTATCAGACCCAGCGGCTGTCGCTTAAAGCCCATCCGCTCGCGTTCCTGCGCGCCGACCTGGCCGAACGTGGCTTCATCCGCGCCGCCGACCTGCGCAGCCGCAAGTACCGCGCCGGGGTGCAGGTGGCCGGCGTGGTGCTGATCCGCCAGCGCCCCGGCTCGGCCAAGGGGGTGTGCTTCATCACGCTTGAGGATGAAACCGGGGTTGCGAATATCGTAATTTGGCCCGACCTGATGGAAAAGCAGCGCAAGGTTATCATGGGCGCGCGGCTGATGGAGGTGAGAGGCCGGGTGGAGTACGATGACGAGGTTGTGCACGTTATTGCCACCCATCTGATTGATGCTACCGCGTCTTTGCACGCCTTGTGCGACGACTTGTTCCCGCACCACGTCGAGCGCGGCGATCATGTGCAGCACCCGGTGCAGAGCAGTCGCCACGGTCATCCGCGCGATGCCCGGATTATTCCGAAATCGCGTGATTTCCATTAGCCGGCGCGATAGCGTGCCCGCGAACAGGGGAGACCTCATGCGCCGCACACTTGCCATTCTTGCCGCCACCGCACTCACGCTGAGCGGACCGCAGCTTTCCGCCAAAACGACGCGCACAGCGCGGACTCCGGCAATCCCTGCCGCGATTTTCACCGATCCGCTGCCCAACAAGGCCCATCCGGCGCGCAGCGAAGTGCTGCATATCCCGAGCGGCGGGGTCGAGATCAACGGGCTTGCATACCTCGCCGCAGGCATCGGTCCGCATCCCACACTGGTGCTGTGCCATGGCTGGCCGGGTAACGAGAAGAACCTCGATCTCGCGCAGGCGGTGCGCCGCGCCGGGTGGAATGTGGTGACCTTCAACTATCGTGGTTCATGGGGCAGCCCGGGCAATTTCCACTTCGCGCAGAATCCGGAGGACGCCAAGGCGGTGCTCACCTACCTGCGCGTGCCGGCCAACGCCGCCAAATTGGGTGTCGACACCAAGCGGATGGCGCTGATGGGGCATTCGATGGGTGGCTGGGTCAGCACGCTGGTTGGCGGCGAAGACGAAAAGCTGCTCGGGGTAGGGCTGATCTCCGCCGCCAACATGGGCTATATGCGCGGGCTTGACCGGCCAGCGATCGTCCAGATGACCAGCGAAAATGCCGAGACACTTGCCGGAACCTCGCCCGAGATCATGGCCGATGAACTGATCGCGGGACGCACCGATTTCGACTTCATGCGCACTGCGCCGGGCCTCGCGCTGCACCCGCTGTTGGTCATGAGCAGTGACGATGGCCTCGCCCCGCAGACCGATGCACTGCTCGCCGCGGTGCGCAAAGCGGGGGGAACGCGGATCACCACTGTGCACGCCGCGACCGATCACAGCTGGTCCGATCACCGCATCTTCCTGGAAGCGCAAGTGATCAACTGGCTGAACAGCCTGTTGACCGGGATCTGCGATTAGACTGCTTCGAGCGAGTATCCTGCCGACCGAACGGTGCGGACCGGATCGGGTGCACTTTCGAGCTCAATGCCCTTGCGCAGTCGGCGGATGTGGACGTCCACGGTGCGCAGTTCGATCTCGCTTTCGCTGCCCCACACCGCGTCAAGCAACTGGCCGCGGCTGAAGACCCGACCGGGATGTTCCATGAAATGTTTGAGCAGGCGGAATTCGGTCGGGCCGAGCGAGATGGTCTGCCCGCGCCGGGTGACCTTGTGCGCGGTTGCATCGAGCGCGAGATCGCCGACTTCGATCACCTCGCCGGCCAGCGCCGGACGAATCCGCCGCAAGATCGCGCCGACCCGAGCGAGCAGTTCGCGCGGAGAAAACGGCTTGGTCACATAGTCGTCAGCCCCGGTTTCGAGGCCGCGGACCTTGTCATCTTCGGCTCCGCGCGCGGTTAGCATGACGATCGGCACGTGCGCGGTCGCCTTCCCCTTGCGCAGGCGGCGGCAGACCTCGATCCCGCTGGTACCTTCGACCATCCAGTCGAGCACCACCAGGTCGGGCACTTGTTCGGCGGCAAGAAGCAGCGCTTCATCGCCATCAGGCGTAACGGTCACCACGTAGCCTTGCTGGCGAAAGCGGAATTCGAGCAGTTCGGCGAGCGCCGGATCGTCTTCGACCAACAAGAGGCGGGGTGCATTCATGGCCAAGTTCCGAGCCGTTCTTCGCGGTCTGTGAGGTGGGTTCCGGTCGCCGCATAGTAGACCATTTCCGCCACGTTGGTCGCATGGTCGCCAATCCGCTCGATGTTGCGCGCGACAAACAGCAGCTGCGCGCAGCTGCTGATCGTCGACGGATTCTCGATCATGTAGCTGACGAGGTTGCGGAAAAGCGATTCGTAGAAGGCATCGACCTTTTCGTCGCGCTCGACCACCTGGTGCGCCAGTGCCGCATCGCGCGCGGCAAAAGCAGTCAGCACGTCGTGGACCATGCCGGCTGCAACGTCTGCCATAGCCGGGATCAGAGTTAGCGGCTCAAACCGCTTACGGCCCTCGATCTTGTCCGCGCTCTTGGCGATGTTCTTGGCATAATCACCGATCCGTTCGATCACGCCGGCAATCTTGATCGCCGCGATTAGTTCGCGCAGGTCGTCCGCCATCGGTGCGCGGAGCGCTATGGTGCGCACCGCCAGCCGGTCAACCTCGGCTTCCAAGGCGTCGATCTTCTTGTCGCGCGCGATCACCGATGCGGCGAGATCGAGGTTGCCCTTGATCAGGGCCTCCATCGCCTCGCGCAGCGAAACCTCGGCGAGCCCGCCCATTTCCGCAATTAGCCCGCGAACCTTGGTGATGTCCTCGTCGAAAGCCTTGACTGTATGCTCTTGCGCCATCTTAAATCCTAACCGTAACGTCCGGTAATATAGTCTTTCGTCCGTTCTTCACGCGGGTTGGTGAAGATTTCCGAAGTCTTGCCGTATTCGACGATCTTGCCGAGGTGGAAGAACGCGGTGCGCTGCGAGACACGCGCGGCCTGCTGCATCGAATGGGTC
This sequence comes from Sphingomonadaceae bacterium, assembly GCA_025356175.1. Taxonomy (GTDB): domain Bacteria; phylum Pseudomonadota; class Alphaproteobacteria; order Sphingomonadales; family Sphingomonadaceae; genus Novosphingobium. The sequence goes on along the minus strand of JANXUP010000021.1, from coordinate 863 downwards.
ACGATCACGATCGCGTACTTGCCGCGCAGTTCGGAAATCAGTTCCTCGATTTTGGCTGTGGCGATCGGATCGAGCGCCGAGCACGGTTCGTCCATCAGGATCACCTCGGGATCGACCGCGATCGCGCGGGCGATGCACAGGCGCTGCTGCTGCCCGCCCGAAAGCGCGGTGCCGCTGTCAGTCAGGCGATCCTTGACCTCATCCCACAAGCCGGCGCGCTGCAGACTGCGCTCGACCACTTCGTCAAGCTCGGCCTTGTTCGAGGACAGGCCATGAATGCGCGGTCCGTAGGCGACGTTTTCGTAAATCGTCTTGGGGAAAGGGTTGGGCTTCTGGAACACCATGCCAACCCGGGCGCGCAACTGCACCACGTCCATGCCCGACTTGTAGATATCCTGGCCATCGAGCGCGATGCTGCCTTCGACGCGCGCGCCGGCAATCGTGTCGTTCATCCGGTTGAAGGTGCGCAGGAAGGTCGATTTGCCGCAGCCCGACGGACCGATGAACGAGGTTACGTATTCATCGGCAATGTCGATCGACACGTTGTCGATCGCGCGCTTTTCGCCATAGAATACCGACACATCGCGCGCGGCGAGCCGGGGAGTTACAGGGTCTAATTCGTGGGGGTTGGTCACCAGCGGTTCTCGAAACGGTTGCGAAGATAGATCGCCACGCCGTTCATCACCAGCAAGAAGGCCAGGAGAACGATGATGGCAGCGGAGGTGCGTTCAACGAAGCCGCGGTCGATTTCGTCCGACCACAGGAATATCTGCACCGGCAGCACGCTCGATGGTGAGGTGAACCCCTCTGGCGGAGTGGCAACAAAGGCCTTCATCCCGATCATCAGCAACGGCGCGGTTTCG
>JANXUP010000183.1 GCA_025356175.1 Sphingomonadaceae bacterium | reverse complement strand
CCGTCGGCGATCAGCTGGGTATCAAGCCCCATGCTCAGCCGGCTCGCCGCGATTTGCTGCGCATTGAGGAACGGGCGCTGCAATTCAGCGATCGCGCGGTCCATCAGGGCAGCGATGGCAGCAGTGTCCGAAGCGGCGGCGAGGCGGTGGTTCAGTTCCATGGCTGTGCTATTTCGCGGCCGATTGCCCGAGTCAACCTGCACGCTACCTGCACCCTCTCTCCATTCGACAGGCCCGCCCGGGCGGTGTAATGCCACCCCGATGAATGCTAATCCGGCAACCCCGCTGCTCGATACGGTGGCGACCCCTAACGAACTCAGGCAGTTGCGTCCCGAGCAGCTGCGCCAATTGGCCGACGAATTGCGCAGCGAAATGATCGCGGCGGTCGGCCAGACCGGCGGGCATCTTGGCTCCGGGCTCGGCGTGGTCGAGCTGACCGTGGCGATCCATTATGTGTTCAACACGCCGGACGACCGGCTGGTGTGGGACGTTGGCCACCAGGCCTATCCGCACAAGATCCTGACCGGGCGGCGTGACCGCATCCGCAGCTTGCGCCAGAGCGGCGGGCTGTCGGGCTTCACCAAACGCAGCGAGAGTGAATACGATCCGTTCGGCACCGCGCACTCGTCGACCTCGATTTCGGCCGCGCTGGGCTTTGCGGTGGCGAACAAGCTCGCCGGGCGCGCCGGCAAAGGCATTGCGGTGATCGGCGACGGCGCGATGAGCGCCGGGATGGCCTATGAGGCGATGAACAATGCGCAGGTGGCCGGCAACCGGTTGGTGGTGATCCTCAACGACAACGACATGTCGATCGCGCCGCCGGTCGGGGGGCTTTCGGCCTATCTCGCGCGGCTGGTCTCATCGCGCCCGTTCCTCACGCTGCGCGACATCGCGCGGCGCATCTCGCGCAAATTGCCTGAGCCGCTCCACCGCGCCGCCAAGAAGACCGACGAATTTGCCCGGGGCATGGCGATGGGCGGGACCTTGTTCGAGGAATTGGGCTTTTATTATGTTGGCCCGGTCGACGGGCACAATCTCGAGCAGCTGATCCCGATCCTCGAAAACGTCCGCGATGCCGCCGAAGGACCGTGCCTGGTGCACGTCGTCACGCAAAAGGGCAAAGGTTATGCCCCCGCCGAAGCCAGCGCCGACAAATACCACGGGGTGCAGAAGTTTGATGTGATCACCGGGCAGCAGGCCAAAGCTGCTGCCGGGCCGCCGTCTTACCAGAACGTGTTCGGCGAAACGCTGGCCAGGCTGGCCAACAGCGACGCGCGGATTTGCGCGATCACCGCCGCAATGCCATCGGGCACCGGGGTCGATAAATTTGCCCAGGCGCACCCGGCCCGCAGTTTTGACGTCGGCATTGCCGAACAGCACGCGGTAACTTTCGCCGCCGGTTTGGCCGCGCAAGGCATGCGTCCGTTCTGCGCAATTTATTCGACCTTCCTCCAGCGCGCTTACGATCAGGTGGTCCATGATGTGGCGATCCAGAACCTGCCCGTGCGCTTCGCGATCGACCGCGCCGGGCTGGTCGGGGCGGATGGCGCAACGCACGCGGGCAGCTTCGATATTACTTATCTGGCGACCTTGCCCAATTTCGTCGTCATGGCTGCAGCGGACGAGGCCGAGCTGGTCCACATGACCTACACCGCGGCGCTTCATGACAGCGGCCCGATCGCCTTCCGCTATCCGCGCGGCAACGGCACCGGGGTGGCGCTGCCCGAAGTCCCGCTCCAGCTTGAGATCGGCAAGGGCCGGATCGTCAAGCACGGCAGCAAGGTTGCGCTGCTTTCACTCGGCACCCGGCTCGCCGAGGCGCTCAAGGCAGCCGAACAGCTTGAGGCCAAGGGGCTCTCCACGACGGTCGCCGACCTGCGTTTTGCCAAGCCGCTCGACGAGATGCTGATCCGCCAGCTGATGGCCAGTCACGAGGTGATCGTCACGGTCGAGGAAGGCAGCATCGGCGGCCTGGGCGCGCATGTGCTGACCTTGGCGAGCGATGAAGGATTGATCGACACAGGGCTGAAAATCCGCACGCTGCGCCTGCCCGACCTGTTCCAGGATCACGACAGTCCGGACAAGCAGTATGAGGCAGCCGGTCTCAATGCGTCGGGGATCGTCGATTGCGTGCTCAAGGCGCTGCGGCATAACTCGACCGGGGTGGAAGAGGCGCGGGCTTGAGCGCGCCGCGCGCCGACGAGCGCGTATTTCGCCGCGTTCTGATGTTGCTGTTCACGATCCAGTTCTTGAGCTGGTCGGCGATGTTCGCCTTGTGGATCTGCGCCGTGCCGTTCTTCGCGGGCCAGGTGCTGAAAGTTCCGCTGGGTTCGACGAACGGGATGCAGGCGGCCCTGATTGCTGTCAGCCTGTGCTTCACCACATATGCGGCACTCGGAGCGCTTGGCGGCCTGGCTCTGCCGCGCTTGATCGGCCGGGTCGGTCATGGCGCGGCCTACGCGGCGGGCCTGGCTATAGGAGCATCTGGTTTGTTCATGCTCAGTCAGGCGCAGAGCCCGGTACTGGCCGTTCCTGCCTTCATCGCGATCGGGCTTGGCTGGGGTGTGATCGGCTCGCTGCCTTACGCCATTCTGGGCAAGCTCGCACCGGCGGGCCGGGGGGCGCGGTCAATGCGTCTGTTTTCGTTTTCGACGGTACTGCCGCAAGCGGTGACGACCTTGCTCTACGCGCTGCTTGCGCCGCGCTGGATCGGCGCCCGGCTCGATCTCGTCCTGCTGCTGGGTGCCGGCGCGATGGGCCTGGCGGCTCTGGTCGCCTTGATGGGTCGCGACAGGTTTGCAGCGGCTGACCTCACCGAAGATGACTGGTAAGCCCTAACCAAGCCAGCGCCACAGCCCCGCCGGAATGCCGATCGCCGGGATATGCGCCCAAGTCGCGGCGAGCCATAACACAATGCCGCCGAGCCACGGCACCGCGCCCGCCTTGGCAAAGCTGCCGAGGCGCGGCCAATAGCTGGTGCGCCGCTCCCACGTGGCCCAGGCATCGCCCATCAGCACTTCCTTCTTGCGGTCCTGCATGTGCGCGCCGACCAGCGCGAGGAACGCAATCGCGGCGCTCAGGATCATCACCCGCGGCGACGGGCTGACCAGCACGTGCGCGGCGCTCCACAGCGCGAAACTCCACATCATCGGGTGACGGGTTATCCTGAAGACGCCTTTGGGGTGATGCAGCGCGAGCGCCTTGGCGCGGGGTTGGGGCAAGGCCGGGTTGCCCAGGAACGAGCCGACCAGCAGCACCGAGGCGGCGAGCATCAGCAGGCTGGCCGCGCCCCACGGCAAGTCCCTGAAACCGTTCCATGGCAGTTCGCCCAGCGGCGGGATCGCGCGGAAGGCGAAGACCATCCAGACGAAGGTTGCAATTGCTACCAGCGAGTAGAGTCCCTGGAAGAGGCCTGCCCCAAACCGCTTGACCAGCCCCGCTCGAAGCGGGTGCGACAAAGCGAAATGGCTGCCGACAAACGCCAGCGCCGCCGCCACCAGCTGCGCGTATTCCTGATCCATGCTGCTCTCCCCCTGCTGGCCGCGGCTTACCGGCGTCTCACCATTGGTAGGCCTTGGGCAACGCACCTTCGGCTGGCGTGGCGTAGCGGTCGCGCAGCCGGGTCTGGTGATTGCTCAGCGGCTGCTCGATACCGTCGATGTAAACCTTCAACACGCCCGACGAGACCTCGAGCGGATCGCCATCCCAGATCACCACGTCGCCGGCGCGGCCCGGACGCAGCGAGCCAAACCGGTCGCCCATACCCAATGCCTCGGCCGGACCCGAACTGATTGCAGCAAAGGCCTGCCCCCAGGTCAGGCCGCTCGCACCGGGCAACTTGGTCAGCGCCACAAGATTACCGGCATACTGGGGCGCATAGCGCGGCTGGTCACCAAAATCGCCGAGTGAAACCTTGACCCCCGCGGCTTTCATCCGCCCGACGTTCGACTGGGTCGAGCCCAATTGTTCGAACGAATTGGGCAAGTCGGTCAGCGGGGTCGCCAGCACCGGCACGCCCGATTTTGCCAGCTGGGGCGCGACCATCCAGCCTTCGGCGGCCCCGACAATCACCAGATTGAGCAGCGGGAATTCGCGCTTGAGGCCAAGCACCATGCGGATGTCCGAGGCGCGCTCGACGTGAACGTAAAGCGGCTGCTTGCCGGTGACCACCGGGCCCAGCGCCAGTGCATCGCGGCGCGTCAGCAGCACGTCGTCGCGGCGCGGGCCAGCGGGCGCGAGCGTCAGTTCCTTGGCTTCGGACAGCGCGTTGAACAGCAGCGCATAGGTCGCCGCGCGGCTGCCCCCGGCGCGGCGCGCGCCGGTTTCGCCGAGTTCGACGTACTGGAACGCGCGCGGCACGGTGACCGCATCGGGATCGGCGCCAAGGTCGATGATCGCGCCTTGCCCGCCGAAGATGCTATTGGTGCCAATCGGTGCAACCGCAGCGCGGGTGACCCCGCCGGCGCGGCTGACCTCGATCGGCAGGTCATTGGGATTGATCGCCGCCGAGATGTCGAGCGCGGCACTGAACGGGCTCTTGTCGCCGTCGCTATCATTGCTTTCCTCGACCGCGCCGACATCGACCAGGCCAAGGTCGGTGACCGCGACCACCAGCCCCGGCGTGACCCATTTGCCGCCCGCGTCGATGGTCTTGATCCCGGCGGGCACCGGCACGGAGGCCCCGGCGGCAACGACCTTGCCGCCCTGGACCACCACGGTGCCGTTCTCGATCGGGGCGCTGCCATCGCCGATCACCAGCTTGGCGTGGGTGATCGCGACGTTTTGCGCCAGCGCGGGCGCAGCGAGCAGCGCGGCCAGCGAGGCCGCTCCAGTGAGCGCTCCAGTGAGCAAAGCGCGCTTCACTTGACGTCTCCTTCACCGGGTTGGCCGAGCTCAAAATCGCTCACCGGGCGCAGTTTGCGGTTGGCTGCATCAAACATCAGCGCGCCATCGACCCAGACCTTCTCGGGGCGCGAATAGACCGACAGCGGGTTACCGTTCCACAGCACCACGTCGCCCATCTTGCCGGGCATCAGGCTACCGGTCAGCTTCTCGACCCCGATCGCTTTGGCGCCATTAAAAGTGAGCCACTTGATCACTTCGGCATCGGGAATGTCGATCCCGATCCGGCGGGCATCGCCCTGCGCCTTGGCGGCTTCCTGGTTGAGCCGCTGGATGCCGTTCTCGTCATCCGAATGGATCACCACGCAGGCTCCGGCCTTGTAAAGCAGTCCGGCATTCTCCGGGATGGCGTCGTAGGCTTCCATCTTGAAGCCCCACCAGTCCGACCAGATTGCGGCGCAGGTGTCTGATGCCTTGAGCAGGTCACCCACCTTGTAGGCCTCAACCGCGTGGTGGAACGCGCTGACGTGGTAGCCCATCTCCTTGGCCATATCGAGCACCTGCGCCATTTCATCGGCGCGGTAACAGTGGTTCTGGACCAGGATCGTGCCGTCGAGCACCCCGGCGAGCGTTTCCATGGCAAGGTCGCGGGTTTCGAGCTTGCCCGCGTCGCGCTTGGCGCGGTATTCCTTGGCCTTGATCCAGGTTGCGCGGTCGACCGCGAAGTTGCCCATCCGGGTCGAGGGCATGCGGCCCTTGGAACCATAGACGCGCTTGGGATTCTCGCCGCAGGCCATCTTGAGGCCGTAAGGCGCGCCGGGGAACTTCATTCCCTGCACCGTGCGCGAATAGACGTTCTTGAGCACCACCGAACGCCCGCCCATCAGATTGGCCGAGCCGGGCAGAATTTCGAGCGTAGTGATCCCGCCATTGGCCATCGCGCGGCTGAAGCCGGGGTCCTGCGGCCAGACCGAATGCTCGGCCCAGACTTCGGGTGTGGTCGGCGCGGTCGCCTCGTTGCCGTCCGAATTGGCCTCGACCGCGGGGCTGGGATAGACCCCCAAATGGCTGTGGATGTCGATGATCCCGGGGGTGACGAACTTGCCGGTGCCGTCAATCCGCACGGTCCCGGCGGGCACAGCCATATCGGCCATGGCCCCGCCCACCGATACGATCTTGCCATCGGCAATCAATACTTGCCCGTTCTCGATCCGCCCGCCTTCACCGTCGAACACCGTGGCTCCGGTGATCAGCGTCGGCACGCCGGGGTAGGCATGATACGTCGACGGGTAGGGGTTCTTGTCAAAGTCCCGCGCCGCGATCACCGCGGGGCTGTCGTCCTTCTTGTCCTTAGCGAGACCGATGCCGCCGCTACCTGCGATCAGCGCGGCACCAGCGAGCAGCAGGGCGGGCTTGCGCAACAACTTCATATTACTTCACCCCGTGCATGAGCTGCTTGAGCGGCCATGACAGCAGCAGGAGCAGCGCGCCGATCCCCACCGCGATCATGCCGATGGTCTGGAACACGCCGACATAAGTTTCGAGGCTGACCTTGAGGTTGGTGACCTGCCCGCCGACCGTCTCGACGCTGGCGACCTGCGCGACGACCCCGGCGACGTACTGCGCCACCGCGATCGAGAGGAACCATACGCCCATCATCAGCCCGACGATCCGCGCGATCGACAGCTTGGTGATCATCGACAGGCCGACCGGCGAAATGCACAGCTCGGCAATCGAGTGGATCAGGTACAGCCCGGCGAGCCACCACAGCCCGACCTTGAAATCAGGGCCGGCGAACTGCGCGCCCCAGACCAGGAACAGGAAGCCCAGGCCCACGCCCACCAAGGCCACGCCGAACTTGATCGGAATGGTCGGTTCCATTCCGCGCCGGGCCAGGCCGTTCCACATCATCGAGAACAGCGGGGCCAGCGCGACGATGAAGAAGGCGTTGAAGAACTGGGTCTGCCCGGCGGTGATGCTGAACAGCCCGAACACCGACATGTCGGTATTGCGATCGGCGAATAGCGTCAGCGACGAACCCGCCTGTTCGAACAGCGTCCAGAACACGGTGTTGAAAGTGATCAGCACCATCGCCGCCAGCATCATCTGGAATTCCTGCTTGGTGCCCTTCATCCACGACCAGATCATGATCGCGGGCACTGCTACGAGGAACGACCCGAACATGATCTTGCCCATGATCGGCAGCGTGGCGATGTAGCCGACGATGCCTTGGCCGGCTTCAGGCTTCACGTAGTTCATCAGGTTGCCGAACAGCAAGTAAATCACCGGGATCGCCAGCAGCGCGCCGACATAGATCATGATGTCCTTGCTGGAATCGGCACCTGCGGGGCGGTCGCCATAGCCATCGAGCTTGCCGCCATCGAACTGGAACAGCATCCACGAAACCGCCATGCCCGCTGCCGCGAGACCGAACCCGGCCCACCAGCCGAGGCCGCCCCAGCTGCCCATGCCCACCGCCAGCAGCGGGCAGAGGATCTGCGAGAACAGCGAACCCAGGTTGATCCCCATGTAGAAGATCGTGAACCCGGCATCCTTGCGCTGGTCGCCAGCCTTGTAGAGCGAACCGACGATGGTCGAGATGTTGGGCTTGAAGAAACCGTTGCCGATCGTCACCAGCGACAGCCCGGAAAGCAGCAGGAAAGTGAACAGCGCGGCCCGTTCACCGCCGGGGACGAACCCGCCGGAAGCGATCTTTCGGACTTCCTGGCCGTCTGTGCCAAGCAGCGAGACCGTCTTGTCCTCGTTGCCCTTGATCAGCAGCTGGCGGCCGTCTTGCGTGATAAACTGCTGGCGCGCTTCGCCGGTGCCTTGCACCGTGACATCATAGCGCTGGCCGTCGATCGTGGCGAAGGGCTTGGCCGCGCCGCCGGTGCTGCTGAAGCACAGCACCAGATAGCCCAGCGACATCATGATCGCCCCGAACTTTACCGACCGCTTCGAGCCCAAGTAGCGGTCCGCCAGCAGCCCGCCGATCAGCGGGGTCAGATAAACCAGCGCGGTAAACCCGCCGTAAATCCCGGTGGTCGTGGTATCGGAAAACAGAAAGTGCTGCGCCAGGTACAGCGTCAGCAGCGCGCGCATGCCGTAATAGCCGAACCGCTCCATGGCCTCGGTGGTGAACAGCCGCGCCAATTGCCGCGGGTGCCCGTACCATTGATCGCCGCCAGACGGCCCGGGGTGGATCGCGGTGAAATCGGCTGGAACGGCACCGGGTTCGGCGGCGGCGTCGTCAATCTGGATGGTCATGGCCTGATTAAGCTCCCCTGGAATTTTTATATCGCGCGACCGCTGCGGGTCACACTTCCGTGGCGGAGAGACTAGCGCGGATTTTGACGGTGAAAAGCAGAATGTTGCGCATATGTGAAAGGTGCTTGCGTCGGACGGGATTTGCTGAATCCGCTTGCCTGCCGCGCTGTATTATGGCACTGATGCACCTATGCCAGAATCCAGCAAACCCGTGTATCTCAAGCTCCGCGACCTGATCGCCGCCGCGATCATGGACGGCACTTACGGCGAGGGATCGATGCTTCCCTCGGTCCGCGCCTTTGCCGTGCAGCAGGGTGCCAACCCGCTCACCGTGGCCAAGGCGTACCAGCAGTTCCAGCTTGACGGGCTGGTCGAGGTGCAGCGCGGGGTTGGCATGTTCGTGGCACGCGGCGCGGCGGACAAGCTGCGCCGGACTGAGCGCGAGGCGTTTCTGACCCGCGAATGGCCAGTCTTGGCCCGGCGGATCGAGCGGCTGGGCATTGCCCCCCACGAATTGCTCGCCGAAAAATTATGAACTGATTGAAAAATCGCCGATTGCGCTCGCTTGAGGCATTTGGCACAGTCTCGCGCGGCGGAAATGATGCGCGGCTGGACTGAGGGATTCCGGCGGCGGCAACAACAGGGGCGGGCTCGCATCGCGAAGCCCGGGGAGAAACAGGACATGATCCGATCGGAATTGTTGCAGGCCTTGGCCCAGGAAAATCCGGGGCTGCGAATTGAAGAGATCGAAAAAGCGGTCAGCACGTTTTTTGACGAGATCGCCGCGCGGCTTACGTCCGGTGGCCGCGTTGAACTGCGCGGGTTCGGTGCCTTCTCGACCCGCAGCCGCGATGCCCGCAAGGGCCGCAATCCGCGCACCGGCGAAGCGGTCGAAGTGCCCGGCAAAAGCGTGCCCTATTTCAAGCCCGGCAAGGAAATGCGCGCGCGCCTGAATGCGGATTGATTTTTGCTGGGTGCACGATTTGCATCCGCAAATCGCTTGCAACACCAGCCCGCTCCCCCGGCCCGACTACCCATCTAAGGTACCCTGAGGAGGGTCGGGCCGGAGGAGCGGGCTGGTGTCGCAAAGCCTTGGACGGATGTCCAAGGCGCACTAAGCATAGAATCAAGCGGACGTGGCGGAATGGTAGACGCCGGGGACTTAAAATCCAAAACCATTGTTTTTCAATGTCTAAAAATGCTTGTAATTGCGTCGTTTTTACCCCAATTTGACCTCGCTAAATGGTAACGCATAGCTAACGCATTTAGCCCATTTTTCGAGGAATTGGCGGTGACAGCGATCCATCAGGTTTTCGGCGGGAAAGTGCAGGTT
>JANXUP010000174.1 GCA_025356175.1 Sphingomonadaceae bacterium | reverse complement strand
CGCGATCACCGTGGGTGTCGTTATTATCCTTGCCCGCAGCCTGCTAATCCGCGAAAAGCGGCCCCAAGAAGCGGGCGCTCCCGCTACGGAGACTTAAGATGCGTAAGATCATTGCCCTTCTCGCCCTCTCGGCTTCGGCCCTTTTGCTTTCGGGTTGCGGCGGCGGCGGGCTGTTCAACCGCTCGCGGCCCGATGAATTTGCGGTGCAGCGTCAGGCTCCACTGGTGGTTCCGCCCGATTTTTCGCTGACCCCGCCCGCCCCCGGCGCCCCGCGGCCGACCGATACCAGCACGGCGAGCCAGGCGCAGGCCGCGCTGTTCGGCTCGCCGCAGCCGCGCTCGGCCGTGGAAACCACCGTGGGCAACAAGGCCGGTCAGGCCGCCCCGTCGATCCGCTCGACCGTCGGCGATCCCTCGACCCAGACGGTCGACGAAGGCTCGGTCGTGCGCGACATCGTCAGTGCGCCTGAAGGCGATGGGCGTGAGGCAAGCACCAAGATCGGCGGCTGATTGTTCGGCGCACGAAGTGCAAGGGGCTCGCCGCAAGGCGGGCCCTTTTTGTTGGTTCGCACAACAACCGGTCGCTCTGAGGAGGCGAAGCCGTCTCGAAGGGTCGGGCGCTGCGCGTGGTTCTTCGAGACGCCGCAGAGCGGCTCCTCAGGAGGAACGGGGGCTAACTGAGATTCAGGCTTGCGGCTCAACCCGCTTCGGCTCAACCCTGCAAACCAGCAGCTTGTCGATCTTGCGGCCATCCATATCGACCACTTCGAAGCGCCAGTCCTGTTCGGTGAAATGCTCGCCCTCATGCGGCAGGCGCTTGAGCACCGACAGCGCATAGCCGGCGGCGGTTGCGTAGTCGCGGTCATCGGGCAGGTCGAGGCCGAGCCGGTCGATCAAGGCATCCACCGGCAGCGACCCGGCCATCAGCAGCGAACCGTCCTCGCGCACGGTGAGTAACGGCTCGTCGCCTTCATCCTGATAGCTGGCGAAGTTGCCGACAATCGCCGACAGCAGGTCGGCCGGAGTGACCACCCCTTCAAGGTGGCCGTATTCATCATGGACCAAGGCCATCGCCACGCCCGATTGCTGAAGCAGCCGCAGCGCGTCCATCGCATCGAGCTGATCGGGCACGATCTCGGCCTTGCGCATCAGCTTGGCGAGCGAAACCTTGCGGCCCGCGAGCAGCACCGCGAGCACGTCCTTGACCTTGACCACGCCGATGATGTTGTCGGGGCTACCGTCGGCCACCGGCAGCAGCGAATGAGGACTTTCCTTGATCGCGGCGCGCAGTTCCTCCTCGCTCGCCTTGCGGTCGATCGTGTCGAGCTCGATCCTGGGGGTCATCACCTCACGCACCGGGCGATCGGCCAGACGCATGATCCCGGTCATGATCTGGCGTTCGTCTTCCTCGATCGCGCCTGACCGAGTGGCCTCGGCGAAGATCATCTGCAGTTCTTCCGCGGAGAGCGAATGCTCGCCCTTGTGGCTGACCCCGATCACCCGAAGCAGCACCGCTGACGAGCGATCAAGCAGCCACACCATGGGCGCGGTGATCCGGCTGAGCATCTTCATCACCGGGGCAGCGAAGATGGCGATCGGTTCGGCGGCGCGCAGGGCGACCTGCTTGGGCACCAGTTCGCCCACCACGAGGCTGAAATAGGTGGTCAGCGCGATGGCGATGGCAAAACCGCTCTGCGGGGCCCAGTCGGCGGGGACACCGAGCAGCAGCAGCCGCTCGCCGATCGGTCCGCCCAGGCTTGCCCCAGAAAAGGCACCGGCGATAATCCCGACCAGGGTAATCCCGGTTTGCGCAGTGGAGAGGAGCTTGCCGGGGTCTGCGGCCAGCGCCAGCGCCACCCGGGCCCCTTTGCTACCACGCTCTGCGGCGATGCGCAGCCGCGCCGGGCGCGCTGAAACGATCGCCAGTTCGGACATGGCGAACACGCCGTTAAGAAGAATAAGGCCGGCGATCACCAGCACGTCGGACCAAGGAAACGGATTCACGCGTCATTCGTTAGCATTAATACCGGCCGACGCGAAGCGTGGCATTTGGCGCGCCATTTCGTTCAAAGCCTGACAGGTTTGATGCAGATTCCATTCACCTTGCAGGCAATAACGGTATAATCGAAGTACAGTTCACAAAAGGGGAACGACAATGAACAAGTCTCGCTGGATGATCTCGGCATTCGCCGCAGGTACCCTCATGGCCACCTCGGCCTGCGTTACCGACCCCAATACCGGTCAGAAGAAGATTTCGCGCACTGCGATCGGCGGCGTTGGCGGGGCGGTGGTTGGCGGCCTGTTGGGCGGCCTGATCGGCGGCAAGACCGGTCGCATCGTCGGCGCGGGCCTGGGCGGCGTCGCGGGCGGCGTGGTCGGCTACAAGATGGACCAGCAGATCAAGACCCTGCGCGAACAGACTTCGGGCACCGGGGTCGACGTGACCGAGACCGATGGCGGCAAGGCGATCCTCGTCAATCTGCCCGACGGTGTGACTTTCGACGTTGGCAGCGCCACGCTGCAGCCCGCGTTCCGCGCTACGCTCGACAAGGTTGCGCAGAGCATGATCGACTATCCGCAGAGCCTGATCGACGTTTACGGGCACACCGATTCAACCGGCAGCGATGCGTTCAACCAGCGCCTCTCCGAACAGCGCGCGACAACGGTGATGAATTACCTGATCTCGCGCGGGGTGCCCGCGGCGCGCCTGCGCAGCCAGGGCTTTGGCGAAACCATGCCGGTCGCCTCGAACGACACAGTGGATGGCCGGGCCAAGAACCGCCGGGTCGAAATCAAGATCGTGCCCGTGACCCAGGATGACGTGGCTGCGGCGCGCACCGGCCAGTAAGGCTCTCTCGTTACCAACAGGAAAGGGCCGGTGTCGCCACCGGCCCTTTTGCTGTGCGGCCGCGTGGCACTATTTAGCGCATGCGCAATCCGGGCCGCACTTGCAGCCGGGCCCGCACTGGCAACCTGACTTGGCCGGGGCACTCTTGCAGTTGCAAGTGGGCTGGCAGCGGCAGGGGTTGCAGTTGCATTGGTCGATCATGATTTGATCCCTTCTCGTTGGTGGAGATGCCCCTCTACGGGGCCTGTCCGGCAGCGGCTTGAACGCAGCGGCTAGAATTGACCGACAATGTGACGACAATTCACCGGTTCGCCGTTAGTCTCAGGCCATGCAGATCGCTGGGCGTGGCAGAATTGTGGTGTGGGAAGGAGCGAGCCTGTGGGTACTCGCCTCTTCCGGCCAAGAAGCGGGCACGGCCTTTCATGCCCATCATGCCATCCAGATCACGATCGCGCTCGCGGGCGGGTTCATCATCCGGACGCCGGACCAGTGTTCGGACGGCCCGATCACGTTGATTGCGGCCGATGCTCTGCATATCTTCGAAGCCAACGGGGTCGGGGCGTTCCTGTTTGTCGAACCGGAAAGCAATGCGGGCCGTGCGATTGCGGCGCGTTGGCTCGCCGGGCAGGCTCTGGCCGAACTTGAAGCAGCCTCGCTAGGTTCAATCGTCGCAGCGGTGCGCGATCATTTCGCGGCGAATAGTCCGGACTCCGATCTGGTCGAGGCTGGGCGTGCATTTCTTGCAGCAATCGCAGCGGAGGCACCAAGCCCTCTGGCCGACGCCCGGGTTCGGGCAATGATCGAGTTCGTGCGCTCGAACCTCGATGGTCCACTGACGCTGAGCATGGCAGCCGCCTGCGCCCATCTTTCGCCGAGCCGCGCCCGGCACCGTTTTGCCGCGGATACAGGTTTGCCGTTCAAGACTTTTGTGCTGTGGCAGCGGCTTGCGCGCGCAGTCGAACTCTATGCAAAGGGTCAATCCCTAACCGCAGCCGCGCACGAATCCGGGTTTGCCGATTCGGCTCACTTGAGCCGGACTTTCCGCAAGACCTTCGGCATTCCGGCCTCAATGCTCGAACTGACTTAATCCGCTTATCCGGCAAGTTCGCTTGCCCGCCCGGCGAGCCGCTCGACCGCTGCCGCATGAATTCCCGGCGAGCAGACCAGCACCCCGAAGGCGCGCGGATCGGGTTTGTTGAAGCCGAGCGCCTGGCCGAAGGCATCGCTTACCGCCGCGCCAGCTTCTCGCGCGATCAGGGTCGCCGCGCCGATGTCCCATTCAAAGCCCCAGCGCAGCGTCGCGACGAGATCGGCTTCGTCGGCAGCGACCATGGCGATCCTGAGCGCGATCGAATTGGGCTGATCGACCGGCGTCAGATCGGCATCGGTCTTGGGCAAAGCCTGTGCGGGCACCCGCGCGCCGCGCAGCTCAGCCCGCCGTGAGGCACTGAGCGGCACGCCATTGCGCCAGGCTCCACGCCCGGCTTCGGCCGACCAGAATTCCCCGCGCGCCGGGGCATCGAGGATGCCGAGCAACGGCCGGCCGTTGCTGACCAATGCGACCGAAACCGACCAGCCGGGGCGGCCGCGAATGAAATCCCGGGTCCCGTCGATTGGATCGACCAGCCAGATCAGGTCTGCCCCCAGCCGCTCGGGCGCGTCGACCGTTTCTTCCGACAGCCACCCGGCCGAAGGCAGCAATGCGCCGAGTTGCGCCTTGAGGAACTGGTCGACTTCAAGATCGGCCACGCTCACCGGATTGTCCGGTAGCTTGTCCCAGCTTTCGAGTTCGTGGCCGTGTCCGGGCCAGCGCGCGATGGCAAGACGCCCGGCCTCACGCACGATTTGTTCAAGGCGCGCGCGGTCGATCAAGCGAGCGTTGCATGGGGTAGTGAGAATGGTTCGCAACTGGTGTTCATAAAACTGTCCTTGCGCGGCCGTACAGGGCTTTTCAACCCCGCCATGCTGTGCTTAGGCCGCTGGCGAGGGGTGCCGCCCCGCCGCCAGTCGTAGCATCATAGCCGGAAACGAACCCTCGATGAACATCCACGAGTATCAGGCCAAGGAACTCCTGTCCAAGTTCGGCATCGCCATCCCCAGGGGGATTGCGGCGATGACCGCCGCCGAAGCGGTTGAGGCCGCCAGGCAGCTTCCCGGACCGCTGTATGTGGTGAAGAGCCAGATCCACGCCGGCGGGCGCGGCAAGGGCAAGTTTAAGGAACTGGGCCCCGATGCCAAGGGCGGCGTGCGGCTGGCCAAGAGCCTCGAGGAAGTGGAAAGCCACGCCAAGGAAATGCTCGGCAACACGCTGGTCACGATCCAGACCGGTGATGCCGGCAAGCAGGTCAACCGGCTCTACATCACCGACGGGGTCGACATCGGCAAGGAGTACTACCTGTCGATGCTGGTCGATCGCGCCACCGGGCGGATCGCGATGATCGCCTCGACCGAAGGCGGAGTGAGCATCGAGGACGTGGCGCACGACACGCCCGAAAAGATCGTCACCATCACCATCGACCCGGCGCAAGGCTTCATGCCGCATCACGGTCGCGCGCTGGCCTTCGGGCTCAAGCTCAAGGGCGATCTCGCCAAGCAGGCCGGGATCCTTGGCAAGCAACTGTACGATGCGTTCATCGCGCTCGATTGCGCGATGATCGAGATCAACCCGCTCGCCGAATGCAGTGGCCAGCTGCTGGTGCTCGACACCAAGATGAGCTTCGATTCGAACGCGCTGTACCGCCACCCCGACGTGGTCGCGCTACGCGACGAGACCGAGGAGGACCCGGCTGAAATCGAAGCGAGCAAATACGACCTCGCCTACATCAAATTGGACGGCGACATCGGCTGCATGGTCAACGGCGCGGGGCTGGCGATGGCGACAATGGACATCATCAAGTTGAATGGCGCGTTCCCGGCCAACTTCCTCGACGTCGGTGGCGGCGCCAACAAGGAGAAGGTCACCGCAGCGTTCAAGATCATCCTGTCCGACCCGGCGGTGAAGGGTATCCTCGTCAATATCTTCGGCGGCATCATGAAGTGCGACATCATCGCCGACGGCATCGTCGCGGCGGCGAAGGAAGTAAATCTGTCGGTGCCGCTTGTCGTTCGCCTCGAAGGCACCAACGTTCAGCAGGGCAAGGACATCCTTGCGCACTCGGGCCTGCCGATTGTCGCGGCGAACGACCTCGGCGACGCGGCGCGCAAGATTGTCGCGGAAGTGAAGAAGGCCGCCTGAGGCCACGTCTGATTTGAGAGGGTGTTTCGATGAAAGTGCTGGTCGCGGTCAAGCGGGTGATCGATTACAACGTCAAGCCACGCATTAAGATGGACGGCAGCGGGGTCGATCTCGCCAACGTCAAGATGTCGATGAATCCGTTTGACGAAATCGCCGTCGAGGAAGCCATTCGGCTGCGCGAAAAGGGCGCGGCAACCGAGATCGTTGCAGTGTCGGTCGGGCCGGCCAAGGCCCAGGAAACGCTTCGCACCGCGCTGGCGATGGGCGCCGATCGCGCGATCCATGTCGTGTGCGAAGAGTCGGTCGAGCCGCTCGCCGTCGCCAAACTGCTGAAGGCGATTGCCGAAGAAGAGCAGCCGGGGCTGTTCATCCTTGGCAAGCAGGCGATTGACGATGATTCGAACCAGGTCGGGCAGATGCTCGGCGCACTGCTCGGCTGGCCGCAAGGGACCTTCGCATCGAAGGTCGAGATTGCGGGCGATACCGTCAACGTGACTCGCGAAGTCGATGGTGGGCTCGAGACCGTGGCGCTTACCGGGCCGGCGATCGTCACGACCGACCTTCGCCTCAACGAGCCGCGCTATGCGAGCTTGCCCAACATCATGAAGGCCAAATCGAAGCCGATGGCACAAAAAACCGCCGCCGATTACGGGGTGGATATCTCGCCCCGCATCGAAACGCTGAGAGTGGTCGAACCAGCCAAACGCAGCGCCGGGATCAAGGTGGGCTCGGTCGACGAACTGGTCGCGAAACTGAAGAGCATGGGAGTGGTCGCATGAAGACGCTGGTGCTGGTCGAACATGATGGATCGATCGTCAAGGATCCGACGCTCCCCGCCGTAACCGCCGCATCGCAGATGGGCGAAGTTCATTTGCTCGTGATTGGGTCGAATGTCGGCGCAGTCGCCGAAGCGGCGGCGAAAATTGCCGGAGTCGGCAAGGTTCATGTCGCCGATGCGCCGGGGCTCGAGCATCACATGGCCGAGGCGCTCGCGCCGATCGCGGTGCGGTTGATGGCCGACCATGACGCGTTCGTAGTGCCGTCGACGACCACTGGACGCAACGTTGCGCCGCGCGTCGCCGCTTTGCTCGACGTGATGCAATTGTCGGACATCACTTCGGTCGAGAGCGACGGCAGCTTCACGCGCCCGATCTACGCCGGCAACGCGATTGCGACGGTTCGTTCCAAAGACGCCAAGCTGGTTGTCACCGTTCGCGGGACGGCGTTCGAGAAGGCGGCGACCGAGGGTGGCTCGGGCACAATCGAGGCAGTCGATGGGTCGGGAGATCTGGGCAAATCGAAGTTCGTCTCGGCGGAAATCGCCAAGTCCGAGCGGCCTGAACTGACGTCCGCAAAGATCATTGTTTCGGGCGGGCGCGCGCTGGGCTCGTCGGAGCAATTCCACGGCCTGATCGATCCCCTCGCCGACAAGCTCGGCGCGGGCGTCGGAGCCTCTCGCGCGGCGGTCGACGCGGGTTATGCGCCCAATGATTATCAGGTCGGCCAGACGGGCAAGATCGTCGCCCCCGAAGTCTATCTCGCGATCGGCATCTCGGGCGCGATCCAGCACCTTGCCGGGATGAAGGACAGCAAGGTTATCATCGCCATCAACAAGGACGAGGATGCCCCGATCTTCCAGGTTGCCGACATCGGCCTGGTCGGTGATCTGTTCAAGATCGTGCCCGAGCTGACGCAGAAGCTTCCCGCTTAGCGTTCGTGACGCTCGTCGCAGGCGAATATCCTGCCAGCTTCGAGTTCGTCGCCGGGGGGGCATTCTTGGACCGCTGCGCGGCGGAGGACGAGGTAGCCGGCGAGACCCGAGAGGAGCGAGCCGGCGAGCGTGCCGAGCTTGGCTGCTTCTACCGCGCTTGGGTTGTCGGGGAACGCCAGCGCACCGATGAACAGGCTCATGGTGAAGCCGATGCCGCACAGCAGAGCGGCGCCGTAGAGCTGGGCGTTGGTGGTGCCTGCGGGGCGCGGAGCGACTTTGGTGCGGACGGCAAGCCAAATGGCGCCGGCGATGCCGAGTTGCTTGCCGAGAAAGAGGCCGAGGGCAACGGCGATCGGGAGGGGCTGGGCGAGCTGGTCAAGGCTGCCGAGGGTCACACCGGCGCTGACGAGGCCGAACAACGGGACGACACCGAACATCACCCACGGGTGGATCGCGTGCTCGAGCCGGCGGAGCGGCGACTTGCCGCGTGCGTCGCGGATCGGGATGGTCAGCGCGGCGAGCACGCCGGCGACGGTGGGGTGGATCCCGCTGACCAGCATCGCCAGCCATAACAGCGCGAATCCAACGAGATAGGGGGTTAGGCGGCGCACCCCGAACAGGCTCATCCCGGCCATCGCGGCGAAGACCGCGAGCGCGGTGCCGAGCGCCATGACGTCAAGTCCGCGGGTGTAGGCGAGCGCGATGATGATCACCGCGCCGATGTCGTCGACGATCGCGATGGTAACGAGAAGCAGCTTGAGCGAAGGCGGGGCGCGACTGCCGAGAAGCGCAAGGATGCCAACCGCAAAGGCGATGTCGGTCGCGGCGGGGATTGCCCAACCGCTGCGCAGGTCGGGCACTGCGCGAGTGACGGCGAGATAGACCAGCGCCGGGACGATCATCCCTGCCGCAGCGGCGATAATCGGCAGGCGGCGAGATTCGGGGCTCGCGAGGCGGCCCTCGAGCCACTCGCGCTTTACCTCGAGCCCGACGAGCAGGAAGAAGAATGCCATTGCGCCATCGGCCACCGCAGCGTGAAAAGAGGCCTGACCAAGATGCGGAATGGTGGGGCCTAAACTGGTTGTAAGCAGTGCATGCCATGGTCCCGACCATGGTGAATTGGCCACGAGCAGCGCGATAATAGCACTCAGGATGAGTGCTTGCCCGGCGCGGCGGTCAGTGGTCGTGGTGTCGGACATGCGGCGGACATAGCCAGCGGCGGGCGCTCGGGACAGCGAAACCGAACCCTCTTTATCCGCGCCGCGATGGGCCTACATTGGAGCCAACCGGCGCTGGCATCGTTCCCCTGCCGCGCCCTGTTCCATTTGAAGCGGAGAAGTGAATGGCCGACGTCGATACGCAGGCCCGGCGCCTGCAGGTGGCAGAGGTGGCTCGGTTTGTTTGAACAGGCTCGCGCGATTATTAAGTGGAGCGTCTGCCGGTTTCATGCCGCTGCGAGAAGCGGTTGGTTGAAGTAGGCCTGATCGGGTGTCTTGCGGTCAAGTGAAGAATGCGGCCGT
>JANXUP010000172.1 GCA_025356175.1 Sphingomonadaceae bacterium | reverse complement strand
CAGGCGCCGTCGCCCACATGTCCCTTCATCTAAACCGACAATGTCAAAGAGCCACCGACAAAACAAGGCGGACAACCAAGGTACCCCGATTTTAAGACCGGGGGACTGTTGTCCGTGTTATGTGGCGACCGTCCTGAGTGCCGATGTTTCGCAGCACCCCGTCCGGTGGATGGGCCTCTAAGGCGACCTGCTGAGTCGGTCAACGCCTTTTTGCAATTTTATTTCAATGGCCCTGAAAGCCGCGGAAATCTGCGGGCTGCGAAGCGCACCACCAAGCTCTCATTTCCGGCCTTTGACGGAGATTGGTGACTTTTTGACGGTTTCGCGCCGCGTAAGCCGATGCTTAACGCCCCGCAGCTATAGGAATCGGGCCATGACCAAGGTCGCACCCTCCCCTGTTTCCACGCGCATGCCGCGCGTTGCCGTGATCGTGCCGTCTTATGGCGTGGCGCACCTTGTCGGCGAGGCCCTCGCATCGCTGCAGGCGCAGACACTGGCCGAATGGGAATGCGTGGTCATCGACGATGGCGCCCCCGACGATGTGGTCGGAGCGGTAGCCCCGTTTCTCACCGATGCCCGCATCCGCTTCATTGCGACGGGCAATCACGGCGTAGCGGCGGCACGCAACACCGCGATCGCGGCGACGACGGCACCGCTAATCGCGTTGCTCGATGGTGACGACCGGTTTCGCCCTCACTATCTGGCAAGCATGGTCGCCCTGCTCGAAGCGCGGCCCGAGGTGCGCTTTGCGACCTGCAACGCTTTGCTGTTCGGCGCGCTCCCGCGGGAGGAGCTGTGCTTCAGCCCCCGCCAAGGCACGAGCGACGGGGTTCATGGCAACCTCGCCGAAGTGATTGACCGCAGCTTCAGCGTCTATATCGGCACCACCTTCCGCCGCACCGACTTCGAGAAGGTTGGCGGCTTCAAGGAAGGCATGACCCACTCCGAAGACCTCGACCTGTGGGTCCGGTTGCTCGAGCTTGGCGGCCAGGCCTGTTATATTGACCGCGTGCTGGGGGAATATCGGGTGCGGCCGCATTCGGCGACCGACGATCCGATCCGGCTGCTGCACGGCAACCTGCAAGTCTACCTGCGCGCGCAGGCGCGGCTCGCGCCCGATCATCCGGTCCAGCCGGTGGTCGCGGCGATGATCGAGGAAACCCGCGCCGCGCTTGACTTCGAACACGCGCTGCTGCGCATTGCTGGCGGCGAGGTCAATCGCGGCTTGGCCGAGCTGCGCGCCGTGCGGAGCCGGGTCCAGGGGCCGGTGTGGACCTTGTCGTTCGCCTTGTGGCGCGTGATGCCTGCCCTCGCCCGGCCCATGCTTGGCTGGCGCCGCGCGGCGCGGGCGCGCTCGGACAAGCGTCCCTCGTTGGCGGCAGTTCTGACAGGTGACCCGGTATGAGTGCCGCCGACATCACCGCTGCAACCGGCAACGATGGCAAACTGCGCAGCCAGGTCCGCAGCGCAGTGATCTGGCGCTCGGGCACGCAAGTGTTCAGCCAGCTGGTCGCCTGGGCCTCGACCTTCATGGTCATCCGCATCCTCAGTCCCACCGACTACGGCCTGTTCGCGATGACCAGCGTGGTGCTGGTCTTGTTC
The DNA here is from genome assembly GCA_025356175.1 of Sphingomonadaceae bacterium. GTDB lineage: Bacteria > Pseudomonadota > Alphaproteobacteria > Sphingomonadales > Sphingomonadaceae > Novosphingobium. The sequence continues at coordinate 917 of JANXUP010000172.1, read as the reverse complement.
GGTCTGCTCAACGGCTATGGCTTTGCCAATGCCGCAATCGCCCAGCGCGAGGGCGGCAAGGACCAGCTGCGCCAGCTGTTCGGGCTGCTGATCGTAGTCAACGTGGCGCTCACAGTGTTGCAAATCCTGCTCGCCCCGTTGGTGGCGGCCTATTACCGCCAGCCGATCATCGCCGACATGCTGCGGGTGCAGGCGCTCATTTACCTGACCAATCCATTCCAGGCGCTGGGCTATGCGGTGCTCAGCCGGGCGATGGACTTTCGCCGCCAAGCGCAAGTCAATGTCATCTCGGCGCTGCTCAGCGCCGCGACCGCGCTGGGCTGCGCGCTCGCCGGGCTGGGCGTGTGGACCCTGGTCGCCGCGCCTTTCGCGATGTTCGCCAGCCGCGCGTTGGGGACGATCACCGTCGCGAAGGCCTGGATGTGGCCGAGCTTTGACTTCCGCAGCGCCCGGGCACTGGCAGGCTATGGCGGGACGATCATGGCCGGGCAGATCTTCTGGTTCATGCAGACCCAGTCGGACATCATCGTGGCCGGGCGCACTTTCGCGCCGCACGAGCTGGGCTTCTATACCACTGCGCTGTTCCTCTCGCAGATCTTCGTGACCAAGGTCGTGCCCCCGCTGAACGAGGTGGCGTTTTCGGCCTATGCGCAGATCCAGGACGACCTCTCCGCAGTAGCTGCAGGCTTCCTCAAATCGGTGCGGGTGATCATGACGATCGCCCTGCCCTTCTGCCTCGGACTTGCCGCGGTGGCTTTCCCGGCGGTCAAGGTCATGCTTGGCGACAAGTGGATGGCCTCTGCACCCATAGTCCAACTGCTGTGCATCGCGATGCCGTTCATGACGCTGCACGTGTTGTTCGGACCCGCCGCCAACGCCTGCGGCCACCCGCGCGTGACCACCCGTTCGGCGGTGCT
>JANXUP010000165.1 GCA_025356175.1 Sphingomonadaceae bacterium | reverse complement strand
GATTTCGTCGAGGTCTTCGGGCTTGTAGGCCGCGCAGTAGGTGGTAATCTCGCCGTCGTAGAATTCCCCCGCGAGCCGCGCTTCCCACAGCCCCGAGGTGCAGACCCCGTCGAGATATTCGCCGATGATCGGCGCGGTCGACCACATCGAAAAGGCCTTAAGCGCGGCAAGCACCTTGATCCCGGCGCGGTCACGAACGTCGGCGAGCACGGCGAGGTTATGACGCAACCGCGCGGCATCGACCACGAAACTGGGGCTGTCGACGCGGGAAAGATCGAATTGGGCAAATGCCCCTGGGTCTCCGGCTCTGGTTTCCATTAGCTGGCCCTATTGTTGCGCGCGTGCTTCGACAGGCTCAGCATGAGCGGGTTTGGGTGCTTGAGGCCAGAAAAAGGTCCGCTCAGCCTGAGCCTGTCGAAGGCCTCGCGCGGCGCTCGCCCCAAAAATCAAAACTCCACCGGTCCGGCCAATTCCTTGACCTGCCACGGCAAGCCCTGCGTCATCAGCAGGTCCATGAACGGATCGGGGTCCAGCTGCTCCATGTTGAACACGCCCGCGCCGCTCCACTTGTCCTGCATCACCAGTGCCGCGCCGATCATTGCGGGGACGCCGGTGGTGTAGCTGATCGCCTGGTTGCCGGTTTCGGCATAGGCCTCCTCGTGGTCGCAGATCTGGTAGATGTAGAAGGTCTTCTCGCCGCTGCCATCGCGCGCTTCGCCGGTGGCAATATCGCCGATGTTGGTCTTGCCCTTGGTGGTCGCGCCCAGCGTTTCGGGCTTGGGCAAAACAGCAGCGAGGAACTGGAGGGGGACGATCGCCTTGCCTTGATACATAACCGGATCGATCCGGGTCATGCCGACATTCTGCAGGACGGTCAGGTGGGTGATGTAGGCATCGCCAAAAGTCATCCAGAACCGCGCGCGTTCGAGCTCGGGGATGAACTTCGCGAGGCTTTCCAGCTCTTCGTGGTACATCATGTACATGTTCTTGGGGCCGACAGCTTCGAATTCGAACGGCACCTTCTTGCCCAGCGGCGGGCTCTCGACGAACTGGCCGTTCTCCCAGTGCCGCGCCGGGGCGGTCACTTCGCGGATGTTTATTTCCGGGTTGAAGTTGGTCGCAAACGCCTGTCCGTGATCGCCGCCATTGCAATCGAGGATGTCGAGCTGGCGGATGGTCTTCAGCTTGTGTTTCTTGAGCCACATTGCGAACACGCTGGTGACACCGGGATCGAAGCCCGAGCCGAGCAGTGCCATCAGCCCTGCTTCCTTGAACCGGTCCTGATAGGCCCATTGCCACGAGTATTCGAACTTGGCCTGGTCCTTGGGTTCGTAATTCGCGGTGTCGAGGTAGTGCACGCCCGCAGCCAGGCACGCGTCCATAATCGGCAGATCCTGGTAAGGCAGCGCGAGGTTGACCACCAGCTTGGGGCCGATCTCCTGGATCAGCCGGGTCAGCGCGGGCACTTCCTCGGCGTCGATCTCATTGGTCGAGACGGTCTGCCCGGTGCGCTCTTTTACCGAAGCGGCGATCGCATCGCATTTGGCTTTGGTCCGGCTGGCGAGGTGGATATCCGGGAATATCCCGGCGTTCATCGCCATCTTGTGGACGCAGACCGAGCTGACTCCGCCCGCACCGATCACCAGAACTTTGGACACGCCGTGATTCTCCTCTAAGGCCCGTGAGGCCACGCATATAGGATTGTTTCATGTCCGCACAACAAATGCGCTCCCCCACCGCCGAGGGAGTTGCCCGCGCTGCCGCGAAGATCGCCGCTCTCCTGCCGCAAACCCCGCTGATCGAAGCCGAGATCAACGGCACCCGCGTGTGGTTCAAGGCCGAGAGCCTCCAGCCAATCGGCTCGTTCAAGATCCGTGGCGCTTGGCACCGGCTGAGCGATCTGAGCGAGGCCGAGCGTGCCAAGGGCGTGGTCGGCGTTTCGAGCGGCAACCATGCGCAAGGCGTGGCTTGGGCGGCGCGCAAATTGGGAATTGCGGCGACCATCGTGATGCCCGCCAATGCGCCGCAAGTAAAACTCGGCGCGACCCGTGCGCTGGGTGCGAATGTCGTCGAATATGATCGTGCTGGGGGCGAAGACCGCGACGTGGTGGCGCAGCGGCTGGTCGACCGGTCAGGCGCCACGCTGGTCCACGCTTTCGGCGATCCGTGGGTGATCGAGGGCCAGGGCTCGGCCGGGCTCGAACTCACCGCGCAAATGGTTCAACGTGGTCTTGGCGGCCCGACCCGGATCGTCTGCCCTTGCGGCGGCGGCGGACTGACCGCAGGACTGTCGCTAGCCTGCCCTGAAGCGGACATCGTGCCGGTCGAACCCGAAGGCTGGGACGACGTGCGGATCAGCCTCGAACGCGGCGAGATCGTCGGTGTCGCTGATACCTCGTTCCCGACCGCCTGCGATGCCTTGCAAACCCCCGCAACCCGCCCGATCAATTTCGCGGTGCTGCACGGCCGCGTGCCGTTCGGCGTCGCAGTCACCCCGGCCGAGGTCCGCGCCGCGCAGCGCTGGGCGTTCTCGAACTTGCACCTGGTGGTCGAACCGGGCGGCGCGGCGGCGCTGGCGGCGGCGTTGGCGGGCAAGGTCAGCCTTGATGGGCGCACGGTGATTATCCTGTCGGGCGGCAATACCGACGCTGCGGCCTTTGCCGAGGTGATCTCCACCGCGGATTAGTTGCAATTGACAATCTGACGCGCTGCGAACACCCTCTCCTCCGGGACGCAGTGGAGGGGAAATATCCATGCAAGCGCAAATACTCGCGCCCGCAGCCGTATTGGTGCTGTGGTCGCTGATTATGTTGATCTGGACCGCAGTGACGCGGTTTCCAGCACTTTCGAAGATCGGCACCAATATCAAGAACGCTGCGCCGGGCGGGCGCGGCCAGAACCTTGACGGTGTGTTGCCCGATTCCGTTCAGTGGAAATCGCACAATTACATGCACTTGATGGAACAGCCGACGATTTTTTACCCGACGGTGGTGATCCTCGCGTTGATGGGCACGAGCGCCAGCGATGTCGCATTTGCATGGGGCTATGTCGCGCTGCGCATCATCCATTCGGTCTGGCAGGCCACGGTCAACAAGCTGCCGGTGCGCTTCACGCTGTTTATCGCATCGACCGTCTGCCTGATCGTGCTGGCGATCCATGCATTTCAAATGACTGCACTACACACGGGGGGAATGTAACATGATCCAGGCTGAAATTCTGAAACCCATGGCAGTTCTCGCCATGTGGACCATGGTCATGTGGGTGTGGATGTACGCCGTCCGCATTCCGGCGATCAACAAGCTGCCCAAGCCGACCGAAGCGGGTGCCGACCAAGGCTGGACCGGGGCGATGCTGGAAAATATCCTGCCGCGCGAAGTCCAGTGGAAAGCGCACAATTACAATCATTTGCATGAAGCACCGACAGTGTTTTATGCGGTCGCGCTGGCCTTGGCGATGATCGGCTCTGGCGATGGAATGAATGCCAAGATCGCTTGGGTCTATGTCGCCCTGCGCATCGTCCACTCGATCTTCCAGGCGACCGTGAACAAGGTTGCGCCGCGCTTCATCCTGTTCGCGCTGTCGAGCCTGTGCCTGATCGCGCTGTGCCTGCACTTGCTGCTGGCGCTCTACTACTAAGCTGGCCGGGTCTCTGCGCATCGGCGCGGGGACCCACTCAGAAGGCTTTGCGGAACTGCAGGGTGATGACCCGCCCACGCGGGTCGAGGTAGTCGGGCTGATAGGACAGCGGCACGGTCCCGGTGCCATCGGTCACCCGCTGCCGGTCGCCCAGCAAATTTTCGATCCTGAAGGTCAACCGTGCGCCCTTGAGGAACGGCACCTGCTTGATCAGCTTGGGCCGCTGATTGAAATCGACGAACAGGAACAGGCTGATATTGGCGACGCTGCCGAAGCGCAGGTTGCTCGTCCCCGGCAGGCCCGAGGCTTTGACCGTAGTCGGCGTGGACCAGGTGCCCTGGAAGAAGGTGCCCAGCCCCTTGTAGAACACCCCGCCGTTGAGTTCGGCCGTATGGCGCGGAGTACCGCCGCCGCTCAGCGCATCGCCGTTCAGCAGATCGAGCACCGGCCCGCCCGGCGCGACCAGCACGCGGCTGGTGAACTGCACTGTGTCATAGAGACCCAGGCTCCAGCGGCCGGGCTGGCCGCCGGGGCCGCCGCCGAACATGCCGGCCATGCCGCCGCCACCGCCGCCGCGTCCACCGCCACCGCCACCGCCGCCTCCACCGCGCGGACCGCCCGCACCGGGAGGACGTCCGCCTCCGCCACCACGGCCGAGGCCGGCAATTGGCGAAGCAGCCGCGCTGCCGTCATCGGCCTTGCCGAACCCGCCCGAAGTATTGAGGCCAAACCGCAGCCGCGAACCTTCCTGCCGGGCGAATGTCACCGGGCGTTGGTCGATCGCGGTAAGCCGCCCGGTCGCCAGATCACGCGTTACCCGGCCGGGAAACGCCGCTTCGATCGCCGGGGACAGCAGCGGGAAATTCACGCTGACATTGGCCGAACGGTTGCGGAAATATTCGACGATCACGTTCGAATTGCTGATGAACGGCAATTGCCAGTTGGCCGACAGCTTGATGTCGCGCTGCTCTTCCTTGACCAGCGCGGAATTACCGCCGCTCTTGATCGTAACCAGCGCCGTCTCGTTGCGAGTGAAATCGTAGACCGGCACGTTCAGACTGAACGACAGCGGGTTGCCCAGCTGGCTTAGCGTCGGCGCGGCCTGGTTGACGATATAGCTCGCACCCAGGCTGAGCTTCTGCGTCGGTGCCCAGGTCAGCCCCGCGCTCCAGTCGGTCAGCGAGCCGAAGTCCGAGAGGGTATCCCACCCGGCACTGAGGTTGAGCGATAAGTCTCCGATCCCTTGCCCGAAATGCTCGCGCCGGCTGGTAATCGGCAGCGTCAGATTACCGCCGAACGATAGGTCGCCGCGTCTGAGGCTGGCGGCGGTCGAACCGGGCCGACTGTCAGTGCTGTCGATCCCCGACCAGGCGTAGCCCGTCTTGAGCGTTGCGCTGGCCGAGCCTGCGGGCAAGCGCACCGGACGCCCGATCAGCGTGGCGAGTGAAGTTACCGAATTGACCGTGCTCGATGTGCGATCGAAGCCAGCGTCAGTCAGTGCCGGCAAAGCCCCGGAAATCGGCAGCGTGCCCGCCGTGGCTGCTGTCGTCAGTGACGTCGTGACGGCCCGCCGATCGAACTGCGTTGTGGTTTCCACATGCGCCCCGTCGATCGTGGTGTTGAGCTGCCAGGTCCCGAGGAACGTATTGTACCCGGCGCCTGCCTGCACCGTGGTGACGTGGCTGACCCGCTCGAGCGGATCGGGCAAGGTGCGCAATGCGCTATTGCCGCCGGGATCGGTCAGAACGACTGAATCGAGCCCCTGGTACGAGTGACTATCCCCGCGACTGGCCGCACCGCTGAGGCTGATCGAACCGCCCAGCCCGTCCTTGCCGATCCCTTTGGTCCAGGCGGCATTGAGCCCGAAGTTGCGCGAATCCCCGATCAGCGTGCGGAACTGCGCTTGGGCGGGATCGGTGCTGACGGTTGGCAAGATCGTTTGCTGCTGCCGAACATTGCGTTCGGATTCAAACAGCGGGCTGGTGTCGTCGGTCGACAGGGTCAAGCTGAGCCGCGCCGGGCCGTCGATCCTGGTCAGCGATGTCTCAAGCCCCCAGGTATTGAACCCGCCCAGCGTCGGCAGGCCATAACTCGCCTCCAGCGTTTTGCTCCGGAACTTGGGCTTGAGGATCAGGTTGACCACCCGGCTATCGGGCGGGAAGCCGTATTTGAGCGCAACGCTTTCGGGCAGGATTTCGACCCGGCGGATCGCTTCGGGCGGGAAATTGCGCAGCTCACGAAAGTTGCTCACGCGCTGGCCGTTGACCAGCACCACCGGCTGGCCGCCATTGCCGCCGCGACCGCGCCCAGAATTGGTCTGCGGACTGATCCGGGTCAGCAATTCCGCCACCGAACTGGCACCGGTTGCCTGGATATCGGCTTCGTCGAGCGTCGCTACCGGTGCTTCGACCGTATCGACCTGGCCCTTGAGCATCGGCGCAATGACGACAATATCGCTATCGAGGATGGTATCGACGCTTTTCCCGGCGACGTCAGACTGCTCCGGCTGCGGCACCGGAGCAGTCTGGCCATCCGCCGACGGCGCGGCGACCGGGGCCGCTTCCTGCGCAAGCGCGGGCGCTGCCCACAGGGCCAGCGGGATCGTAACTAGGTGACGCATTTGGTTACTCGATACTTCCTGGCGGCATTGCGACCGTGTTTTGATACACTTACCGCAGTGGCGATGTGCCCCCATGCTGGCAAGGCATGGTCGTGTAACAAATTGTCAGGCGACCTACCGCCATCGACAAACACCCAAAGCGCCGCTATGGGCGCGGCAATGAACATCAGAACACACGGATTTTAAGCCGGATGGCCAAAGAAGAATTGCTCGAAATGCGCGGGGCGGTGGTTGAACTGCTGCCCAACGCCATGTTCCGCGTCCGCCTTGAAAATGATCACGAAATCCTTGGCCACACCGCGGGCAAGATGCGCAAGAACCGCATCCGCGTGCTGGTCGGCGATGAGGTGCTGGTCGAACTGACCCCTTATGATCTGACCAAAGGCCGGATCACCTACCGCTTCATGCCCGGCCGCGGCGGCCCCGGCCAGTTCGGCTAAACCCGGCGCGTGAATTGCGCCAAGTGACTTGCGCCAAGTGACTGGGCCTGACCTCATATTAGCGTCTGCCAGCCCGCGTCGCCGCGAGCTGATCGCGCGGCTGGGCATTGTGCCAAGCGCCATTGCCGCCGCCGATATCGACGAGAGCCCGCTCAAGGCCGAACTGCCGCGCGTCTATGCGGCGCGGATGGCGCGTGAGAAGGCGCTCGCGGTTGCGGGCGGCTCTGCCCACGTGCTGGCAGGCGATACGGTGGTCGCACTCGGCCGCCGCATCCTGCCCAAGGCCGAAGACGAGGCGACCGCGCGGCGCTGCCTCAAGCTGATGTCGGGCCGTCGCCACCGCGTGCTCTCGGCGATTGCTTTGCGCGCTCCCGACGGCACCCTGCGCGAACGCATTTCGGAAACTATCGTCCGGTTCAAACCGCTCTCGGCCGCCGAAATCGACGCCTACATCGCTGGCGGCGAATGGCACGGCAAGGCCGGTGGCTATGCCATCCAGGGCAGCGCTGAGGGGCTGATCGCGTGGATTTCCGGCAGCCATTCTGGCGTGGTCGGTCTGCCGCTGTTCGAAACCCGCGCGCTGCTCAAGGCGGCAGGCTTCCCCATTGGCTGAGTGGCTGGTTGAGCATGGAATCGGCGAAGAACGCGCGATCCTGCTGGACGGCGGCGAAGTTCGCGCGGCACGGCTTCAGGTCCACGGCGCACTGGTTTCGGGCGAAGTTGCCGACGCGGTCCTCATATCGCGGATAGGCGGATCGAAGCGCGGCACCGCGCGCTTTTCAGGCGGTGAGGAAGTGCTGGTCACCGGCCTGACGCGCGATGCCAGCGAAGGTGCACCGCTGCGTCTGGTGGTGACCCGGGCTGCGATGGCCGAGCGCGGGCGGCTCAAACGCGCGCAAGCCCGGCCGACCGAAGGACCGCTCCGCCCCGCGCCGTCGCTCGCCGAAGCGCTCGATGCCCGCATTGTCCGCGAGTTTGCGTCAGGCTTGTGGGAAGACCTGTTTGCCGAAGCCTGGCACGGCACGGCCGAATTTCCGGGCGGCGCGTTGACCATCAGCCCGACCCCGGCCATGACGGTGATCGATGTCGATGGCAACCTGCCGCCGCGCGACCTGTCGCTCGCGGCGGTTCCGGCGCTGGCCGCTGCGCTCCAGCGCCTCGATCTCGCCGGATCGATCGGGATCGATTTCCCGACGCTCAGCGCCAAGGCCGATCGGCAAGCGGTCGACGCCGCGCTGGCCGACGCTCTGGCAGATTGGCCGCATGAGCGCACGGCGATGAACGGCTTCGGCTTCGTCCAACTGGTCGCGCGGCTCGAACGTGCCTCGTTGCTCCACGCCCTCGCCGCTGATCTCGCCGGTGCCGCCGCGCGTATGCTGCTGCGCCGCGCCGAGCGGGTCACTGAAGCGGGCGCGTTGCTGCTCACCGCGCATCCGGCGGTCTGCCGCGCAGTACCGGGCGAGTGGCAAGCTGAACTGGCGCGCCGCACTGGCCGGCAACTGCGCTGGGAGGAACGCCCGGGTCTTGCGCTCGATGGCGGTTTCGCGCAGGCGGTGCCGCTATGACGACCACGCGCAAATGCCCGATCTGCCGCCGCCCGCGAGCTGAGGAGTTCACCCCGTTTTGCTCATCGCGGTGCAAGGATCGCGATCTCGTGCGTTGGCTCGACGATGGCTACGCCCTGCCCGTGCCGCCCAGTGAGCTGGACGAAGACGCCGAGGCATAAGCCACTTGCCAACCGCGCGCCGCTTCGCCATAGGCGCGCTTCCAGCCGCCGGGTGAGCCTGTTTCAGGACCGCCCAGCTGTGCTGCCCGGGTAGCTCAGTTGGTAGAGCAGCGGATTGAAAATCCGCGTGTCGGTGGTTCGAATCCGCCCCCGGGCACCATTATCCTTTCACCTCAGCCCAAGCCGCCAGCGCCCGCGCGCGGGCCTCCGCATGGCCGATCAGCTTACTCGGATAGCCTCGCACCGGCTCTACGGGATCATGGATCTCGTCACCGGACAAGTGCGTCAGCTCGGGCACCCACTCACGGATATAGCCCGCCGCATCGAACTTGGGGGATTGGCTAAGCGGCGCCATGATCCGCACGAACATCTGCGCGTCGACACCGCTGCCCGCCGCCCATTGCCAGTTGACCGCGTTGGAGCCGTAATCGGCATCGATCAGGGTGTCCCAGAACCACTGCTCGCCGCGCCGCCAGTCGATCAGCAGGTGCTTGATCAGAAACGAGGCGGCAATCATCCGCACCCGGTTGTGCATCCACCCGGTATGCCACAGCTGGCGCATCCCGGCATCGACGATCGGATAGCCGGTGCGGCCCTGCTGCCACGCCGTGAGGTCCGCCTCGGCGTCCGCGCCACCCCGCCACGCCAGCTTCTCAAACTGCGGCTTCGCGCTGACCGCGCCGTAATCGGGCAGCTGCATGATCACGTTCTGGGCATAGTCACGCCAGCCCAGCTCGCCGAGGAATGTGCCGGTGCTGCCGCCCTGCCCGACTACCGCGTGCCACACCGTAGCCGGAGAAATCTCGCCGAAGTGCAGGTGCGGAGAAAGTCGCGAGGTGCCTTCGCGTGAGGGCATGTTGCGGGTTTCTGCATAGGCTTTGGCGTGTTGTGCAAAGTCTTGCAGACGAATCTCTGCGTCCACTTCGCCCGGGGTCCATTCGGCACGGAAGCCCTCTGCCCAATCGGGCTTCGTGGGCAAAAGCCCCCAATCCTCGAGCTTGTCGGAGGCGGGCCAATCGTCCGGCGCGGGGATGCACTCCGGCGCTGTGACCGGTCTGTGCGGCGGCAGGACCTGCTCCTGCAACGCGCGCCAGAACGGGGTGAAGATCTTGAACGGCGTACCCCCGCCGGTCACCACCGAACCTGCCGGGGCGAGGTAGTTGCCGTGGTGCAGATGCAGTGTCAGCACCTTGCCCACCGCGCGTTCGGCATTGCGCCACCACGGCTCGTAGTGATGTAGCGCGTGGACCTCTCCCGCGCCGAGTTCCGCCGCGAGAGCAGGCAGCACCTCGGCGCAAATGCCGCGCCGCAGGATCAGCCGCGAGCCGCGCTCCTCCAGAGCCGCAGACAGGCTAGCAAGTGAATGATGTAGCCACCAGCGGCTCGCCCCGCCCATCTTGCGGTGCGCCGGAGTCTCGTCATCGAGCACATAGACCGGCACCACCGGTCCTGCCGCGCAAGCCGCGAGCAGCGCTGCCTGATCGGCCAGCCGCAAGTCGCGGCGCAGCCACAGAATTACCGGTGCACTCACGCGTGTTCCTTCTCACCCGGCGCGGCAAGGCAGACCAGTGTGGCCACCGCAGTGCCGAGGCATAGCTGCCACGGGAAGGCCATGGTACCCAGCCATTGGGGCAGGTGCAGCACGCTCACCAGGTAGGGCTGGCAGCAGGCCACGGTGACGAACCCGGCAATCAGCGCCGCGATCACCGAATTTGTGCTGCCCCGGCGCGAGAACAGTGCGGTGAAATAGACCCCAAGCAGCCCGGCATAGGCAAACACCATCACCTGCAGCGCAAATTCGAGTAGCGGCTTGTCGGTGGCGCGCTGCCAGTAGAAACTGAGCACCGCCATGCCGAACATCGCGAACCCGGCGAGCGCCATGCCCCAGCGCCCTGCCATGACATAGTGTCGCTCCTCCGCCCCGCCGCGCCGTTCCTTGTAGGGGCGATAAAAGTCCTGGACCATCACGCTCGACATCGCGTTGAGCGCCGAATTGGTCGTGGCGATTGCCGCGGCGAAGACTCCGGCGGTGACCAGCCCGCGCAGCCCGGGCGGCAGCTGCGTCAGGATGTAATGCATGAAGGTGCTGATCTTTTGCCCTTCGAAAGTGGTGCCCAAGGTCAACGCGTGTCCGCCCATCAGCTCGGGCCGCTGGTAAACCACGTGAAGCAGCAGCCCGATGGTCACGAACATGAACACCACCGGCAGGGTCGCCACCAGCGAGAGGATCAGGCCCCTCACCCCGGTCTTGGCATCCTTCGAGGCGAGCAGCCGCTGGGTCACGTCCTGGTCTGTGCCGGTCGAGGCGACATAGAGCAGCGATTCGCCGAAGATCACCGCCGGCATGGCAAATGGCTTGGCCGGATCCCACGACCAGTCGAACAGCCGCAACTTGTCCACCCCGTCCGGGCTGTGGCGAAGGCCATCGATTATCGCACTCATCGGTGCCGGGATGCTGGTCCACAGCCAGACTAAGACCGCCAGCGCTGCGCTCAGATAGACCACGAACTGAATAAGGTCGTTGAGGATCACCGAGCGCAGCCCCCCGGCGAACGTAAAGGCGAACGCCGCCACCATCACCAACGCTGCGGCTACCACGATCCCGGAGGCATCGACGCTGCCGAACATCACCATCGCCACTGCGATAGCCGCGAGGTAAACCCGCGCGCCGCCTGCAAACACCCGGCCGATCAGGAACATCAGCCCCGCCGCGCGCATCGCCCGGCGCGAAAAACGCACCTCGAGCAGCTCGTAAACAGTGGTCGCGCGGATTGCGTAAAATCGCGGGATCAGGAATTTCGCGACGAACAGCGCGCCGATCAGCCCGCCAATGTTGCCTGAGAGGTAAGTGTAGTCGCCGCGGAATCCCTGGTCCGGCCCGCCGAGGAACGTCGCTGCGCTCTGCGTGGCGGAGAGCACCGAAATCGCCGCCATCCACGCCGGAACGGTTCCTCCCGCAAGGAAGTAGTCGCGCGCGCTCGCCGCGCCGCGCGGGCGGAAAATCCAGCCCCCGGCGAACAACAGCATGGTGTAAAGCCCGATGACCACCCAATCGAGCAAGGCAAAGCTGGAATGCATGGCGCTGGGTGACAAGTTTCCCGCGCACTTGCAACAGCGCCGCGTTTCGGGCGTTGTGTGCGGCATGAACCCCGGCTCTCACCTCACCTTGCCACGCCGCCGCCTGCTGATCATCGCGCTGGCGTGTTGGACGGGGTATGCGGTGGTCGCGGCACTTGTGCTGGGTGACCGGCTGGGGTCGTTCGACGCCGCCGGGCTGCGCTATTTCCGCACCGCGCCCGGCACGGTGCCGTGGGGGCCGCCTGGGCTGATCGAGGTGGTCCGCGGCTGGACTGCGCTGGGCGGCACGCTGCTGCTCAACCTGTGCGGAACCATCGCTGTTGCCGCGATGCTGCTCGCCCGGTTACGGCGCGAGGCGGCTGTGCTGGCGGCCACGATGCTGAGCGGCTGGGTGTTCAACACGCTGGTCAAATCACTGGTCGGCCGCCCACGCCCGACCATCGTCTCGCACCTGATCGAGGCTGGCGGATCAAGCTTTCCGAGCGGGCACAGTTTCAACTCGGCGGCGGTTTACATGTCGATAGCTTTGGCCCTGGCCTCGCTCAGCCCGCGGCGCGGCTTGCGCTGGAGCGTGATCGCCGGGGCGGCGCTGGTCAGTGCACTGATCGCGCTGAGCCGGGTTTGGCTGGGGGTGCATTACCCAAGCGATGCCATCGCCGGCTGGCTCGGCGGAATGGGTTGGGCGCTGACGTCAGCGGCGCTGCTCTATCGCCCAGCCCGCTAACTGGCCGACGCAGTCGCGCCCGCTATCGATGAAGCAACGCTAAGCGACCTTACCGGTTGATCAGACGTTCGAAAGCGGCCCATTGTCAGTGGCGTCAACCGTCCAGGTCTGGCCCTTGGCGAGCAACTTCGCCAGATCGGTGCTCTTGCCAGCCCGCGCGGTCTCGTCCTGGGCGAGGACGGCTTCGTCGTACGTCGGGCGCGGATCATCGTAGAGTACGCCGAGCGCCATCGGGAACGGGCCGAACGGCATTTCGACCAGCATGTGCGCGATTGAGCGGTTGGTGACATCGTGGACGATCACGCCCGCCGCCTGCCAGTTACCATCGACCACCTCGACCACCGTTAGAGTCAACTTCTCGACATCGAGCGCGATGCCCATGGTGTCCCCGGTTTTGGCATTGTCGAACAACATCGGCTCGCCGTTCCTCAGCCAGAGCTGGCGATCCTCGGCACCCTTGGGCGCGGCAAATTCTTCGAACACGTCCTTGTTGTAAACGATACAGTTCTGGAAGATTTCGACGAAGGCCGCACCCTTATGGGCGTGCGCGGCTTTCAGCACCTCGGGCAGGTTCTTCGATACATCGAACCCGCGCGCGATGAAGCGCCCGCCCGCGCCCAGCGCGAAGGCCGCCGGGCTGGCCGGGCGATCGACCGAGCCGAGCGGCGTGGTCGGGCTGGTCGTGCCAACGCGGCTGGTGGGCGAATATTGGCCCTTGGTCAGCCCGTAGATCTCGTTGTTGAACAGCAGCACCTGACAATTGAGGTTGCGCCGCAGCAGATGCATCGTGTGGTTGCCGCCGATCGACAGCCCGTCGCCGTCGCCGGTGACGATCCACACGTCGAGTTCCGGATTGGCGAGCTTGATCCCCGTCGCAAACGCAGGCGCGCGGCCATGGATGGTGTGGAAGCCGTAGCTCTCAATGTAATAGGGAAACCGGCTCGAACAGCCGATCCCGCTGACGAACACCGTCTTCGCCGGATCCGCACCAAGCTCGGGCAAAGTGCGCTGCACCGCCTTGAGGATGGCATAGTCGCCGCAGCCGGGGCACCAGCGCACCTCCTGATCGGACTCCCAGTCCTTGAGCGTGGTCGGCACGGGGATGGTGGTCATTTCGTTCATGGATTTGCGGCCTTGATGCTGGGCAACTGCTTGGCGCTGGGCGGCACTTCATCGCCGCCAGCGTTGCCGGGTGCGCCATCGAAATAGGTAGCGATTGCCGCTTCGATTTCCGCAATGGCAAACGGTTGCCCGCTGGTCTTGTTGAGCGGCTGCGCGTCGACCAGAAACTGGTCACGCAGCACGGTCTTGAACTGGCCGGTGTTCATCTCGGGGACGAGGATCTTGTCGTAGCCGCGCAGCAAGTCACCTAGATTTGCCGGGAGCGGCCAGACGTGGCGAACGTGGATGTGGTGCACGTCCATGCCCTTGGCACGGGCGCGGCGCACCGCCTGGTGGATCGGGCCGAAG